>JAVHPO010000033.1:0-25887 GCA_036170635.1 Prolixibacteraceae bacterium | reverse complement strand
TTCTTTATCATCTTTCTGAGGAAATTAATAAACTCATCCCTGTACAAGGTGTATATTCTGCCGGTTAGGAACTCATCCCTGTTGAGAATCGCTTCTATTTTTTCAGTGTCTGATAAAATCCTTGTATCAGAACGCAATTTGGTTTTTGTAAAAATCAGCTCCATCTATCATTGGTCTTTGTGGGTATCCGGACACCTTCATGTTTGTTCTTTGTGATTGTATCGACTCAAACAATTCGGAGTAACTTATCTTCGCTGATAATTCGCTGAGTGCAAGATTAACCGCATAACTCAGCGATCCATAATATTCTCCGTTCAGCTTGTATTCGTAGTTGTTTTGATAGGATTGTGTGGCGCTGAAAACGACCCAGTCAAGTTTCTTTTTCGGTTGTGAATGGGCGCTTATTTTTGTCCCCAAATTGAAAACATCGCTGGTTCCTCTCACAAAAACAGTGTCTACTTCCGTGTTATTACCGCGGGTTGCGTCGCCACTGTGGCATGCATCGATCACTACCAGCAGTGATCCGTCCTTCCCAATTTTCCTTCTCATTTGGGAGAGATATTTATTCAATTCATCATCAATCAGATGGTTTTTACCTTCGTAAACCCCTTTCATAAAAGTCTTTCGGGCATCGAAAGGGACAATTGCCTCATCCAAACCATCGGCTTCGTCCCCATCCAAATCAGTAACCTGCTGCCCGTGCGTTGAAAAGTGAAGATAGATTATATCATTGGGGCGGGCTTGTGCAATCAGTTTATTAAAGCCGGATATTATTCCCTTCTTGGTTGCATTTTCATTAGTAAGGCAAACGATGTTCTTTGAATCGAAACCCTTCCTGGTAAGGGCACCGAAAATTAATGGTATATCCTTGTCTCCATGAATCATATTCCATCCGCTTTTAGCCGGATAGGATCCTATTCCGATGATGATGGCTCTTCTGGTCTGGGCTTCTGATGAATGGATCATCAATAAGGAAAACAAAATCACAAATAGATATTTCATCTTGTTGATACTTCGATTATGTAAAGAGTTTTTCAGAAGTTTGAAAGTAAACCCCTTTGTTGAATAAACCCTCCTACATGATTCCGGTCAAATTATATTGAGGTACAGGTTCTTAGTTAAAGATAAACTGAGCTTTCATTTTTATCAAACGTTTAAAATTACGCAAACTTGTGAATAAGTCATCGCAAACGAAGTCAATATTTTGCTTTTAATGGATGGTATTTAGGAAAAGTAACCAGTAAGAGGCATTTATTCTTCAAAATCAGGAAAACGCAAAGCTGGAATGTTACTCAACTTTTCCCTCCTTTTTATTTTTTTCAGCAATGGCTTGCTTTGCATTGAGAGGGCTAACTACTTTTTTACCTGTACGGGCTTCCAGTTCCAAACGGGCTACTTTGGCTACATTGCCGCCTTGCTTGGCTACTTTTTTGCTCTCTTCGAAGGATTCCGGATTTACTGCTTGCGAAATATCTTTGGTGGAGGCTTCGGCAAGCATGTTTAAAATGAGTTCGGTATCAGCTACATCCGTCAATCGCATTTTGCCATCTTCGGCAAGTAATTTCAACTGGTTACAATTTGTAACCGTTTCATTCCCTTCTTTTAGGAGTCTGAATTTTAATACCTTCCAGTAATTCCTTGCCCCCTGATAGTCATTTTGGTCAGTTAGCACCGCAATAACATCTACAATAGAAAAATACCATTGCTCCTTCTCCATATCCCAAATGGCACGAACTTTTCTATCTTCAAACACCTTTATAGCTTCTTTTTGTTTCATAGCTTGCCTGATTTAAAATGGGGTGTCAATCTGAAGTTCTTTGTGCCCCTCACGCACGGCTTCCTGTGCAATAGAAAGACATTCTTCTGGTGTAAATTTTCGCCTTGTGTTTTTCATACCCTAAATAGTTGGACAAAATTGTTTTCCAAATTTTGTCCAACTATTTAGGGGTCTATGACAACTGGCAGCTTAAACATACACAATTAGGTTGAATATCAATCCCCTGAATAAGAAATTATTTATTAACTACAAAATCGAAAAATGATTTAGCTGTGTATATCCCCTCCGGGGAAACGTCCTATTCAAAATTCTCTTTCTATGAAGCTTAATGCCCTGGCAGGCAAACAGGAATGGGATTAATCACTTTTAGACGGGCTATGCTGGCCTGTAAAAACAGTGGTTATGAAGCAATTGACCATTTTGCTGAGGTCAGCAAAATCGATATAGATGATTACCCTAATCTATACCCGTCCAATTCGAAAAAGAAGTGTAAAGTCTATCTTTTCAACATTTACAATTTCAAATCCAAACTCAGCTGATCGTTGGTCAGTCTGAACGTTTTCCGGTGGTGCTCGGTGATTCCATACCTGGAAATCGCCTCCCTATGTTTTTCGGTGGGATAGCCCTTGTTCCGGTCCCATCCATATTCCGGATAATCAGCATGAATTTTGAGCATATAATCATCCCGGTAGGTTTTGGCCAGGATGGAGGCAGCAGCGATTGACATATATCGGCCATCGCCTTTGACAAAGCAGGTGTGCGGAATGCTCCTGTAGGATTTGAACCTGTTTCCATCCACCAGAATATGCTGCGGTTGGATTGTCAACTTTTCCAGGGCTTTGTGCATGGCCAAAATAGAGGCATTCAGGATGTTGATCTTGTCAATTTCAAGCTGGTCGCAAATTCCAACCGCCCAGGCCAAGGCCTCATTTAGAATCACCTCCCTTAAATTATAGCGCTGTTTTTCAGTTAGTTGCTTCGAGTCATTTAATATTTCAGAACAAAAATCTTCAGGGAGAATAACAGCTGCAGCAAATACCGGACCGGCCAGGCATCCCCTTCCGGCTTCGTCGCAACCAGCCTCGATTAATCCTGGTTTGTCAAAACTCAACAACATGATTATAGTTTGAAATGTTTGAAATGTTATCGCTCTCAGGACACTTGCTCCTTGAGCCGGTCTAAGGGTAGATTGAATCTCATCAGTACAATCGGTCCCTAAGCCTGGACTCCCCTGAGCTTGTCGAAGGGTTCAAGGGTCGAAGGGGAATGTTTGAAATTATGCTATATCAATATTTTTTCATTCCGTCCGAAATGATCTAATGGCATTTTTCAATATACTACCGCGGTCGGTGGTCGTTCGACATTCATTTTCCAGGGGTTCCGTTTCACTACACCCCTGGCTACCAATATTTCGCCACTACGTGGCTGAACGCCAGGCTGCAATACTGTAATCCAATACCTGCGTGACAATACAGCTGGAGTCGCACTCGCCCCCTCTCCCAGTCGCCCCTTCTCCCCCTCATTTCCCTCAGTCTCTCCGTCGTCCCCGTCCCTCCTCCATCATTGCAGAAGCGTAAACCTAAAACTTACTCCTACGTTCGAATTGGTCGTGCGATAGGCATTCGAAATATAAGGATTGTTCACGATCCGGTCATAAAACAGCCTTACGATGAAGATTTCGCTCAGGTTATAGTCTGCTGAGAATTTTATCGACAGAGCATCTTGTCCGGCGGTTAGTTGGGTATTGGTTTCAACCAGTTTGCGCAAAACTGTTTTATTCTTGCCGTAGGTGACGTCGGCCCTGATGTTGAGGTCGTTCTTCAACACTTTTGAGGAGCTCTTGGTTTTTAGGAAAAGTTGCATGTTTTCAAACCTGTACCCCAGGCCAAGACTGGCTTCGTTGTTGTACATCTCAGTTGCCTGGTTGTTGGTCAGACTGAGGGTAATGTTGCGCGATTTCCTGTACTCAAAACGGGTTGTAAAGTTGTTGAGCCAGGTAATATCCACATCAAACAACGGATTGAAGGTTTCGGTGATGTTGATGGCGGTGATGTCACGCTGTGGCAAAAAATTGTTTTGTGCATCCCTTATGTAGCTAAAACCATCTTCGGCAGTCTGGTATTTCATGTTGGAGAGATAGGAGCCGACGTTGTAGGTGGAACGGTAGTCGTGCATGATGTTCATGGATTTCATTATGTTTTTCAGTCCTTCTATTTTGCTGACAGCCCCAGAATATTGAATTTTCCAGTTTGGCAGCATAAATCTGGCAGACGGGAATGGGGTGAGTTCCACGCTGTTTACACTTTTCCCGGTATATGCAGCAAAGAAGGCCGGTATCAATACCTCCTGCGAAGTAGGGCCATATCCTACCGGGAAGCTGGTATTCGGATCAATTATTCCGGGCTGGTAATTGAAGCCCGGATTGGCTATTCGTCCGGCATCCAGCCGTTGGGCAATGACTCTTCTGTTTGACTGAAGGTCATTCCATCCTTTGGAATCCTGAACAAAGGCTTTCCCCAGTTTCTCAAACGAGCTGCCAATGGTGATGATAGACATGCTGAAGTTTCCGTTAAAGGAGCTGTTGTAGGAATCCCATCCATTGGTAGCATTGTAGATGAAAAATTCGGAGGAGTTTTTTGCAAATATCCTGTTGGCATTCAGCTCGATTTTCAGGTCTGGGATCGGGACAATTTTGGCACGCAGGTTGAGCCGGGAGTTGTGGCTCATCTGGTATGGTTTGTTGACGATGGTATCGGTGGTGATCCACCGTTTGTTCGCGGCCTCAAGTCCAAACCCCTCGTTTTGATGACCAAGAATAAATGGTAAGCCGGGTGCAAGGGAGGAACCATTGCTTCCCGAATAGTTGTTCAGGCCGAAGAAGCTGCTTCCCGGCAGGTAACCGAAGAGCGAAGTCCCCCCATTCTCGGAATAGGAGATATTGACATTGTACAACATCATCAGAAACCTGGAGGTAATCTCGCCTAAATTAATTTTGGGGGCCGCATCTTTGTCTTTTTTTGATGTGATCTCAACTGATGCTCCATCATAGTCGGCTATTGGTGTAAAAATTATCCTGTTATCATTTACGACCTTAACCTGGCCTGAGATGGGTTTGCCGCTTTTGTCAGTAATTTTAACCTGTACAGATGGTGATCCCAGTTTGTGGAAGAAGGAGTAAGGCGCATTCTTTTTGAGTTTCAGATTCTGTTCTGTATATTTTTGGACAGGTGCAGGGTTTTGTTGGCCTGAATATCTTTGGCGGCTGTTCTCCTGACTCTCCCTTCTTCCTCTGCTGAATTCACCGTATTTTTGATTCACCCGCTTTAGATAGGGCACCTTGTTGTACAACTGTAAAAAGTCCAGCTGGCCATTCAGCTGAATTGAATTCATGTTGCTGATGGAGTTACCCAATTGATAATTACCGCGTGTAACAGGAGCAAGGTTCCAATCATATCCTGCCTGATAAACGGCAGAGGCGGAAGTCCAATCCAACAGAGGAATTTTGCTGATTGGCAGGGTATAAGTGGCATTCCAGGTATGGTGGTAATGGGTGTTTTTACCCCCATCCAATATAGATCTCCAGATTGAATCGCGTCTCAACTCGTAGCTCCCCTGATTTTGGGTATTGAGTTTCGACGGGTCGCCAATCCGGGAGGCATTGACAGCAGAAAAATCAAGTTTGAGGCTTCTGGTCAGGTCAAACCGTAAATCATAGTAACGGTTCCAGGTAAAATTATTCTGGTGGGAAACAGGCAGAATAAAATCAGGATTGGTAATATTCCGGTACTGCAATTCACTCTGCATATCGTTCATATCTGAGCGGAAAGATACTTGAGCCGGCGTTAAACTGAAATTGAAATCCCTGAATAAGGTAAGTGATTTTGGTTTTAAAAATGAGAGATTTTTAAATGGATCAACGGATTTGGGTCTGCTGTTGAAGTGGTAATTCAGCAGGGTGCGAGAGTTTGTTGTCCTTTCGGTAAGGGTGTTAACATCCCCGTGTTGCAATAGATTGTATGAGTAAGAAAGTGAAAGATTGGAAACATCGTAGAACTTTTTTTCGCCGGTTTTTCCTGGTTTGTCAATCTGCACATTGGTAAAGTTGATACTTTTCCTTGTATTGAAAGTGAGCGACATTTTTTTGATGGAATCCCGTTCCGACTTTGTAGCCGCATTGTCGAGAGCGTCTGAAAGCTTAACATCCTTATCGACAGGCGAGTATTCCGGCGTCGCTACTGATTTGGAAAAGCTCATGTACATCGGAATTTTCACGCCTGATTCGGGTTTGAAGAATTTTCCCAGTTCGAGATTTGTCGAGATATCATATTCCCTGGTATCCTCTTTCGACCGGGTAGACATCTTGGAGTCGATGTCGCCGAATCCGGAGGTCATCCATCTTCCTGCAAAGGAGTAGGTACCCAGGTCGGCAAGGTTTCCGGAAACACGGCCAATGGCAGCCCAACCGCCGTTCTCCTCAAAACTGGTCAACCGCAGTTCGTTCACCCAAACCTCTGCCGAACGACTTCCGGTGGTGTGACCTTTTCTGTTGCCAACGCCTATCATCATGACGCTGATCTCGGACAGATCAGGATTTCCCTTAATTTTTATCTTATTCTGGTTGTTGTTAACTCCCCGGTGAATCTGTTCAAAAATATCTCCCATTCCAATGGTCGAGCCACTTGCATGCATCTCCGCATTGCGGTCCAACTTCAGTTTTGGCAGCAGGTCCAACGGAATATAGACCCTGTTTTCTGTCGGCCAGACCAGGTATCGGTCACTCTCTTTCCCATTGTCGTAATAACCAGGCGGAGTCAGTTTGAGTGGTATTTCGTACTCGTAGTAGTTGTATTGAAAATCCGAACCCACCCGGATGAAGAGGGAAAGCTCGTCATTACGCAACGGCATCCCTTCCAGCTTTTCGGCATGGACCTCCAGTTTCAGGTTCTTGTATCGCCGCAAATCAACCGAAGTCGTTTTGTAGGCAGCCCTGGCCTCCCCTGGTTCGACATCCATGATCTTCATCACCATCGATTGCTCATTTAACTGACGCAACTGAGCGTTGGCCGGATCTATCACCCTATCGACACCGGGAGGCAAAACGTAATTGACAGGTTTGCGGTTGCTGTTTTCCTCGATATTGACCGCCGACAGGTCGAACTGGGTTGAAACGGAAGATGGACTTCCATCGGCGTTGAGAGTTTTGTCGTATCTTCTCCAGTTGGTGCGTACAAGATCCAGGGTGGCAAACCGCAGAACGACAGGCTTTTTCCAGCCGTTTACCAACATTCTCATAAAACGGATCGATCTGAAGTCGTTGATAGCCCCATAGGCTTTATCAGGCTCGGTGATCGGAACTTTAAACTGGTACCAGGTAATATTGGATTTTTTCCCACTTTTGAGCGTAACTTCAGATTTCTTGATGTCCGTAATGTAGTTTTTCCCCAATGCCATATTTGCCCTGTCGATCTTTAGCTTATATTGGAAATAGGCCTCATTTTCGTTGAGTGTATTGTCATCATTGATATCCTCCACATCAGGTATCGAGGTTGCTGCAGTAGGATAACTTTCTGTCGACTGGTCGGTTGTGGGTGAATTGCCTTCAGTATTGCTGTAAAATTTGTATCGTTCGAGGAGATCTTTTTTCTGCTGGTCATAGTCGCTTCCCCTGAAGTAATGAAAATCGTCGCTCGAGGGATCCTTCTCAGCTTTTGCCATGGCTGTGGCATCGACGAGTGGAAGCAGGGAGGCTAAAAACTGTTTGTAAAAGGTTTTTTCATCTTTCGAGTTGAGTCCGTCCAGGCCAATATCCTGGAAGATCCTTGCCTGTGCAGAATTGTCAAAGGCTTTTACCAGCGATTGTTGCCTTGAAACCCTTCCCCAGGTGGTGATATCCAGATTGGTATAATCCCCGTTGGCGGGAAGGCCATGCTCAAACGATTTTCTTCCGTCACGCAGGATATCTTCTGATACCGTTCCCAGATGAAAAACCAGGTTGCCCCCCGGGTTCTCCTCGCCTGCCTTATCTTCGGCAAAAGGATCCATCATCCAGAATTCGATGTACTCTACGTTGGTGGCTTCAAAATCGCTTGTCTCTATTTTTCGCATGATCCCGCCCCACCGGCTTTCAGGCCGCAAAAGCGAGCCATCTTTAGCGACTCCTGATGAGAGCGCCGTTGGATAGGTGTCAAAATTGTATGGACCTCTTTCTGTTGGATAGAAAGCCAGGTCCAGGGTTGGGATATTGGTTGGCTGTCCAATCGGATTCTGCCGGTTGGGAAAAATTTCTGATTGAAAGACTTCCCTGACACGATGGTCATCCAGTTTCTCTCCCTGAAGCAAGTAGGATGGAGCCGTATTCCGTTGCATGAAAGGGTCAATCACATACCAGGAGAGCAATGCCCTGTTGTAACCATAGGTAAGGTCGTTGATCAGGTCCCCTTCCGGGAATTGCTCGTTCCCCTGGGGAGTACTTGCAAGCGACCAGCCGGTAAAGGTTTTTAAATTGATGGGTGTGGTAGTGCCTTCAAAATCATCCAGATAGACAGCTCCTTCTTTTGAAATTGCTCTCGAATGTCCAGGGAACAACTTTGCCCACTCCATTTCAACGGCAATTTTCGACTCCGCCTTGGTATCGATAAATGGCAATGCATTCACCATCTTGGTAATAAAAGGGGAGGAGGCGCTATAGGAACCATTGAAGCCAAGCATGGTGTTGGCAATCGGATCTTCGCCATAGTTGACCTTCTGGGTCAGTGGTTTCTCGAGAAGATACATGACCGTTGAGCCGATGTTGAAATTCTTGCTGATCTCGTAGTTCAGATGGGTTCCCAGCATGGTCTTGCGCTGCATGCTGAAAAGATCCTGACTCTCAGTGGAGATTGATATCGGAGTGCCCGATTCAAGCAATCCCTGGTTGATGACCTTCACCCGGCCCTGGGTATAATCGACGATATAGTCCACATCTTCCTGAAGTTGTCTGCCCCCGGCCATTACTTTAACGGATCCCCTTGCAATGTTGATGGCATCCAGCGAGATTTCCGAATTGGAAAGGCCTTTGTAACTTCCCTTCAGGTGGTATTTGTTTTTTTCCGCATCCTGCTCCGCGACCGTTCGGGTATTGTTGTAGAGCGAAGAATAGACATACCTTTTGATGGCCGCGGCATCACCGTTGAATTTTTTCTCCAGATTCGAGCCAAACGGTTGGACAACCGGGAAGATGATCCTTCCCTTCTGAGCATCAATGGTTATGCGGTCCACAAAGTCAAAAACGCCATCAGGATAAGGATCATGCTGACTGTTCAGATTATCCAGATTCATCACGGTAAGCAGATTTTTCTCCTTTAACGGACCATCAGGCAAGTAGTTAAGGTCAGTTCCGGAGGCATCATTCCGGTAGAGCACATCGAGTTTAAACTCTTCATTTGAAATTCTCTGGGAACGAATGTTGTAGATATTTTTCATCATCAGGTCCCAGTTTTTGAAAATAGGATTGAGGTTGGTTCCTTTCAACAACTTAAGAACGAGTGTTTTTGGCGCCTCAATACCATCAGTCGAAAACTCACCTACCTGGAAAGTCTCCCCATTGGCAGTGTACTGATATGCGACAGCCAAAATTTCGTCGGCATTGAGTGCCATGTTGAGGGAGATATACCCCAATTGCTTATTGACAGTGTATTCGGTAGAATCAAGCCGCCTGGCATTTTCGATCTTTTCATAGTCGCGACCTGCAATGAAATCTCTTGCTGACAGGGGTTTAAGAACTTCATTCAGCTTAGCGATATCACGAATGTCTGAATAATTGGAGGTTAGCACTTTGTATATGCCGTTGATATTGTTGTTTGGAAGCTGATTATCGGGAAAGGCCAGCCCTGGTGTGTCACCAAATTCTGAAATGGTCTGATTTTGCTTGTTTTGTCCGGTCTCTCCAAGATCGAGCATTGCCAGAATGTTGCGGGACTCCTGAAAATGGCTCGATTTATTGGTCACCCAAACCTCTACTTTGTTGAGGGTGACGGAGGTTTTCAAGATTGGAATTTCCGCAAGTGCCTGGTCGTAAGTATTGTAAAAATGATGTGCCAGGAAGAAGTTTCTGTTGGCATCGTAGTTGGTGGCATTGATTTCAAATTTCGTGCGTTCTGCTCCCCCTTCAGTGCTTATTACCTTGGTTTCGCCCTTTTGCTGAGAAAAGAGGGTGCTGACAGATAGCTTTCCGAATTGAAGTTCAGTCTTGACGCCGAAGAGGTTGGTTCCCCCACGGATCAGTGTTCCGGTAAGCGGCAAGGAGACATTTCCCGCTTCAACACTTTTTACGATATCATCTTCCCCTCCTGAATAGTTGAGTTTGATTTTATTTTCAAAATCGAAGGTGGCATCGGTGTTGTAGTTGAACCTCATCTTCAACCGGTCGCCGATCTCCCCATCCAGGCTCACATTGATTTTTTGGTTAAAATCGAAGGTTGTATTGCGTTGCATCCGGGTAGGAATGGCAGGATTCTCAATTTTGTTGCTTTTCAATCCCATGCTCATCTCGACATATCCCTGAGGACGGATGTTCACTATGCTACTGCCGAAGACTTTGTTGAAGGCATCTCCGCCAATTTGAAACTGCGGAATAATTTGTGTCCGCCGTTCGAAAGATTGCTGGGAAATTTTTTTCCGCCAATAACGGTCGATAGACTCTTTCAGGTCGCTATGTATGTATTCATGCAGGCTTAGCGCTCCGGGTAAACGGTATTCAATGGCCCCGGCTTTTTCTGTGATTAAATATTGACCGGTAAGGGCATCGTAAAGTACTTCTGTCTGGATATTGGAAGGATTTTTCAGGTACAAGGCAGTACTGTCCTTGTTAAATAACTGAGAAAAAGGATGTTCCTTTCTTTTTGCATGAAGGTGGGAAGTAATAGTATCCCCTGTTATCGGATCACCGGAAGGTAAAATGAGTGCATCAAATCCCCTGTGCATAGCATTTGCAGTTCCAAAGGATGCGGTGCTATGCCAAAACAGTGCAATACATGCGGATAGCAATGTTGCAACGAGGGTCTTGAAAAGTACTTTTTTCAATTTGGTCAAAAGCTTTTTAACGCCAATTTGATCAGGTTTTCTACAGAAATGGCAGGTTGCTCAGTCAGGACCTGGTCGATCAGTTTTTCAACAGCTTTTTTGTTAAAGCCGAGCATCTCCAATGCCGCAACTGCCTCAGAGCGAACTGGATTTTCGACCGACCGGAACAACAGATCACCGGCAGGAAGTTTTCCGATTTTATCTTTCAGATCGATGATTACCCTTTGGGCCGTCTTTACACCAATACCTTTAATGTTCTTCAATAATCCGACATTCTCGGTAAGAATGGCATTCTGAAGTTCGTCGGGTTTGTGCGACGAAAGCATCATGATGGCAGTATTGGCGCCTATTCCATTGACGGAGATCAGCATTCTGAAAAGTTCCCGTTCCGTCAGTTCAAAAAAACCATACAAGATGTGGGCATCCTCACGAATCACCTGATGAAGGAATAGTTTCGCTTTTTCACTGCCGTGAAGCTGGGAATAAGTTGTAAGTGATATGTGGATCAAATAGCCGATATCTCCCGCCTCGATCACAATCCCGGCCGGGGTCAAACTGATCACTGATCCTTTTATATGTTCGAACATGAGCAACTGGGTTTGTATGGTATTATTCTCCTCCTGTACGGTCGATCTCGTGATGTTTCAACGGATTTTTGGAAAGCGACTTGTACAATTTTCTTGATTCAAAAACATCGATAGCCAGGTAGATCGCATTTCGAAAGGAATCTTCCGATGCGACTCCGGTTCCGGCAATATCATAGGCAGTTCCATGTCCGGGAGAGGTTCTGATGATTGGTAATCCGGCAGTAAAATTGACGCCCGATTCGAAGGCAAGCACCTTGAATGGTATCAGTCCCTGATCGTGGAACATGGCGAGTATGGCATCAAATTTTTTGTAGTTACCCGCGCCGAAGAATCCATCGGCAGCAAAAGGTCCCAGCGCAATGATCCCCTCATCGTTGGCCTGTTTGATGGCCGGATAGATGATATTCTGATCCTCCAGGCCAATGACACCATGATCACCGGCATGAGGATTTAATCCCAGAACCGCGATCCGTGGTTTACGGATAGAAAAATCTTCCAACATTGTCTTGTGAAGGATACGGATGTTGCTAACAATTTTTTCCTTCGTTAATGCCTGGGGAACCTGAGATACAGGTATATGCCCAGTCACGACCCCAACTTTCAGCTGATCGCTGACCATCAGCATCATGTAATTTTTTGCAGCGAATTCGCTTGCGAAAAATTCGGTATGCCCGGGAAATTTAAACTGATCAGACTGGATGTTCTCCTTATTGATAGGTGCGGTGACCACCACATCAATGTCGCCTGCTTTCAAATCTTTCACAGCAGCCTGAAGAGAGAGAAGAGCGGCTTCTCCTGCTTCGGGAGTAGATTTTCCCAGTTCAACCCTGATCTCTTCATCGACACAATTGATAATGTTGACTCTTTTTGAGTTGGCATCCCGCGCCGAGGATATCTGGTTGAAGCTGAATAACTCAACATCCAGCGCTTTGCGATGGTAGGCCGCAACTTTTGGCGAGCCATAAACTATTGGTGTACAAGATTCAAGCAATCTGCTATCCGACAGTGTCTTGATAATCACTTCATATCCTATCCCATTGATGTCACCATGGGTAATTCCTATTCTCAATTTATGTTGTTCCATGCGTCAAAAGTATTGGTATCAACGGTCGGTTCCCGACTTCTTTATTTGTCAAATTTAAACTTTTATTCAATCATTCGGGGGTCAGGTTTTAAATTGAGCCTGAATTCGTTTGATGAACAAGTGAGATAAAAAAATCGGATAAAAGCCTTACTCCAGTTGCTGTTCCTCCGATGGTGCGATAAGAATCGTCAGCGTGCAGGAAAGAGGGACCTGCAATATCGAGGTGAATCCATGGATAATCAACGAATCTTTGAAGGAACTTACCCGCAGTGATGGCTCCGGCTTCTGCTCCGCCAATATTTTTCATATCAGCAATGTTCGATTTGATCATCTCATCGTACTCTTCCCAGAGCGGAAGTTCTACCAAACGCTCGTTAACTCTCTCTCCTGCACCCTTCAGCAGGTCAAACAGGTTGCCGCATTCGTTGTGCATGGCGGCAATTCCATGAATACCCAATGTCATTGCCGCTGATCCGGTTAAAGTCGCGAGGTCAATAACGAGCATCGGTTCATATTTTTTTGCGTAGCACAGAGCGTCTGCAAGAATCAGCCGACCCTCGGCATCCGTATTCAAAACCTCTACTGTTGCCCCGTTTGAAATGGTAATTACATCTCCCGGAGTTATTGCATTGCCGCCGGGACGGTTATCGGTGGCCGGAACCAGTGCTACGATATGGAGTGGCAGCTGGTTTTTTGCGGCAACTCGGATCGCTGCGGCAACAGCCGCTGCTCCTGCCATATCGCTTTTCATGTAGTCCATCGATTTAGCGGTTGGCTTCAGACTAAGTCCGCCGGTATCAAAAACAACTCCTTTTCCAACCAGAACAACGGGTTTACTATTTACTGCGTTCCCGGGTTTCCATTCCAGTACAACAAAAGCGGGAGGGTCGATACTGCCTTTGTTGACTGCCAGCAGACCACCCATTCCCAAAGCTTCAATTTGGTCTTTGCCAAGTACTTCGGCTTGAATACTCACTTCAACGCTTATCTGATGGAGGATGGCGCTAAATTTCCCGGCATTCAGACTGATTACGGGTTCATTGACCATGTCGCGTGCTGTGCAGACGGCTTCAGTCAGGATTGAAAGATGACCCATTTGTTTTTCGGTTAGCTGGTCTCCGATAAAACAGATCTCCTGCAGGGTAGTCCTTAATTTTTCAGCCTTTGTCTGGTATTTTAGGAATTGGTAACTTCCCAGGACTATACCTTCAGCGAATGCGATCAATTGATCACTATTGTCAAGCAGTGAATTTACCTCAATAGATTGCAGCTTCTCCTTTTTGGCCCATTGAGCAACCTCATTTCCTTGCTTTCTCCAGGCTTCGAGGGTTGCGTTTACACCCTTTGTGACGGGAATTCCGACGATCAGCAATTTACTGGAATACCTATTGATCTCAACCAGTCGTTGTTCTTTGCTCAGTTTGTCAATCAGGTAGGTACGCTCCTCTTCGTTGACAGGGATTTGAGAATCTACAGCACCCTCTTTGAGAAGGAAACAACGATTTTGATGAATTGCATCTGGATCAGCCTTCTTTAGTATCATTTTATCAGTATTATTTGTTGTTAAATCATTAATATTCAGGTAAATTCAGAAAATGGGAAAAGGTATTAACTGTTTTTCCCTTTCTGGTGTTTTTTCATATGTTTATAGTTTTGTTTTTTATTTGCCATATGGAACTCGCCGATAATCATTCACCTGTGTGAGAAGAATTTCTCATGGCTCGTTTCATTTAAAGCACTATCAAAGTCAGGAATAAAACAGCTTATCCCTCCTTTAAATATCCGTTGGTTCAAAATTACTACCTTTAGCCCAATATAAAACAGGTTTTTCAATTAATAAGTTAGCATGTCAGACGCTTTATTTCAAAGGGCTATCCGGCTGGAACCATTGTCTGCCTCAGAGGGTGTTAAGCTCTTTTCGGAGGCTTCAACTGCTGATTTAATTTGGGTTGCCGATGCGCTGCGACAAATTCACAAGCCGGGTAAGGTAGTTACCTGGATGATCGACAGGAATGTAAATATCACAAATATCTGCATATCAGGATGTACTTTTTGTAATTTTCACAGAAAGATCAATGGTGAAGGAACCTATACCACCACCATGGAAGAGTACCACCTGAAGATTGATCAGATGATAGAGCTTGGAGGTAATCAACTTTTGCTGCAGGGAGGGATGCATCCCCGTTATGGGCTGAAATTTTATACCGATCTTTTTAGGGAATTGAAGCAAAAATATCCGAATGTGAAATTGCATGCACTCGGTCCACCGGAGGTGGTTCACATTGCCAGAAAGGAGCGTCTTTCCTACCGGGAAGTTCTTGAAAAACTGATGGAATCAGGTCTCGACAGTTTGCCGGGTGCCGGCGCTGAGATTCTGTGCGACAGGGTGAGAAAAGAGATATCACCGGGTAAAGCCTCTGCCGGGGAGTGGCTTGAGGTGATGAAAGAGGCCCATCAGTTGCACATGCTGACTTCTGCCACCATGATGTTTGGACACATCGAAACTCCGCTTGAAAGAATGGAACATTTGGTGCAACTGAGAGAACTTCAGGATCAGAAACCAGCAGGCAGTCCGGGATTTAAAGCATTTATTCCATGGCCGTTTATGTCGGAAGGTACCTTGTTGGGCAATAACATGGAATTCAAATCCATCCTTCCCATCGACTATGTCCGGATGATTGCTTTAAGCCGGATCATGCTTAACAATTTTGAGAACATTCAGGCTTCCTGGCTTACAGTCGGAAAAGAGACCGGCCAACTTGCGCTCCATGCGGGCGCCAACGACCTCGGTTCGATCATGATAGAGGAGAATGTAGTCTCTGCCGCCGGCGCCAACTTTTCAATGGATGCCGTTCAAATGCAAAAGTGCATACTGGATGCCGGTTTTATACCCCAACTTCGGAATCAGGGGTACGAATTCATCAGCTTGCCGGAGGGTGTCGAACGAGTCGGTTAGTACCTTGATATTTAATGGTCAAATAAAAAAAACATATTTTGTACCTTTGCACCGGAAAATGCAGCGATCCTTTGGATTGATCTGATTATTCCGGTGTTTCTTTGTCAAATAATATTAAGAAAAAGAGGTTATTGAAATGAGAAAATGGCGCGTCGAAGATTCTGCAGAGTTGTACAACATCACAGGTTGGGGTGTTAATTATTTTTCCATCAACGAAAGGGGCCACGTGGTGGTCACTCCAAGGAAAAATGGTGTAGAGGTTGACCTGATGGATCTGATAGAAGAGTTGCAGTTAAGGGATGTTTCAACCCCGGTGCTGCTTCGTTTTCCCGATATCCTGGATAGCAGAATTGAAAAAATGGCCAGTTGTTTTAAAATTGCGGCAGAAGAGTATAAGTACAACGCTCAGGGCTACATCATCTATCCAATCAAGGTCAATCAGATGAGACCCGTTGTTGAGGAGATCGTAACCCATGGCAAAAAATTCAACATCGGCCTGGAAGCGGGATCAAAGCCTGAACTACATGCGGTCATTGCCATCAACACAGACAATGATTCGCTTATTATTTGCAATGGTTACAAGGATGAAGATTACATAGAACTTGCTTTGCTGGCCCAGAAAATGGGTCGCCATATTTATCTCGTTATTGAGAAGCTAAGCGAGATGAAACTGATCGTTAAAATTGCGAAGCAATTCAAAATAAAGCCCAATTTGGGTATACGCATCAAGCTTTCCAGCACCGGAAGCGGAAAATGGGAAGATTCAGGCGGCGACGGCAGCAAGTTCGGACTTACCTCCAGCGAACTGTTGGAGGCTCTGGACTATCTGGATAAGAACAAGATGAAGGATTGTTTACATCTTGTCCATTTTCACATCGGAAGTCAGGTGAACAAGATACGCCGTATCAAACTGGCTATGCGCGAAGCATCCCAATTTTACGTGCAGATGCACAAAAATGGGTTCCTGATTGATTTTGTGGATATCGGTGGTGGATTGGGCATCGATTACGACGGAACAAGATCTTCCAGCGAAAGCAGTGTCAACTACAGCATCCAGGAGTATGTAAATGATGTCGTTTCGACCCTCGTGGATGTAAGTGAGAAAAACGGAATTCCTCATCCGAATGTTATTACAGAATCCGGACGCTCATTAACTGCTCACCATTCCGTACTTGTGTTCGAAGTGCTCGAATCCACGACACTTCAACGATGGGAGGAGGATGACGTGGTGAGCCCGGATGACCATGAATTGTTGCGCGAAATATACTCCTTGTGGGATACATTGAACCAACCCAGAATGCTGGAAACCTGGCACGATGCCCAACAGATACGCGAAGAGGCATTGGATCGCTTCAGCCTGGGACTGCTGGATATCTCTACCCGAGCCAAAATTGAAAGGTTGTTCTGGTCCATCGCACAAGAGACCACACAAATGACCAACGGGTTAAAGCATGTTTCTGAAGAGTTTCTGTCTTTGCCTAAATTACTGTCAGATAAGTATTTCTGTAATTTTTCTCTTTTTCAGTCACTCCCCGATTCCTGGGCTATCGACCAGATTTTCCCCATTATTCCGTTGGACCGTTTGGATGAGAAACCCGATCGGACTGCTACGCTGCAGGACATCACCTGCGATTCGGATGGAAAGATCGACAACTTTATCTCTATTCGCAACCAGTCCTATTACCTGCCGGTACATTCCCTCAAACCCAAAGAGCCCTACTATATCGGAGTCTTTTTGGTAGGAGCTTACCAGGAGATCCTTGGCGACCTTCACAACCTTTTTGGAGATACCAATGCCGTTCACGTATCCGTGGATGAAAAGGGATACTCTATCGATCAGGTCATTGACGGTGAAACAGTTGCAGAGGTATTGGAATATGTCCAGTACAATCCCAAAAAGCTGGTTCGAACTGTTGAAACCTGGGTAACCTCTTCTGTTAAATCCGGAATTATTTCAGCCGAGGAGGGGAAAGAGTTTTTATCTAACTATCGTTCAGGCTTATACGGATATACATACCTCGAATAGCTAGCCTGGCAGATGATGACAGCAAAAACATACTGGCAAGGGAAGTGCTATTTGCATTTGCTTTGCCTTTTTTATGCTCTTTTCGCAGTCTCATATTTTTCCAGTGGGCAGGGCTACCAGCAGACAGTGAAGGGAACTCTTCTCGACCAGGAGTCGAGACAACCCATACCGGAGGTAATTCTGAAATTTACAAATCAGTCCAGGGAGTTTGTTGCATTCACAGATAATCAGGGAAACTTCAAATTAAAAATCCCTGCAGGAAGGTGGGACCTTTTGGTATCTCGTCTTGGTTATACATCCAAAGTAATGCAAAACATCCTGGTTGGGACCGGGAAGGAGGTAATGCTGGAGATTCCTCTTGAGGCCAAAATCTTCGAAACCGTAGAAGTGCTGGTTTCAGCAGGCAAAAAATCGTGGCTTACACCTTACAGCGGATCAAGTGTACAGACCTTGCAGAGCCAGGACGCTGCGAGGTTTGCAGGTGGTTATTATGATCCCTTGCGCATGGTTGCCAATTTTGCTGGGGTTACCAGTGGAAACAGCGACGAAAGCAATGAAATCGTGGTGAGGGGAAATTCTCCCAGAGGTATTTCGTGGCGACTCGAAGGGATGGAAATACCCAATCCTAACCACCTGGCCAACGGTGTCGGAAACAATGGTGGCGCCTACTCCATGATCTCCACCAATGTCCTGGCAGATTTCGATTTTTATACTGGCGCATTCCCGGCGGAATTTGGAAATGCATTGTCGGGTGTAATGGATTTAAGACTTAGAAAAGGCAATACCGACAGGCATGAGTTTGGTCTGCAGCTAAGTGTAGTTGGCGCTGAAGCAGCAGCAGAAGGGCCAATTGGAAAGTCATCGGGTAATTCTTATCTGTTCAATATCCGGTATGCCAATTTCAACATTCTGCAAAAATACGGCATCATCAGCATACAGGATTTGAGTATCATTCCCAGTTCGGTCGACTGGTCCTTTAAAATGAATTTTCACGGGGCCAAACTGGGAGATCTGGAGCTTTTTTCGATAGGAGGAAAAAGTAAAGCAGGAAACGAGCCATCTCACGTCAAGGCTGAAATTGTGAATGGCATCAACAACGATGAATTTTTGGAGGAGGATGGACTAGCGGTTTTCGGTATCAAACATTTGAAAAGTTTCAGGGACGGGAAAACCTACATCCGCACGATCGTTGGATTCACCAGATCCAGTGAAAACTGGCATGAAGGGGTTATTGACAGCAATCTTGTTCATGTCCTGAACAAGCAGGACTGGTTTGTCTCCCCGGTTTTAAGAACTTCAGTGATGGTGAATCGAAAAGTGAACGCAAAAAACTCTTTCAGAATTGGCGTCGAGTACCACAACTCATTTCCCGATATGTTCAGCATCAGGAGGCAATCGAATGCGAAATTTGACACACTGGTTGATGAGCGGTCCTGGAGTTTTTATACACAGGCTTATTTTCAATGGAAATACAAGCCGGCTGATTTTTTTGAGATGATACCTTCCATTCATTCAACTTATACAGGGATTAACAAAGAGCTGACCATTGAGCCCCGGCTGGGAATGGTCTTTCATCTTCCGGGAAACCAATCGCTTAACTTCGGAACAGGTTTTTACTCCAAACAGGAGCCTCTTCCCATCTACTATTTCAGGGTGAAAACTTTAAAGGCAGGCAGGGTTTCCTTGAACAGCGACCTGAAAACGACCAAAGCATTTCACCTTGTGGCAGGATACAGGAAATCCTTCTCCAATGAGCTTAAAGTGTCCATAGAAGGTTACTACCAGCATCTGTATGATGTTCCAATCAGTCAGTACAGCAACAACACCTTTTCGATGGTTAACATTTCGGAAGGACTGCCTGATATTGATCTAAGCAATAAAGGAATTTCCGACAATGTTGGTGTCGAGCTTACACTTGATAAATCATTTCTTCACAACTATTATCTGCTGGCAACCCTTTCTCTTTTTGATTCAAGATACAGGGCAGCAAATACTTACTGGTACTCCACCTATTACAATTCCAATTATGTTTTCAATTTTTTACTTGGCAAGGAGTTTAAGGTGGGAAAGCAGGGGCAAAATACGCTGGGCGTCAATCTCAGGAACATTGCCCGGGGAGGTTATCGGTTCACACCGCCAAATTTTGCCCAGACAATCTTGAAAAAGTACATGGTTTACGACAATGAGCAGGTTTTTGGAAAGCACCTTCCGTTTTTTGACAGGATGGATGCCGGAATCAATTACAGGATCAACAAGAGGCAATCGGCATTTAATTTCTCCCTCGATATCCAGAATCTCCTGAACCGCCACAATGTTTACAAACGAAATTTCAGCTATGTTAAAGGTGTGGTTGTGGAGGCAGATAGAAAACTGATTGGATTGGTTCCGATAGCCGGATTGAGATACGACTTCTAAATTTTAACAAATCAGTAGATCTGCAGAAGCGATACTGTAACGAGATTCGATCAGGAAATTCAGGATTCGATTTCGCCTTTTAAATTGTTGCTGAGGTAGTACTTGGTCTCTTGAATAGTGAGATTTTGTCCGAGCATAAACATCAGTTTGGTAACAGCGGCTTCGACAGTACTGTCTTTACCACTAATGACTCCTGCTTTTTGGAGTTCAATACTGGTTTCGTATTGACCCATCAGCACTTTTCCGCCGGGACATTGGGAGACATTCATCAGGATCAATCCCCTTTTTGTTGCTTTTTTTATGGCTGCAATCAGCCAGGGTGAAGTTGGCATATTCCCTGAACCATAAGACTCCAGTACGACACCTCTCAGATCCGGCATCTGAAGAATTGTTTCAAAATAGTGGCGGTTCAGTCCCGGGAATATCTTTAGGATGATCACCTGATCGACGATAGAGGTATTGATTTTAAGTACTCCCTTGTTTTTAGGATAGTTGATCCGTTCAAAATTGTACACAATATCCACACCGGCTTTTGCCAATGCCGGATAGTTGTGTGAGGCAAAAGCGCTGAATTGGGCCGAATCTTTTTTGGTAGTCCGGTTACCACGAAAAAGCTGGGAATCAAAGTAGATGCAAACTTCAGGGACGATAGATTTCCCATCCCTTTTCGCGGCAGCAATTTGCACAGCTGTAATAATATTCTCTTTTCCATCCGTCCGTAAGACTCCGATTGGCAATTGAGAGCCGGTCATGACTACAGCCTTGTCCAGATTTTCAAACATGTAACTTAGGGCAGATGCGGTATACGACATGGTATCAGTACCATGCAGTATAACAAAACCGTCGTATTTGGTATAGTTTTTCTGAATGGTTTTTGCCAGTTGGGCCCAAATAGCCGGGGTCATGTTGGAGGAGTCGATCGGTGGATTAAATGTGATAGACGAGATTGAATAACCCAATTTATTCAATTCTGGAATCTCGTCGAGCAACATTCCGAATTTCATTGGGGCAAGTGTCTTGGTAACAGGGTCTTCCCGCATTCCAATGGTCCCACCGGTGTAGATGATCAGTATTGCTGCTTTTTCGTTCGTTGACATTCGAGATTGCATGTGGTTAGAAAGCTTCTCACAAAGTTATGAGTTATGAGTTATGAGTTATGGGATTTGTGAAATAAATTTGTTAGCTATCATACCGACGCCAGTGAACTACTTAAAATGATCAGAAGTGCGATTATTACTTCAAAATCAAAATCAAAACCTCCTAAAAATTCTCATGATGCGTCATAACTCATAACTCATAACTCATCACTCATAACTTTTCTTAGAATCCAAACAACTCTTTCGCGTTCTTCGATGTGATCGCGGCAATATTTTCGATGGAGGTATTGTGTAGCTGAGCGATTTTCGCGGCTACGGTAACGACATAAGAACATTCATTTCGTTTGCCCCTGTGGGGAACAGGTGCCAGCCAGGGAGAGTCGGTTTCAATCAACAGATGAGAAGGATCAATTTTCTGAATGGTCTCTCCCAGATCAGAATTCTTGAAGGTAATAATGCCGTTGATCCCAATTTTAAATCCTAACTCAATAATTTGTTCCGCTTGCTCGAGATTTCCGGTGAAACTGTGAAACACTCCCTGTAAGTCTGGAACATGCACTTTCCTGAGTTGTTCCATCACTTCACTAAAGGATTCCCTGACATGGATAACGATCGGTAAACTTCTTTTTTTGGCCCAGCCAATCTGTGTAGTAAAGGCTTCAATCTGCTCCTCTAAAAATGATTTATCCCAGAAAAGATCAATGCCTATCTCTCCAATGCCGTAGAATTTCCTCTTTCCCAGCCAATACTCCAAAATCTGCAGCTCCTTGCGGAAGTCTTCCTTGACTGATGTCGGGTGAAGACCTACCAATGGGAAAAATAGACCAGGTATGGTATCAGTCAGATCCATTAGTGGTTTGATGGAAGAACTGTCGATGTTGGGCAAGACAATACGCTCGACGCCAGCCTCCAGGGCACGGGTGATTACCTCATCCCGGTCGAGGCTGAAATCAACTGAATAAATGTGCGAATGACTGTCAACAAACATGCTCTATAATTTTCAGCAAAGTTAAGCAAGCTGACTATCAGTTAGGTTAAGGGAATGTTATATCTGTAACAAGAAAAAGGGAAGTGGCGTCAGCCACTTCCCTTTTTCTTGTTACACCAGTCCCTGCGCCAGCATCGCATCCGCCACCTTCACGAATCCTCCAACATTGGCTCCTTTTACATAGTTGATGTAATCGCCATCGCGGCCAAATTTTTTGCAGGTTTCATGGATGTCGTGCATGATCAGGTGAAGCCGTTTATCGACCTCCTCTTTGGTCCAGTTGTAGCGCATGCTGTTTTGCGACATCTCCAATCCGGAAACTGCAACACCACCTGCGTTAACTGCTTTGCCCGGCGCATAATGAATCTTATTGTCAAGGAAATAGTTGACTGCTCCGGCAGTACATCCCATGTTGGAGACTTCACCAATCAGGAAGCAGCCATTGGCAACCAGCTTTCTGGCATCTGCTTCATCCAGTTCGTTTTCACAAGCACATGGCAGTGCGATATCGACTTTTTGCTCCCAGGGTTTTGCATTTGGAAAGAAATGACAGCCGAACTCCTCGGCGTAAGGGGCAACAACATCATTGTTTGATGCACGAAGATCGAGCAGATAATCAATTTTGTGTCCGGATATCCCGGCAGGATCATAAATATATCCATCTGGTCCTGAAATGGTCACAACTTTACCGCCAAGTTCATCGATTTTTGTAATGGCGCCCCAGGCAACATTGCCGAAACCGGAAACAGAGACAGTTTTTCCTTTCAGCTCTTTTCCCATACCTTTGAGCATGTGCTGAACGAAATAGACGGCGCCAAACCCGGTTGCTTCCGGCCGAATGAGTGATCCGCCCCATCCCAGGCCTTTGCCTGTCAACACTCCGGTAAACTCGTTGCGGATCCGTTTGTATTGTCCAAACAGATAGCCGATTTCACGACCTCCTACTCCGATATCTCCGGCCGGAACATCTGTATTCGGTCCGATATGACGAAAAAGTTCTGTCATAAAAGATTGGCAAAAACGCATGATCTCGTTGTCGCTTCTACCCTTGGCACTAAAATCAGAGCCACCTTTACCACCTCCCATGGGAAGGGTAGTAAGACTGTTTTTGAAGGTCTGTTCAAAACCGAGAAACTTTAAAATGCTAAGATTGACACTTTTGTGAAACCTTAACCCGCCTTTGTAGGGACCCAAAGTACTGTTAAACTCTATCCTGTAACCTCTGTTGATCTCTACTTCTCCCAGATCATTCATCCAGGGTACTCGGAACATAATAGTACGCTCAGGTTCTACCATGCGCTCCAATATTTTGGCCTGTTTGTATCTTGGATTGGCATCGTACACATCCCAAACTGTCTCTATAACCTCCCTTACTGCCTGGTGGAACTCATTTTCGCCCGGCGTACGGGATTTCAGCTCCTCCATAAATTTTTCGATTCCGGCGTTCATGCTTAATTTTTTTAGAGTTTTGTTTAGAAAAATCAATAGCCAAAAGTAATTAAATTTTAAATCCGATATCCTTTGATGAATGTGAATTTTGTCATTAATTCTTAGAGAATCAAACTATTAGTCCCGGATTTGGATTTATTGGATTATGCTGGGATTAATTGGATTTTGATTTCAAACTGAAAGAGAAAGGAGTTGTTTTTAGTGAAGTTTTTAAATATTTCAATTTTGGGCAAGTAGAATGGTTCTTCAACTGATAGGATTGAGAACTAGGTTTAGTCTTTATTGAAAGAGGAGAAATCCTGATTTTAGCTAAAGAGATCAGAATGAGTACCAGTTCTTACAAGCCATATTTCATTACCACCATCGTATAATTTCCATATGATTATCCAATCCGGCTTTAAATGAGCTTCCCGGTAACCGGTATATATCCCTGATAATTTGTGTGGTCGAAATGAATGACCGAGAACACCATCTTCTTCCAAAGAGATAATTGCCCTCTTCAGGAGTTCCATGGCAAAACCTCTTTTTTGTAAAAGCTTGGTGTCTTTTTTAAAACGGTTGGTAAATACTAATTGATGCATCGCGAAAGATTATCATCAATAGATTGATTAAATTCCGAGTTTATTGAAGAGATCTGCTGAGTTTGCTGCTTTGGTGCCCTTTCTTGATTCAACATCCTGAATTGCAGTAATAGTATCGTAATTTGGGAACGGCTCATGAACGAGATGGGCATCAACATTCATCTTACTCAGCAATTTGGTTAGCAAAGCCTCTTCTGCTCGATTTTTGGGTTTGATGACGATCGTTGACATGGGAAACTGTTTTTACAAAGATACGGACTATTTATAAATATAGGATATTAATCTTAATTTTGCACCATATTTTTAAGCACAATAAGTTCAAAACCCGATGGATTACAACTTCAAAGAGATTGAAGCCAAATGGCAGCAGTACTGGGCTGACAACAATAGTTTCAAGACAATAGACGATTTCTCAAAACCGAAATTTTACTGTCTCGACATGTTTCCCTATCCTTCGGGTGCAGGACTCCATGTAGGACATCCTGAAGGATATACCGCCACCGATATCGTTTGCCGGTACAAGCGGAGCAAAGGTTTCAACGTTCTTCACCCGATGGGTTGGGATGCGTTTGGCTTGCCTGCCGAGCAATATGCCATCCAAACAGGCACTCATCCTGCCGAAACCACTCAAAAAAACTGCGATAATTTCAGACGTCAAATACAGTCGCTAGGTCTGAGTTATGATTGGGACCGTGAAATAAATACCACCGATCCCTCCTATTTTAAATGGACACAATGGATATTTACCAAATTGTACAACACCTGGTTTGATGCCGAAGCAAGGAAAGGAAAGCACATAAGCGAACTGACTATACCTGAAGAGATATCCAAAGCCGGTAAGAAAGCTGTCCGGGAATATGCCGATCATAAACGCCTGGCTTATTATGGGGAGGCCCAGGTGTGGTATTGCCGTACCTGCAAAACTGTTTGTGCAAACGAAGAGGTTCTGAACGACGGTTCGCACGAAAAGTGCGGTACCAAAGAGGTGGAACGCCGTTTCCTGAAACAGTGGATGCTTCGGATACCCCATTATGCCGAAAGATTGCTCGAGGCGCTTGATGACCTCGATTGGCCAGAAGGTGTCAAGGAGATGCAGCGCAACTGGATCGGTCGCTCAACCGGAGCAGAAGTTGATTTCGCACTGGTGGGAAATGACAAAAAATTGAGGGTTTACACCACCCGTCCCGATACCCTGTTTGGCGCAACTTACATGGTGGTTGCTCCTGAGCATGAGCTCGTATCAGAAATTACTACTTCCGCTCAAAAGAGTGCCGTCGCCAACTACATCAATAGTTCGGCGATGAAAAGCGAACTCGACAGAACCGATCTGGCGAAAAGCAAAACAGGTGTATTTACGGGTTGTTATGCGATTAATCCGCTAAATGGCGAAAAAATACCGGTCTGGGTTGCAGATTATGTTCTCATGGGTTACGGAACTGGCGCCATCATGGCAGTGCCGGCCCACGATCACCGCGACTTTGAATTTGCACAAACATACAATTTACCCATCGTCTGCATTTTGGATCCGGGAGAGGGTGTCGAAGCTGATTTGAGAAAGAAGATTCTTGTCGGGGAAGCATGCTGGAGCGAAGATGGCGCCTATATCAATTCCGTCAATAAAAATATCGGAATCAATATCAATGGTTTGTCCAAAGAAAAGGGAATCGCGCAGGTAACTGCATGGCTAGAGCACGAAGGATTGGGAAAAGCAACTGTCAATTATAAATTGCGCGATTGGCTTTTCAGCCGTCAGCGATACTGGGGTGAGCCCTTTCCTGTTATCCATTGGGAAGACGGAGAAGTCACCCTGCTTGACGATACTGAACTTCCTTTGATGTTACCGGAAGTAGAAAAATATTAACCGGGC
>JAVHPO010000032.1:20630-25959 GCA_036170635.1 Prolixibacteraceae bacterium | reverse complement strand
AACAGCAACATGATTTTTGATGCCGTTGAAATCCTGAAAAAGAAAGGTTTTGAACGTGATCAGGTCCATTGTGAGGTATATTTCTAAGGAAAAAATTTCACGAATTGGGAGCTAATTTCACAAACGCAACAAGACATGTATTGTGGCCATAAAAAATATATTTTGTTAAGATGAAGTATCATTTGATTACCCTTGGTTGCCAAATGAACCTGTCGGACAGTGAAAGGGTTAGCGCCGTCCTGGAAGGGATGGGCTATATTCGCACCGAAATTGAGGAAGAGGCCAATTTGCTTGGTATACTGGCTTGCTCAGTCAGGCAAAAACCCATCGACAAGATATACAACAAGATAGCTCAATGGAACAGGTGGAAAAACAGGCGCAACCTGATCACCTTTGTCTCAGGGTGCATTTTACCTGCCGATAAGGAAAAATTCCTGAAGACATTTGACCTTATTTTCCAGATGAGCGAACTGGCTGAATTTCCAAATATGATCCGTGAATACGGAATTGTTACTCCTGCCGGACTGAAACAACCCAAACCGGTGATGCCAAAAAATGAGCACATCACAGAAATGTGGCATATCAAACCCAAATATCAGTCGACCTACGAAGCATTTGTACCTATCCAGAACGGTTGCGATAAGTTCTGTACTTTTTGCGCGGTTCCCTATACCCGTGGCCGTGAAGTATCACGACCCTCCGCTGAAATTATTGAAGAAGTGCAACACCTTGTCAATCAGGGTTACAAATCCATCACTCTTTTGGGTCAGAATGTGAACTCTTACGGACTTGATAAAAACGGTGAGGAGATAAATTTTGCTGAACTTCTCAGGCAGATTGGCGAATTTGGTAAAATTTCAGGCGAGGAGTTTTGGGTCTATTTTACCTCGCCCCATCCGCAGGATATGAACCGTGAGGTGATTGAAGTGATCGCATCCTATGATTGCCTGGCGAAACAGATACATTTACCCATGCAAAGTGGCGACGAGCGGGTACTGATCAAAATGAACCGCCAGCATTCGATGGAAAAATACCGCAGGATCGTGGCAGATATTCGCGAACTAATACCGCAGGCCACCCTTTTTACCGATATCATTGTAGGTTTTACCAGCGAAGGTGAAGCTGAGTTTCAGAATACAGTTGCGGCCATGAACGAATTCAGGTTTAATATGGCCTACATTGCCATGTATTCTCCCCGTCCGGGAGCTGCCAGTTACCGCTGGGAAAATGAGGTGGCAACAGACGATAAAAAAGATCGGCTTCATCGCCTTTCTGAAATGATGAAGATCCACTCACTCCGGTACAATGAGTCATTGGTAGGAAAAAGCGTCCCTGTCCTTGTCAATGGAACTGATCGCAAGACCGGTTTCTCAACGGGTTTGACCGAAGGAAAACTGATTGTCAGGCTCGACAGGAAAGATGATACACTGATGGGAAAAATCGTTGATGTCAGGATTACCTCGGCTGCCGATTTTTCCATGAGCGGGGAGTTGATATTCGAGCTCAGTGGACAGTCACGGTAAGAGAATGTATTTCTTTAAGGGACATCAGATTCCTTCACACTTTGTGCCTTCCCAATGAAGAAACGGGACAGGCATTGGTCGCAATGCCAATTACTGGTTGTATTGTGAGGAGTGGTAAGGCGACAGATTGCTTCCCGCTCGTGCCTCGCGATCGCAATGACGACTGTCACAGTGAGGGCGTTGGATGAGGCGAGGGCTGGATCGTAAAACACGATTAGTTGTCAATTTTCAACCAGCCCTCGCCTCATCCAACAGCACAACCAGCGATCGTCATTGCGAGGAGGAACGACGAAGCAATCGGTTGATATTCAAGCAAATATAAAATCTATCAGTGGTAAATGGAACGACGAATCAATCTGCTGATAATCAATCATAAATAAAAAAACGACGTGGTTACAAACGATAAAAAGAAAGTAGCTTTTAAAACCCTCGGGTGTCGGCTCAATCAATACGAAACCGATGCGCTGGTAACCAATTTTGATGAAGCCGGGTACCAACTGGTCCGATTTGACGAATCGCCTGATGTGGTGATTGTGAATACCTGCACGGTGACCAACCAGAGTGACCAAAAATCCAGAACGGTGATTAGCCAGGCCGCGCGCCGGAATAAAGATGCCGTGGTGGTGGTTACCGGTTGCATGGCCAATAATTTTAAGGAAAAACTGGAAAGTCAGGAAAATATCACTTTCGTTGTCGAAAACAATCGTAAAAGCTCTATTTTATCACTGGTTGAAGCCCATTTTTCAGGTGAAATCATTCATCCCAACCAGTTGCCCCAGGATGTTTTCCGGTATGAACCTGTGCGAAAAAGCCTTCACACCCGCAGCGCCGTAAAAATTCAGGATGGCTGCGACAATTTCTGTACATTCTGCATCATCCCAATGGTTAGGGGCAGGGCTGTTTCACGTCCGGTGGCAGATGTGCTTGAAAATGTGCGCAAAACTATTGAAAACGGATTTAAGGAAATTGTGATTACCGGCGTAAATATCGGTCGCTACGAGGACGGGGAGGCCCGCTTTGAAGATTTATTGGCTATGATTCTGGATGTACCGGGCGATTTCCGGGTACGGATTTCATCCCTCGAACCGGATGGATTTGGCAATCGATTTGTAGAACTGTTTTCCCATCCGAAACTGATGCCTCACCTGCACCTCTGTTTGCAAAGCGGTTCAGAAAAAACACTCCTTAGAATGCGCAGAATGTACGATGTGGAACAGTTCCGAAAAACAATCCGCCAGTTTCGTACAGTTTATCCCGATTTTAATTTTACCACCGATATAATTGTTGGTTTTCCCGGCGAGACAGAAGAAGATTTTCAGCTAACACTTGATGCCTTTAACGAATTCAATTTCAGCCATGTCCACACCTTCAAATATTCGGTACGGACAGGAACGCGTGCCGAAAAACTTGACAATCATGTTCCGGAAAAAATTAAGAACGAACGGTCTGCCATGATCCGTCAGCTTTCTATTGATAATAAACAGAGGTACTACCAAAGCCTGATCGGGAAAACCCAGAATGTTTTGGTGGAGAAAATTGCGAAAAACAAAGCGTACGGTTATGGAGATTTGTATGTTCCGGTAGAATTTCCGGTCAAAGAGATTCAGAAAAACACTGTTCAAACCGTCAAACTGACCGGCTTGTCGGGCGAAGGTGAAAAACTGATTTTGGTGGGCGAATTACTGGACAATAAATCAAACTATTTACATCCGCTCCGGCACCTCAATTCCCAATAACGAAAATCCGTTCTTGATCACCTTGCCAACTGTTTGGGCTACAACCAGCCTGAAGTCGCGGATGGCGAGATCGGGTTCATTCAGAATTGAATGGTCATGGTAGAAGGAGTTGAACTCTTTTACCAGATCATAGACATAATTGGCCACAACGGCCGGACTGTGTGCCTTTCCGGCCTCTTTGACCACCTCGGGGAACAGTGAAATGATCTTCAGCAGACTACGCTCCTTTTCGTTGAGTGCGGCTGTAACGGCCTTTAAAGGTATGGAAATACCCGTATCATTCGCCTTGCGGAGAATGCTTTGAATGCGGGCATAGGTATATTGGATAAACGGTCCGGTGTTGCCGTTGAAGTCGATCGACTCTTCGGGATTGAAGGTCATCGTCTTCTTCGGATCGACTTTCAGAATGAAGTATTTCAGCGCACCCAAAGCCACAATATAGTAAATGTGCTCTTTTTCTACATCAGTATAGCCCTCGAGTTTGCCCAACTCCATGGAAACGGAACGGGCTACATCGACCATCCCGGCTACCAGGTCATCGGCATCCACCACGGTTCCTTCGCGCGATTTCATCCGGCCATTGGGCAGCTCCACCATTCCGTATGAAAAGTGATAGAGGTCGCTTCCCCAATTATACCCTAGTTTATCGAGCAGCAGCGAGAGTACCTGGAAATGGTAGATCTGCTCGTTTCCTACCACATAGATCATGTGATCGATGGGGTAATCGCGGTAGCGCAGTTGAGCTGTTCCGATATCCTGGGTGATGTAGACGGAAGTACCATCCGAGCGGAGCAGTATCTTTTTGTCGAGTCCCTCTTTCTCGAGGTTGGCCCAGACAGAACCATCGCTTTCCTGCCGGAAGATTCCCTCTTTGACACCGCGCAACACCTCATCGCGGCCTATGGTGTAAGTATCGGATTCGTAATAGATCTTATCGAAGTCGACACCGAGGGTCTTGTATGTCTCATCGAAACCGGCATAGACCCAGCCATTCATCGTTCTCCACAGCTGACGGACATCAGAATCGTTGGCCTCCCATTTGATCAGCATCTCACGGGTTTCCACAATGGAGGGGGCCTCCTCCTTAGCCTGTTCCTCTGTTCTGCCGGCAGCTATTAAATAGGCAATCTCACTTTTGTACTGTTGATCGAACTTGACGTAGTACTCCCCTACCAGGTGATCGCCCTTCTTACCATTGGTTTCAGGGGTTTCGCCGTTGCCAAACTTCAGCCAGGCCACCATCGATTTGCAGATATGGACACCGCGGTCATTGACAATGTTGGTTTTCACTACTTTGTAGCCATTGGCCTTCATCACCTCTGCCAGGGAAAATCCAAGCAGGTTGTTGCGGATATGACCCAGATGCAGGGGTTTGTTGGTGTTGGGTGAGGAATATTCGATCATGACCAACTCAGACTGGTCAGTCTCAGGAATGAATCCAAACCGATCATCAGGAATTGCTTCGTTGAGCCGGTCAATCCAGAATTTATTGTCAATTACCAGGTTTAAAAAACCCTTGACCACATTGAATTTCGAAACTTCTGCCACATTGGCAACAAGGTATTCGCCGATCTCCTGGCAGGTCACCTCCGGCGACTTTTTCGATATTTTCAGAAAGGGGAAAACCATTACGGTCTGGTCGCCTTCAAACTCACTCCTGGTAAGCTGTACCTGAACCTGAGCAGGATCAACCGGTTTTCCGTAAAGGGATTTGATTGCCAATGCAACCTGGTCTTTTATAATAAGTTCTATGTTCATCAACCTAATTTGAAAATTGGAAAATGTGAAAATATGGAAATTAAGAGCGGTGCAAATTTACGATTATCTAATGGAAATGGATAAGTAAAAATGGGGGACTGTTCAATTTAATCATGAATAGTATATTAAATTTCACCACAATAGGCACATAGGTCACAATAGGTCTAATGTGACCTATGTGCCTATTGTGGTGAAAAAGAAAAACCCGGGGATCAGCACTGCTTCGTCCCCGGGTTCAAATATCAAATTACAACCGATACAAATGAATCTGTGGCGGCAATAACCACTCTCCGTCAAGCAGCGCTCATTTCC
>JAVHPO010000032.1:0-20530 GCA_036170635.1 Prolixibacteraceae bacterium | reverse complement strand
CATTTCCCAATTTTCACATTAATTTCTACTGCTCTTTTACCCTGATATTTCTGAACTTCACAACGGATCCATGTCCGAGGAAGCCAATATGTCCGGTGGTTCGCAGCAATCCGGGATGTTCTTTGTGATCGAGCGTTCCGTTGCGGCTGGCAACTGCGATATCCCCATCGGTGATGACGTTTCCATTGAGAATCACTTTCACGTTGTTGCCTTTCACAACCACCTCTTCAAAGTTCCATTCCCCGGTAGGTTTTAGCGATCCCCGTTTGGCAGGAATGACGCCGTAAACGGAACCATGGTACTGGTACTTTTGCAATTCAGCATAAATTGGTGCATCATCATCAAGTATCTGAAGCTCCATTCCCACGTATGCGGCATCGCCCTGAAGTGGTGCACGGATGCCGAGACCATTGTTGGCCCCTGGTGTCAACTGGAACTCAAAGCGGAAGGTAAAATCACGGTATTCGCCTTGAGTGAAAAGGTTTCCATGAGAAGGACCGTTGTCGACATTCAAAACAATTTCACCGTTTTTTACCTCATAATCGACTGTATTTCCGGTCCATCCATCGAAATTGATACCGTTGAAAAGTGGTACAAAACCCTCTTTTTGTTCGTCAGCCGAAAGGACATAATGGTTGTCGTTGATCTCGTTTACATAGATGTCGCGGAAAGCAAGATCTGTGCCATGCGCCTGAAGTTCGATGGCATCCTTTGGAAAGATTGGCATGGATCGGTCCCAGTAATTCTCTAGCGTGACATTGTCAACGACCAATACTCCATTCAAATAAACAGTTACCTTCTCCCCTACCATTTTGATGTAGAAATGGTTCCAGTCGCCAATGGGATTGTCGGCAACTTTCAATGGGGTACTCCTGTATTTGGCATTGTTGTAAAGACCACCCGATCCGACCTGAGCGCCTACTTCAACCCTTGAAGTATCCCAGATTTGCACTTGCGGCGATCCCCTCAGGTAGATTCCGCTGTCGCCCTTTTTGGTGATGCGCCAATCGACGATCATCTCGAAGTCGCCGTACTGTTTTTCGGAGCAGAGATTGTCGCCTGATCCGCTGAAAACAATCGAATTATCTTTGACACTCCAGAGTTTTGCTGCTTTGGCATTGGCTTCGATTTGTTTGGAGGCCAGTTCTTTTTCGGTCATTTTTGCACGGGTGATCGGATTTCCGACCAATCCTTTCCAGCCGGTAAGGTCTTTCCCGTTGAACATGGTCACGTATCCCTTCTCATCCGGCATTGAAGCCAGGTATTTTTTGACCTTCTCCTTGTCGTAATCACTCTCGGCCCCTTTCAAAAGACCGGCAGATTTGGATAAGGCAGCTTTGACGATTTCACCTGTCAAACCTACCGTCTTACCTGAACCAGGCAAAGCAATCTGAATCACGGAATTGGCAGCATCACTTTGAAGCGCATTGTCATCGAGGAAATTGGAGGTATAAAGGAGGGCCGGAAAGGTCTTGAGATCACCCAGCCTGTCAATCACCATCAATTTTTGCTCGTTACTCTGTGCCAGTGGCATCAACTTGCGGTAATGCAACAGTTTTTGATCGTCCGGTAAAGATGGGCTGGAGACCAAACTGATAAACCCTTTGAAGGCCCTGGCCTGATAGGCAGGATTGGCAGCACAAATTTGGCAGAGCGCATCGGCTGCATCGGCACTGCTCCACTTCAGCAGAGCGTTGAAGGCTGTCTCTTTAATTGAATTATCGCCGGATCCAAATGCATCAACCACCTGTTTCAGGGCATTACGGCCACCCAGCTTGGAGAAGATTTCAAGGGTACGGCCAGGATCATTCATTTTGCTCAATTCAGCAATAAATTTGCCTGTCTCTTCTTTGTCTAAACCAGAAGCAGCATGAATCAAAGAAAGCTGAACAGCTGCGATCTGCTCTTTTGTGGATGCTTTCTTCAAAAGATCCAGAAGGACGGGAATATTTTCTTCGCTCGACAAAGTTTTTAGTGCGGTATAGGCAGCAGCTGAAATATCCTGGTCTTTGTTCGCGGCTAGTCCAACCATTTTATCGAAACTCCCGCTGCCAGCCTTGGCGCCAATCAGTCTAATGATCTCGACTTTTGCAGCTTTCGGGGCTCCATCCAATGACTGAGCCAACTTGTCGATGTGCTTTCCGTCCAACATGCGGGAAAGCGCTTTCGCGGTAGCAACAGCATCCAATCCCTTAATCAGGTGGTTTTCAAGTATAGTTGCAGCGGCAGGTACCCTGATGTTTGATAAAGCGTTGATCGCTTCAATTCTAACCTCTTCCGATGGGTCAGAAAGAAGTGATTCAAAGGTAGCCATCAGATCATTACAACCTCTGCGTCCGAGCATCTCAACAATTTCGGCCTTTTTTTCGCCGGTAACGGTTTTCGATTTTGCGATCCATTGACGGGAGACTGCCACATCCGTGGAGGCAGCTGCAAGGTTCATCACACCGGCACGGTAGGCCTTGTCGGCGTTGTCAAACTCCTTCTGCAGGAGTGGCAAAGCTTCATTGCCCCAATATTTTGCCTTTACAGCCAATGCAGCAGAACGGTACTGCAATTGAGACTTCTCCTTGCAGTTGGTCAATAAAGTTGTAATGGTTTTGTCGCAGAGTGCAAGATCTCCTTTAGCCCCCAGTTGACCGGCATAGGTTACCAGCGAAGAGACAATCCCGGTAGGTTCGTACATGTATTTTGCTTTTGCAGCCTCTTCGGTCAAAAAGGTGAAACTCTCTTTGGATGCAATCCGGGCTACTGCTTCCAGGATCACCCGTTGCAGTTTGGCATCCGCTCCACCCATCTTTTTAATCAGGATGGGACTAGCTGCTTCGATCCTCATCTGGCCGACGGCTTTGGCAAGCGCCAGGGCAGCTATTCCCTGTGAACCTTCCAGTTTTTTTAACATGGCATCGCCTGCAGACGGAGTTCCAACTGCCAGCAAAACCTTGACAGCGGCATCACACAATTTTTCATCGTTCAGGAACTGGCTAAGTGTGGCAATCGACTGATCGGTCGCTACAAAATAGAGCTGCGTCAGGTAAAAGGCTTGAATATCCTTGTTTGAACTGCTCTGGATGGCTTTCAGCAATCCGTTCTCTACCATCCGTTTGTCAGCTTCTTTTCCGAATTGGGAAACATATTTTGAGAGGCTGGCTACCACAAATCTGGCTGCCACATCATCGTCGGTGCCTGGAGGTACAATTTTCGCGGCAAAAAGGGCAAATCCCTCTTCTTTCATTTCGGCCACTTCGCTCATCAGCACATTCAGCCTGGCATCATCTTTGGTTGGCACCTGCGCGAGGGCATCCGCAACTTTGGTATTGATGGTTCTGTTGATCTGTCCGTGGCCATTGAAAGCAAGGCCCAGGAGCATCACAACGACTGTTGAAATTGAAAATATTTTCTTCATATCTTGTATTTTTGTTTTAGAAGCTTTTTAAAATTTTATTACTCCTTTCTAAATGGATTTTCTTTGTGAAACCTTGGTGTCTTTGAGCCTTAGTGGCTATTTTTTTCTGGCCACAAAGACACTAAGACACCAAGGCTTCACAAAGAATTTCAACCATAATTTAAATACTCCAGGGTGCACGCATGGGTTGATTGATTAACCGATTGGCGGCTTCATCATCGATAAACTGCTGTGTGGCAGGATCGAAATGCAAAGTGCGTCCCAACTGAAGCGCGATGATTCCCATGTTGACAACCGTGCAGGAGTGGTAACCATTCATCTCATTCAGTGCGAATTTCTTCCTTGTTTTCACCGATTCAGTGAAGGTGGTAATTTGTGGCTCCGGATCCGGCAGTGTCTCGATAAATGACTGAAGATTTGGAATTGTAGATTTGAAGCCCCTGAAAATCTTTCCATTGGGACCTTCGATGTAGGCTGCATCCTTGTCGCGGTTCTCTCCATCCAGGATGATTTTGCAACCGTCGGCATAGGTATATTCAATCCTACGCCATGAGCCCACTGCATCGTAATGTTGCTCGGGGGCATCCACTTCGACTTTGATTGGACTGGTATCGTCTTTGCCAAGCAGGTATTGAACCGGATCGAGGTAGTGCTGACCCATATCGCCCAAACCGCCACCGTCATAATCCCAGTAACCCCTGAACTTGGCATGGACGCGTTCGGGATTGTAGGGTTTGTAGGGGGCAGGACCCAGCCACATGTCGTAATCGAGCTCTTCCGGTACCGGCATTGGCTTGAGGTTCCGCTCACCACTCCAATAAAACTTCCAGTCATAACCGGTTATTCCGCTGACAGTTACCTTGAGCGGCCAACCCAAAATTCCACTCTGGATCACCTTTTTCAATGGTTTCACATCCGTACCCAATCCATAAAAAGTATCCTTGAAACGAAACCATGTATTCAGCCTGAATATTCTGTCGTATTTGTTGATCTCCTCAACCACCCGAAGACCTTCCCCGATGGTGCGGGTCATTGGTTTTTCACACCAGATGTCCTTCCCTGCGCGGGCGGCCTCAACAGCCATGATACCATGCCAGTGCGGAGGTGTGGCGATGTGCACAATATCGATGTCCGGTTGCAGCAGCAACTCCCTAAAATCGTGGTAAGTCTTTACCGGATTCGGAATCATCTTTTGGACCTGTGCCAGGTGATTCTTGTCTACATCACAAATGGCCACTACCCTTGTATCTTCATAGCCAATGTGTCCGCGACCCATCCCGCCAACCCCGATAATGGCTTTGGTAAGCTGATCACTGGGTGCGGTAAAACCTGTTCCGCCGAGTACGTGTCTCGGTATTACCATGATACCTGCCATGGCAAGCGATGTGTTCAGAAAGCTTCTTCTCTTCATGTTTGTAGTAATTATAATAGTTAATCTAAATGCAAGGGACTAAAGTGAACTAAAGTGACTAAAGTACTTCGCTACAATCCTTAATTATCTTTTCGGCGACTCGTCCTAGTCGTCCCCTTCTCCAAGTCCATCAGTCCCCTAGTCTCCCAGTCCTTTTTCAGTATCCCGCTGCTTGTCCGTCCTTCCGGGATTCGGAGGCCCCGAAATAGACTTTGTTTTTTTCGTCCCATTTGATGGCCTGGTATCCCCCGTAAATTCCGTTGATAAACTGGACCTTGTGCCCTTTGCCAAGCAGTTGCCGGATGGTTTCATAAGGGATTCCGCTTTCCAAATAAACCACTCCCCCATCCGTCATGGTTTCACCGGTAGGTTCGCTGGATCCCTCATGGCAAATCCTTGGCGCATCACCAGCCTCCTGCAGATTCATACCGAAATCGATCAGATTGACCACCATCTGCACATGGCCCTGCGGCTGCATGGAACCGCCCATCAGTCCGAAACTGATAAACGGTTTGCCATCTTTGGTGATAAATGCCGGAATGATGGTGTGGAAAGGCCTTTTGTGCGGTTCATATCGGTTCATGTGGGTCGAATCGATGATAAACATCTCCCCGCGATCCTGAAGTATGAATCCTAGTTTACCGGGAGTCATCCCTGATCCCATCCCGCGGTAATTGCTTTGAATCAGTGAAACCATGTTTCCATCCTTGTCGGCAGTGGTCATGTAGATGGTATTTCCCTGTTCCAGGTTACCGGCTGGATAGCTTTTGGCTGATCTCGCGGCATCAAAAAGTTTTAGCCGCTCTTTGGCATAGGTTTTGGAGATCAGTTTTTCAATGGGAATTTTGGCAAAATCCGGATCAGCATAATATTTTGCACGGTCCTCGAAGGCCAACTTCTTGGTCTCAACAAAAGTATGGATGTACTCCGAAGTTCCGAAACCCATCGCTTTGATATCGAAATTCTCGAGCATGTTCAGTTGCTGTAATACTGCTGTACCCTGACCGTTCGGAGGTAATTCCCACACATCATATCCTCGGTAGTTGGTAGATATGGGTTCGACCCACTCTGAATGGTGGTCCGCCAAGTCCCTGACACTCAAAAAACCGCCCTGGTCCTTCATGTAATCGGCAATCTTCTGAGCAACTTCTCCCTTGTAGAAGGCATCTCTTCCACCATTTGCTATTTTTTCGAGGGTGGAAGCCAGATACGGATTTTTAAACACCTCACCTTTGGCAGGAGCTTTCCCGTTTGGCATGTATATCTCTTTAAAACCCGGATATTTTTGCAGGTTTCTCGAATTTGAATTCCAGTAATAGGCAATGACCTCTGTAACGGGAAATCCCTCCCTGGCATAATTGATGGCCGGTTTTAGCAGGTTCGGGAAGGGAAGCTTTCCAAATTTTTTGTGCAGCTCGGACCAACCATCCACGCATCCGGGTACGGAGACCGACAAGGGTCCAAAAGCTGGAATTCGGGTAATACCGTGCTTTTTAAAATATTGGTAAGTCAGATCGTACGGGGAACGGCCGCTTGCATTCAGACCATAAAGTTTCTGCGTTTTTGCATCCCACACAATGGCAAACAGGTCGCCTCCAATGCCATTGCTGACGGGTTCAACCAAACCAAGCACGGCATTGGCCGCTATGGCAGCATCTATCGCATTTCCGCCGGCTTTAAGGATATCAAGGGCTGCCTGGGTTGCCAATGGCTGACTGGTACAAGCCATCCCATGCTGTGCAATCACTTCGGAACGTGTAGCAAAAGTGTGGCCGGTTATCCGATCCTGCGCTTTTAGGTTGATAGATACCAGGACACCGAAGAACAACAAAATAGTAGATTTCATGCGTATATAATTTGTTTTTTAAAGGTCGCATGGAATACCCACATAATCATTTTCGATTGGTGTGTAAATTCACTCATGGCTATTTCATGGTAGTTTGGATAAGCTTCTATTCGCAATCTGAACCCGGAATAGCGGGTAAATATAGTTATCTTCCGGCAATAAAGGAAGCAGATAAAGCTGAATTATTAACATTTTACTTTGTTGTTTACCCTAAACCCTCAGTTTCAAATGTAATTCCTCAGATTCATAAACCAGCAATTTTCACGCGAATTTTGCTGGTCAACCAGCATTTTTCACGCAAATTTTGCTGGTCTACCAGCATTTTTCACGCAAATTTTGCTGTTTAACCAACAAATTTCACGCGAATTTTGCTGGTTACAAAATTAATCTTAGTATATTTGCGTTGAAATTTATACCATGAACATTCAACGACACATCGAAACTGCCTGTCTCGATCAACTAAAATCGAGCAGGAAAGTCTTGTTGATTTATGGTCCACGTCAGGTTGGCAAGACAACCCTAGTCAAACAATTGGGGAAACTTTCCGGATGGAAGGTAAAGTACCTTTCTGCTGATTTCCTCGACATTGAATTGCTCCTTATGCAACGCGACATTCAAACAATCTCAGAACTCACGGAAGGGTACCAATTGCTGATTATTGATGAAGCTCAACGCGTACAGGATATCGGACTGGCGCTAAAAGTTCTTTATGATGAATTGCCCCATTTGAAGGTGATTGCTACCGGATCTTCTTCCTTTGCAATGGCCAACCAGGCTGCAGAACCTCTGACCGGTCGAAAAAAGGTTTTCCATCTGCTTCCATTTTCACTGAGTGAAATCATCGCAGGCAGGAACAAATTTGAATTGGATCAGCAATTGGAAGAATTGCTGCGCTTTGGTATGTACCCGGAAATTTTCATGGCCAGTGCCAACCAAAAGAGCAGCTTCCTCGGTGAAATCTGCGACTCCTATTTGTACATGGATGTTCTTCAGCTGACCAATGTGAAATACACTGCCAAGATCAGGGATTTGCTGCGTTTGCTCGCTTTCCAGGTCGGACAACTGGTTTCGGTGAATGAATTGTCACAAGTCCTTTCGATCAACCGCGAAACCGTTGAACGATACATCGACCTGCTCGAAAAGGCGTTTGTGATCTTCCGGTTGCCCTCTTACAACAGGAATCTGCGTAAAGAGGTAGCCAAAATGGACAAAATATATTTCTACGATACAGGAATTCGAAATTACCTGATCGACAACCTCAAACCGCTTCATTTACGTACTGATGCCGGTAGTCTATGGGAAAATTTTGTGATCGCCGAACGGCGCAAACAACTGCTTTACAGCCGGAAGATGGTTCATTCCTACTTTTGGCGCACCTACACCGGAGCCGAAATCGATTATGTCGAAGAGGGGGAAGACGGTTTGATGGGATTTGAAATTAAGATGACAAAGGACAAAGTAAAATCGCCCAAATTGTGGCAGGATGAATACAAGGGAGGTTTTCAGCTGATCAACCGGAAAAACTACCTTGATTTACTGCTGGAAGGAATGCTGTAACCAAATTTATCCCTATTTTTAGCGCCGACTAATCATCCTTCTTCACCTCATGCTAACTGGCAATTTTCGGCAACTTTACGATCGTCTGGTACTATTATTAGTTGATAAAAACCGTATCTATCACGATCCGCTGCACACCCTTGCATTTGGAACAGATGCAAGCTTTTACCGGCTCATTCCCCGAATGGTGATCAAGGCAAAAAATGAGGAAGAGGTGTCACTAATCCTGAAAGTGTCGTCTAATCTGAAAATCCCTGTCACTTTTCGCGCAGCGGGCACCAGTCTTTCAGGTCAGGCTGTTACCGATTCATTGCTGGTGATTGCCGGCAACAATTGGAAAAAATCGGTAGTCGAAGAGGATGGTGCGGCGATTAGGTTGCAGCCCGGACTTACCGGTAGTGAAGCCAATGCCTTGCTCGCAAAATATGGCAGAAAAATAGGACCGGATCCCGCATCCATTCAGGCCGCCATGATCGGTGGGATTGCAGCCAACAATGCAAGTGGCATGTGTTGCGGAACTGCCGACAACTCTTACCAGACATTGTTAAGCATGCGGATTATTTTTCAGGACGGAACGCTTCTGGATACAGGTGATGTACAAAGTTGCGCTTCTTTCAGGAAATCCCATGCCAGTTTTTTGAATCAAATCAATCTTTTGAAGCAATTTGTTGTTGAAAATGAAGCACTTTCAGCGAGGATCCGGCACAAATACAAGATGAAAAATACGACAGGGTATAGTCTCAATGCCCTGGTAGACTTTTCAGATCCCATTGATATTCTGCAGCATCTGATGATTGGATCAGAAGGAACACTCGGCTTCATCTCGGAAATCAGGTACAGAACCGTTGTCGAGCATCCCTTCAAGGCAAGTTCACTGATGCTGTTCCCTTCAATTTATGAGGCCTGCAAGGCTGTTATCTTGTTGCAGGAAACGCCTGTTGCAGCTGTTGAACTAATCGACAGGGCCGGCTTAAAATCGGTAGAAACGGAAGAAGGATTAGCAGTTGATCTAAAGACACTCGATCAAAATGTATGTGCCCTTCTGGTCGAAACCCGGGCAGCAGAGACCGGCCTGCTTGATGTTCAAATTAAACAAATTGCCCTGATTATAGCTGATATCCCAACGATCCATCCGGTTCGGTTTACAGCTGATCCCACAGAATGTGCCCATCTCTGGAAAATCAGAAAAGGGATGTTCCCTTCTGTCGGAGCAATGCGGAAGAAAGGTACGACAGTGATTATTGAAGATGTCTCTTTCCCACTCATTCGGTTGGCAGAAGCGACTTTGGATCTTCAGCAACTTTTCGAAAAATGGGGTTACCACGAAGCGGTCATCTTCGGTCATGCCCTGATGGGCAATCTGCACTTCGTTTTCACTCAGGATTTTACCACAGAAAAGGAGGTAGAACGGTACAAAAACTTCATGGAAGATGTTTCTGAACTGGTGGTCCACAAATACGACGGTGCGCTAAAGGCAGAACATGGAACGGGCCGAAACATGGCCCCTTTCGTGGAGTTGGAATGGGGTGCGGAAGCCTACATGCTGATGAAAAGAATCAAAGCCATCTTTGATCCGGAACATTTACTAAATCCGGGAGTGATCCTCAACAACGATCCGCTCGTGCATTTGAAAAACCTGAAACCGATACCCGCTGCGCATGAGAAAATTGACGCTTGTATCGAATGTGGCTTTTGTGAACCAAATTGCGTGTCATCCGAACTTACACTCACCCCGCGACAAAGAATCGTTACCTACCGGGAGATTGCCGGTCTGAAAAATAGTGGAAAAGAGCCCCACTTCCTTGCGCAGTTGCTTAAATTGTACCGCTACGACGGCAACGAAACGTGCGCCACCGACGGACTGTGCGCAACCGCTTGTCCGGTGAAAATCGACACAGGAAAGTTGATAAAATCCATCCGTCAGGAGGAGATTGGAGACGGACAAAAGAGAGCGATTTGGATGGCCAACCGGATGCAACTGGTGACCGGGATGATGCGTATCGGACTCACTTTCGTTGCATTTGTGCACAAAATGGTTGGAACCCGAATCATGTCAACTGTCACAAAAGGCGCACGCAGACTCACATTCAACAAACTCCCTTTATGGAACCCATGGATGCCTACCGGAGCAAAACCAATCCTTCCTCTTCCAATAATCCATAAATCCAAATCTGGGCCAAAGGTGGTCTACTTCCCATCTTGTATTAACCGTAGCATGGGACCATCCGGCTACGAAAAAGGTGAACAGCTTACAGAAGTGATGCTAAAATTGCTTCAAAAAGGTGGGTTTGATGTCATCTACCCCGAAAAGCTGTCCGGGTTATGCTGCGGGATGGCTTTTTCGAGCAAAGGTTATACTGAAGCCGGGGAACTAAAATCGAAGGAACTTGAAGCTGCCCTTCAGAAGGCAAGTGAAAATGGAAGGTACCCGGTCTTGTGCGACATGAGCCCCTGTCTTTACACCATGCGGGAAAACATGGGATCCAGGATGAAATTATACGAACCGGTGGAGTTTATTCTTGAACATCTGTTGCCACATTTAACCATAACGCCCCTGGAGGAAACCGTCGCTGTCTTTCCGGTTTGTAGTCTGAAAAAGATGGGTTTGGATCAAAAGCTGACCGATCTGGCCAGACTTTGTGCAAAAGATGTGGTGGTAGCAGAAACCAATTGCTGCGGATTTGCCGGAGACCGCGGATTTTCCTTTCCTGAACTGAACCGGCATGGTCTGCGTACCCTGAAGGCCCAGCTTCCAAAATCCGTACTCCGGGGCTATTCCAACAGCCGTACTTGTGAAATCGGACTCAGCCTATACTCAGGCATTCCCTTCCAATCAATTGTTTACCTGGTAGATAAAGTTAGCTCAGAAAAATCAATGTGAAAATTGGAAAATGTGAAAATGTGACCCTTCGACTTCGCTCAGGGACCGGTTCACATTTCCACATTTTCCAATTTTCACATTTTCAAATCAGCATATTCAACTGATTCTGACAGTTTGTCTTAACCGTTTTTGCCTTCTCATCGTTGGGGTTTAATTCCAGGCTCATGTTCATGAATTTCATCGCTTCCTTGAAATCCATTCTCGCTTTGTCGTTCTGATCTTTAAAGGCCTGATCGGTGGGTCTCTTTCCCCAAACGGTAAGCGCTTTTTCGTACTTTGCAAGCGCAACAGCCCACTGCTGGGCCGCCATTGCTTTGTTCCCTTCATTTTTCAGCACAATGGCATCCTGGGAATACAAGGATGTAAAGCTGAAGCACACGAACAAGACTACAGCAAAACGTTTCATTTTGAGAATTAATTTGGTTTATAACTTCCTCATTTTTATAATAATAACAAAAACTAAAAAGCAGATCTCTACCAAAGTTAATTCAAATATTCATGGGTTGAACTGGTCGGTGTGAAAAAATCCAAGAATATTTAAAATAAGGTCTACATAGGTTTGCGCGGCAGTCCGAGATGGGTCTATTTGCAGACAATGACGAAAACTATTGAGCGCTGCACCCCAATTCTGGTTGTTGTAATGAATCTCACCACACAGGAATGCGGCATCTGCATCCCTTGTCAACGACGGATGGTCAAGCAAGGTTAGCGCCTCCTGGAAATCTCCTTGATCCCTGAGTTGCTGAGCTTTCAAAATTAGTTCCTTCATAAACATTTTAATGTGGAAAATTTTTTTATCCTTCTGACCTTGTCACCGAATCAACTCCCTTTATGTTCTTGAGTTTTTGCATCAGGAAATCGAGGTGGTGGGTATCGTTGACGTAGACTCGAAGTGTCCCTTCGAAGGAGCTGGTTTCGCTGTTGATGGTAATGGAGCGCATTTGCACGCCCACCTCTTTGGCAATAATATGGGTCAGGTCGTTCACCATGCCAATCCTGTCAGATCCGGCGACTCTTACAGTAGCCTGGAAGGAGTTTCTTTTACCGGTGGAACGCCATTTTGCCTTGATCAGCCTGTATGGATACCTTTCGGTCATCTGTTTGGCATTTGGACAGGCTATCCTATGAATTTTTATCCCTTCACGGATGGTGACGAACCCAAAGATATCATCGCCAAAGATTGGATTGCAGCAAACCGCCAGCTTGTAGATGACATTTTTCAGATCATTGTCAATCACCAAATAATCATCACCTGAATCGAACGACAACTCTTTAAGCTCCGTTGGTGCCAGTATCTCGGAAAGACGCTCTTTTGCACTCTCCTCTTCGTGGACTGTAATGACCTCCTTAACACCTAATGGGTCTATCTTTCCTGTTGAAATCTGGTAATAGAGTTCGGAAGCCAGCTTAAGTTTATAATGTTTCAGCAGATCGCGGATCACCTGATCGCTCAGTTCAATTTTCCAATTTTTAAACTTGCGCCTGAGAATCTCTTTCCCGTTTTCCGATTCCCGTTTTTGTTCCTCGTTGAGACTCGCTTTGATTCGGGATTTCGCTTTGGTTGTGACAACAAAATCGAGCCAGTCGAGCTTCGGTTTTTGGCTATTGGAGGTTTCAACAATGGGCTGATCTCCGTTTTTCAAACGGTATTTCAAGGTCACCAGTTTCCCGTTGACTTTACCCCCAACGCAATGATCACCAATGTGTGAGTGAATTTCGTAGGCAAAATCGAGCAAAGTAGCGCCAGCCCGAAGTTTGATCAGGTCGCCTTTCGGCGTGAAAACAAATATTTCGTCATCGTAAATATTGACTTTGAAATCTTCGATAAAATCTGCCGGGCTCAGTTGTGGGTTTTCCAATATCTCCCTGATATTTTTGAGCCAGTCGTCAAGTTCCTTGCCCCCGGCTTTCCCCTCTTTGTAACGCCAGTGTGAAGCCAGGCCATTTTCGGCCACATCATCCATCCGTCTGGTACGAATCTGCACCTCAACCCATTTTTTGTCAGGGCCAAGCACTGTTGTATGCAAAGATTCATACCCGTTTGATTTGGGGAAAGTAATCCAGTCGCGCAGCCGTTCAGGATTAGAAAGGTACTCTTCGGTGACAACTGAAAAGACCTGCCAGCACTCGGCCTTCTCATTTTCAGGTTTCGAATTCAGGATGACGCGAATGGCAAAAAGGTCATATACCTCATGAAAATCTACTTCCTGCTTTTTCATTTTGTTCCAGATGGAGAAGATAGACTTGGTGCGGGCCTTCATTTCAAAATCGAAACCACGGCTTTTCAGCTTTTTCTCAATTGGTTTGACAAATGCTGAAACGAAATTGGCCCTTTCGACTGTGGTCTCCTGTAATTTCTCCACAATGTGCCTGTAATCCTCTGCATGAAGGTATTTTAAGGAGAGATCGAGCAGTTCAGAATTAATTTTGTACAGTCCCAGCCGGTGTGCCAATGGTGCATAGAGGTGCCACGAATCGATCGAAAAACGCTGCTGCAGCGCAACCGGCAGATTTTCAAGGTTGCGCATATCCTGCAACTGGTCGGCGATTTTGATCAGGATTACCCGTACATCGCCTGAGAGCGCCATCATCAGCCGTCTGAAGTTCTCACTCTGAAGGGCAATATTTTCGGTATTCAGGGAGTTTATTTTGATGATGCCTTCCAATATTTCCGCAACTCCCGGTTTGTACTCCTTTCTGATTTCAGCTGCCGAAAATTGATGGTTGGATTTGTCAAAAGTATTGTGTAACAGACAGGCTATCAAAGAGTCGCCGGAAAGACCCAGCTCCAAAACGGCAATCCTACCAACTGCAATGGAATGGTGAAGGATGAACTCTTCATTTTCCCATTTGGCATCGCCCAGAATTAACAAGGCCTGATCCATCGCTTTTTGAACCAACAAGCTGTCAGCCTCCGGAATTTGGGGACCACATTCGGTCATAAGCGCTTTGAAGCTATCTCTTATTCGTTCAATACCTGTAGATTCCATAATACAAACATTTTAACTCTTTCCAAGTTCCACCCTACCAAAGAACTGAGGCAGGTGAAAATCAGGATTTGCAGCTTCAATACTACTCCAGGAGAGAAAATGAGGATGTGTCGTTAAATCCCCGCATTTGTAAAAATTGGCCCTAAACGCAGAGCCTTGCTCTATACCCAATAATCTCAATGGAATAGCCACAATCAAATTCCAATCAAAGCAATCCCCTTCCGACGGAAGGCAATTCTTTTCAATAGATGGGAAGCGTAGTATTTGCTTCATCTCCTCAGTCGAAAGCATCTCCCTATTTGATTTGGTTCCGACGGCGGAGAGACAAACTCCCAGAACGTTGAATTCAAAATTTCTATAGATGATATCCGACATACTGACACTGCTATTTGTGTCACCGCTAGAGATAAAAAACTCTACACATGAGTCTTGCCAAACTGCTTCCTGATCTACTGTGGCTTTTGCCCGAAAAAAGTCCCTTTTCACCTCAAAGCAAATCCATAGATATTCTTCAGAATAAACGGTATAAAGCTTTACCTTCGGCTTATATGGGTATTCCAGCCAATTAATTTTATCGATATCAAATGACACACCAGCCCGTTTGATTCTTTCACCTATTTCCTGATTATCTGACATTAGAACATCCCTAAGGTAGGGAATAGTCAATTTATGAGAAGCAGCTTTGACCATATATTGTTAGTGAATTAAAGTAATAGTAATATTAACTCAAAAAGCCTTCAAAAAAAAATGCTAATTTTCGGTAGAAATTACAATTTCATATGATCCGAAAATGGGCAATACGGCTTTTAATATTTCTGGCCTTTCTGTGGCTGGCCTTCTCTATATTTGTTTTATGGATCAACCTCGAAGTCACCAAAACCGGCAAACAATTCTCTTATGATTCTGTCGGTGCAATTCCCCATAACCATTGCGCGGTGGTTCTTGGAACCAACAAATATATCAGTGCAGGAAAGATCAATTTGTACTACACCTACCGGATCCAGGCAGCCGTACTACTCTATAAAAGCAAAAAAACAGATTACATCATTGTCAGCGGCGACAACAAACACAGAAGTTACAACGAGCCGGTTTCCATGTTTAACGATCTTGTTGAAGCTGGGATCCCGAAAGAACGTATCGTGCTGGATTACGCAGGTTTCCGCACACTGGACTCTGTCGTACGCTGCTACATGGTATTTGGTCAACACCAATTCACGGTAATATCTCAGCCATTTCACAACCATCGTGCAGTTTATATTGGACGAAAAAGGGGCCTTGAGGTGATTGCTTTTAACGCCGGCGACCAGAATGGAAGACCTTCCATCAAAGTTATTATTAGGGAAATTGGTGCCAGGGTTCTGCTGGCCTATGACCTGATAATAGGGACGCAACCGCATTTTTTGGGAGAACAGATTAAGATACCCGATTGAGTTGATGTGCTGATGTGTTAATGTGCTAATTAGCACATCAGCTAATCAACACATTAACACATCATTTGTATGGATGAAGAGTTAAAAAATATTCATGAAGCGGAAGCGATGTTGCTCAATGTCGGCACGTTGCTAATGAGCTCCGGAGCCAGTACAGGCAGGATCAGAACAACTGTCAACAGAATTGCTGATGCCCTCGGATACAACATCGAATTGCTGATTACCAACCGATCGCTGATGTTGAAAGTGATCGACGAGGAGAGCGATCGCTTTATCGCGAGCCTAAAACGCACTTCCCCGCATGGGGTAAACTTCAGGGTAGTTTCCGGAATCAGCAGGATGAGTTGGAAGGTGGTGGAAGACAACTGGAGTATTCCTCAAATTAACGCCGAAGTAGACCGCCTTGTTGCATTACCACACTATCCAAGATTTATCATACTTTCTTCCGTAGCCCTTGCAGGAAGCGCCTTCTGTGCCCTTTTCGGAGGGAAGGGGGTTGAACTGGCTGTTGCATTCGTGGCTACTTTTGTAGGAATGTTTGTTCGTCAGGAATCTTTGAAAAAACGTTTCAACCCCTATGTCTCCATCTTTTTTGCCTCATTTGCAGCCTCTATGCTATCCGGGCTTTCCATGAAGCTTGGATTCGGGAACTCGCCTGAACTGGCTTTTGCGACCTCTGTCCTGTTTCTCGTCCCCGGAGTTCCGCTCATCAATTCATTTACTGACATGATCGACGGCAACATCCTTAACGGTATCGTCAGGGGAATTCATGGTCTTATTATCGCTTTTGCCATCGCTTTGGGTTTGATGTGCGCCAAATTTCTCTTTAACATTTAAGCAGATGGATTTTATCAATATTTTGGAAAAAGGTTTTTGGGCTGGATTTGCAGCCCTGGGATTTGCCATTCTGTTCAATGTTCCGCAACGAACCTTGTTAATTATATGGGCCATGGGTGCTTTGGGTGGGCTATTGAAATTTCTATTGCTCGGACTGGAGGTAAATATAGTACTCGCCTCACTTGCCGGAGCCTCCCTTATTGGTGTGCTCAGTGTTTATGCAGCCCACAACAAACATTCGCCGCCTTTGGTTTTTTCAATACCATCGGTTATTCCAATGGTTCCCGGCGCTTTTGCCTACCGGATGATGCTCGGATGCATGGAACTGGTCGGGACTTCCAGCAATTCGGATACTTATTTAAAAACGCTGGCAGAAACTACCAACAATGGTTTGAAGGCAATATTTATTTTGATCGCCTTGTCTGCAGGTGTTGCCATCCCCATGCTTGTAACCAGAAAGGACACGTTTAAAAGGATTAAGAGCAGTGTGGAGCAGGAGTGAGATGAGAGTTCATTCTTTGCCCGTCAGGGCATCAAGCTCAATAGAAGACGGAACATGATGAGCTCCGTTTTTCCCGGATGGGAATAAACAATGATCAAATGGATTTCTTGAATGAATTTGATTGGTGAAGGTCTATCCCCTGACGGGGAAACGCTATCTCCGGTCTTCACTTTCTATTGAGCTTTATGCCCTGGCGGGCAATGTACCTCTGATTTATTAAACAATTCCCATTCTTTTCATTTGCGTTTCAATAGTATTTTACATAAAACATTAAAAAACGCAAATACGTTGGCGCCAGTAATCGCAGCATCTTAGCAACTTTAAGCGTTTATAATCTATCACAATAACCTAAAAATATTGTTATGAAAGGGAGACTCTCAACTGGACTACTAATCTTAATAATAATATGTATCCTATTACTTATTATCTCGGGACTAACATATTATGCAAATTTTAAAAATGCATCAATATCGAATGAAACAAGTGATTGGGGTTCATTTTCAGATTATATAGCTCCATTTATATCGCTTGCAAATCTGATACTAATTGGATTTATTACAGTATTTATTAACAAGACTAACCTGCTAGTAGAAAGACCCACAATCATATTCAAGATTGACGATAAAAGAGAGAGTTATTTTATTGAGAATATAGGGAAAGGAGCTGCGCTAAATATTATTATTAAACATAAGAATAATAGAAATAATACTGACTGGGATTCTAAAGTACTATGTTACTCTATAGGACAAAATGATAAATTAAAAATATTCTGGAAAAAAAGCAGTGATGAATGGATAGCCTATTATGACGATATTTTTGATAATCACTATTATACTGACATTAAAGATGATTATTTAAAGCTCGGAAAAATCACAGCGAAAGAATATAACGCATTAAAGGAAGAGCACAAGGAAGTAATTTGGAATGTAACTATGAAAGATTAATATTACTGGAACCAATCGAGAGGCTCTCCCGACCAGTGTATCCCTAAAATTTTGTGAGCCCTCCTTATACGCAGTTTCCGGATACATCTTCCTGGGATAATTTTCATGCAATCCCAACACGACATAGCACCGAAGGTCAGCGTAAAATTACAAAACACCACCAATGCTCATATAGTCATATGATTGTATATTTTTTGGGATTATATAAATGGTATCGTATCTTTGTATAGAAAAGGATAAATTCTGCCAACGTTGTCGATGTTTTTTGGGATTATTATCAGGATGTATTATGCTCCAAAAGAACATAATCCGTCACATATCCATGCATATTATCAGGATTTTAAAGCTACCATAAGTATTTCGGATTGCGAAGTAATGAATGGAAAACTCCCTTCCAAGCAGAATAGACTTGTAACTGCATGGATCGAGATTCATAAAGATGAATTAATGGCAGATTGGGCATTATGCCTAAATGATGAAAAGCCATTTTCTATAGAACCATTAAAATAAAATGACTATGTATTTGGCTGTTAAGACTGTTAAACCGATAAATAATTATAATCTCATTTTGACTTTTGACAATGGGGAGATTCGTCAATTTGATATGAAACCATATCTTAACACGGGGATATTTCAAGAGCTAAAGGATATTTCAAAATTTAATTCAGTCCGGGTTAGTTTTGATACAATTGAATGGGATAATGAAGCGGACCTAGATCCTGAAATTCTTTATGAAAATAGCGTAACAATCATAGATTAAATCTCTACAGTTTATCTTAGAATGCACCCCGACTTGAAATTACTTCCAGGTAAGCCCCAAAATGATGTTCCTGTAAAGGTGGTGTAAGCGGAAGAAATCCACTGACAATTTTTTTGTCTTTCATGATAAGTGGTCTATTCACTTGCTGTTTCTGACTAAAATCCTGAAAATTGCCACTTTTGGAATAGAAAATCTGCAAAAATCCGGATGACTGTAAGGCTAGATGTTCCCTTAATCTCAATGCAATGGCCCCCATGGTAAACCGTCCGTTAATCTCAACCATTGGCTGAAACCTCAGCTTGCCCGAATCATCTTTATAAATCAAAGCGTCCACCCCAATCCAGCCCTCATAAAGTGAAGTGTAATCACTTTCCTTGAGCGCTGCCTGCAACAATTGAATCACTTCCTTATTGTGCATTTCCAGAAAGCCGGATACCTCCCCAGGCAAATTCGGTGCGTCAGCTAAAAGGTTTCTTACATACCTTCCTTTGGAATCCGTTTCAAAGAATGTGCGTCCCATGTAACTTATCTCTCCGGACTTAGAAAGGAACTGATAAGAAAGATCCACTATTTTATCAAACCATGGTTCAACCGTTACGAATCCCTGCTGATTGAGCATGCCGCTCAAAACTTCGTCATTTTTAGTTTTCAGGTTAGGGTTAGGAAATAGAAGGAGGCCCCTGCCCGACGAACTCCAGGGTGTTTTAACTACCGCCTTTCCCCTCCGGTCCAGCTCTGCGTAAATCTGATCCAGCGTGAAGCATACCACGGGCAACTCTGTAGGTTTGGGCAACCAGTCAACTGAATATTTTCCGATTATCCTGGTAAGTAAATTCAATGCAGTAAGGCGACTGTATAAATTTTTGTGACCCTCCTGCCAGGAAGCAACAACTGACTTTTTGAAATCATCCTGGTAAGAATTGAACGCGGGTTTGAAAAGCTGGTGGAGGGCCGGACTCCAGCCCCATGGACGAAGGCTTCCCTTCAGTTGTGTGAGCCATGAAGGATTTGCTATTGCTTCCTTCAAATTGATCAATTCAGGAAGTTTAAACCCAAGCTTTCGCATTTCCTGATTGTAGGAATGGTCGACTGTCCCCGGCACGATCACCAGGTCCCATTCATTTGCAATCCAGGCCGGTAAATACCCAAGATCAGACTCGAATTTCCGCAACCTTGCCGGAGCCGTATAAAAGGGCGATCCATTGGCAATGGCCGGTTCGCAGGTTGGATTGAAGAAGTAGGTATCCGGACGCATAAAGGATGTGATGATATGCTGATTAGTTGATGTGCTGATTAGATGATATTACGATGACCGTTATTCGATCCGCAATCAAATAAAGATAAAGGCTTTTTTTCAATTAGCAAATCAGCACATTATCACATCATCACATTTTCTTGCTAATTTTGCATCCTATTGCTAATAATCAATATCCCATGAAAACACCTAAATTTCTAATCTGCAGTGATCCGCTCAACGATGAGTCGGCCGAAATGATTCTGCATACGCATCATCCCAAATTTCTTGCCCAGGTCACACCCATTCCTTTCGATGAGATTGCAAACCGGCCTGACAAACAGTTTGCAGATGCATTGTATGTCAATGCTGATGGTGTGATGGAGATTTACCGTATCTCCATCGTGGACATATTTGAGCGCGCAGAAGCCGAAGACCTCCAGGATGAAATCTTTCCGGCTACGGATTACTTCTGCAAATACCTGCAACTGATGGAAAAAGAGGAAGGTGTGACACCCGGATTTCCTGTAAAAGATTTCAATCCCGAATTGCCCGGACTGAAAATTTTGCATGCTCCCGACCTCTGGACAGTTGTTTACAATGGAATGGTTGCAGAATTTGGCTCAGAAGAGGAGATGGACGATTTTCTGGAAACCGATCTGAACATCGAAAGCGATTTGCTGGACAAAGGTGTTATCAATCAATTCGACTAAGAAAAGATTAGAAAATTAC
>JAVHPO010000031.1:0-1302 GCA_036170635.1 Prolixibacteraceae bacterium | reverse complement strand
GTAGCTGTAGCAGGATAAATAGCCTTCATATCTCCTGCCTTTACTTGCCTGTACTGAAATTCATATCCTCCATTGTTTTTGTTGCGGGGTTTGTTGTTGGGAAAAACCTGAAAAAAGATGTGACGGCAATTATCGGTAAGCTCTTCTCTGGCCATCAATCCGGCCTTGGTGTACATGTGAGGTGAAGTAAGGCTTTCGATGCGGGCCATAAGGTCAAAGTCGCCCTTTTTTTCAAGGTATGAAAAGTGAAATTCATCTTTGACACCCCAAACATCTGCCCCTCCGGCAATAATTTTGAGAGCATTGTCCTGAATTGTTGAAGAACCTGCAATGGCTGGATTTCCGATGTCGGTTTGCTTGAATTTTTTTAAAGGAGCGGATTTCTCTTTTGCCATTAGCAATAAACTGGAAAAGATCAGGATAAGGGTCGCAGCGACTAGTTTTTTTAGCATGGTTTTTTTGTATTTAAGTGGTATAAAATTATGTAATTTTTCCGGTATCTTTAGGTTCCAAACTTGATTAAGGAGATGAATTTCCATACCATTGCCACCCTCGCTTTTGTTATTCCAAATGTTTATTTGATCCTGCGGATCGGCCGACTTTTTATCAACAAGGGATATAGGTTTCAGTATACGCTAATCTATTTGTTAATTGTTGCCATTTATCCTTTTGTAAGTTTTATTTCGGCCGGAAAGTCGGGTATTGTGTATGACATCTTTTCCTGGATCGCCAGCTATTATTTGCCATTTTACCTATACATGTTCCTCTCTGTGCTGCTTTTTGATATTTTCCTGCTTGTCAACTGGCCGGCAAAAATGGTTTCGGTCGAAAAGATGAAAAGTACCCGTTTTAAGTTTTTCTGTTTGTTGGCATTTGCCCTGATTTCTTCAGGAGTGGTGTTTGCCGGCGCGATTAATTTTAACACCATACGCATCACGAATTACCACATTGAAATCCCTAAGAAATCATCGAATATCGACCATTTAAAGATTGCATTTGCGTCGGATTTCCACCTGAAACAGCAGAGCGATATCCACTTTGTGGAACGATTTGTTACAAATATTACCGCAATCCAACCCGATCTGATGATATTTGGAGGTGATATTGTGGAGGGCTGGGGAGAAGGAAGTAAGATGGACAGGATTGCAAAAATGCTCAGTGAGATACATGCCAAATATGGCGTTTATGCGGTGCTTGGGAACCATGAATCATATGGTGTACAGGCAAAAGGATATTTTTTCGACAAAGCGGGTATGCAGTCGCTTTGTGATTCCGTAGCCGGAATTGGCCACTCGTTTAACC
>JAVHPO010000030.1:5310-6625 GCA_036170635.1 Prolixibacteraceae bacterium | reverse complement strand
TGTAGAGATATTCGGGAATGCGAAAGAGAGGCGCAATAAGTGATAGATTAAGCCGCAGGTCATACAATCCGGCATGTTGCAAAGAATCATCCACTGAGGCCGCTGCCTCTTTCAACTTTTCTTTCCTGAAGAAAAGCAGCGAACCGAAATTGAAATCGTCCCTCAAACTTCCTTCCTGGTAATCGATCACCGGATGTGGCTCAGGGATGCCAGCCTTGACGGCATAATAATTGGCATACACCATACCGCTATCGGTATCCTCTGCAACACGAATAAAGCGCTCGAGGGCATATTGACTCAGTTTTAGCGGACTGTGGCGCGTATAGATCAAAACAAATTCGGTCCGGCTCTGAACCGAGATGGTTTTGATGGCAGCTCCAGTGGTTATGCTTCCAGTGTTGAGCCATTCTGCGCTTTTCAGGTCGAAAAGCGCTTTTTCGGAGCCTGTTACAAATATTTTGGCAACCAGTTCCGAACTTCTGAGTTCATGAACAGTTGCTTTTGTCTCTTTCTCACTCCCAAACGGGATAAAACAGGTGATTTTCATATTTCGCTATTTCACTTCCAGTTGCGTCATTAATTGCTTCATAATGGCATCTCTTTCACCGTCGGTCGCAATTGTTTCAAGAGGAACGGTGAGCGTAATGGCCTGGTATTTGTCTTTGTACCACACTCCGGCGCTCTTGTTATCGCCAAAAAAGCGAAACAGCACGGAGGCATTTTTCCCAGCCGGTTCAATCGCATCGGGCGCTTCAACTTTGTAAATGGAAGGATTCCAGTTGTTTACATAGTGATATTGCTCCGAGATACTCTTTTTCAGACTATTCACCGTATAAATCAGTCCGGATTTACTGCCATGGGCTGTTCTGTGCGAATAATGAAGTACATCTGCGGCAAATTTTCTGGCAAGCGTGTCCCCGCACAGAACAAGGTCTGAACCAACATAAGCTCCTGATACCAATATTTTTGTCCCTTCACGCTCAGCTATTTTAGAGATAGCTTCTCTCATGGCGGTCGTAAAAATCGTAAAGTCCTTACCAGGAATGCCTATGAACCGTTTTGTCGTTTTTTCCTCACCGAAAAGCAGGTCGAACAGCGAGAAAGAGGATGCGGGATAGTCTCCCTTTTCGAAACATTCGTCGCTGGTGGAGATAAAGCCAAATCCGTTGTTACGAATTGATTTTCCATGAACATAGGGATAATCGAAGCTGTTTCCGGGTACGATCCTGGTCTCCTGATCTGCGAAACTGGAACCAAATCCGGAGGCATCATCATCCAGCCATGGCGATTGCCTGTCAAAATCATATTGTTCTCC
>JAVHPO010000030.1:0-5210 GCA_036170635.1 Prolixibacteraceae bacterium | reverse complement strand
GGCAGTTGGTTCAAGGGGATCATTTACAGGAGCCCACGAAAGTTTTAATGCATTTCCTTCCAAAGTCATTCCGAAATGATCTACCGGAAGTGGCTGTACGACAAAGGACTGGCCATTTTCATAAGAGAGAAATTTTAGAATTCCCTTGTAATAGGCCCGGCAGACATCAAATTTGAAACGCGGATCCTGAGCCAGGTACATGTCTGCAAAATTCTGATGGGAGAGTAGCTCCGATAAAATGGCCGGTACTTTCGGCCGGGCAGCCTCAAAATATCGCTTGTTCCACATACCCCGGCGGGTCCAGTCGGGTTTGTGCAATATCCGTAAATCATTGACTATCTGTGTTTGAACAAGATCAGCAAGGTCTCTGCTGGCCCATTTGGACTGACCGTTGGGAAATTGGTCCTTGTCGAAGGTCGTATCGTAAATCATCAGCGTACCAATGATCGAACTATCCTTCGTAGTCCCGGCATCCGTATGAAAGCCCATCGACATATCCATGGGAATGCCCAATCCTTTGCTGTTTGGCGATTTCGTCGGACCATTTGGAGCTCCCATGAGGTAATTCACCCATTCTCCGCGGCACATATAGTCGTCCTTGTAATCCTCCTTGCCACTTTCGCGGCTGGCATACAAAGCAGCATCGGCGCCCCGGTTGGAATAATCCACCTTCGTTCGGTTCAGGCTGTAAACAAGGGAATCCGGGAATCCGGCATATTGAAGACAGTACCTCGCCGCCTCCTGGTACCTTGGCCGCTGACTGGCAAAAGGCATCCAGATAGCTGAATCCATGGCAAATCCAACCTTTTCCCTGATATCATACAATTGCTTTAGCTGCTCCTCCTTGCCCCTGACAATGTTGCCCATACCCCCGCCAAAGCGGACGGCGTCTGCCGAAACCTGCTTGCCGGACTCCGAGGAGGCGTTGTTGAGTTCTACCATTCCTTTTTCGGGATGTTTGCCCTTCTCAAATTTGAAACTGCCAAGATAGATCCAGGTACCGCCGCCAATGGATTGGTTCACAGTGAAATTTGTTGTGCCACCGGCATGGTGTACCGAATAATGGGCATCAGAAACATTATTATCATCAGCAGAATAGGAGACATAGACGGCATAATTCCTGGTTTCTGGAATATTGGGCAAATATCTGGCCACTGCATCAGCCTGACTTTTTGCTGCAATAGTTTTGGCATGCCCAAACTGGAAAGGGTTCTCCCCATCAAACAAAAAAGGATACTTTACCCCATATCCGGGTTTTTCGGTGGTTTGCCAGGCGCCTGTCTCCAGATACTCGGAATTTGCTGAAGATTTATCGGCATCCACAATCACCTCCTTCGATCCAAAGTCCCTTTCCCTTGGTAACCAAACCGTGGCTCCGGCATTTTCGAGCATGGGAGTGAGATAGGGAACGACAAAACTCAGGGTCCAGATATCTTCGACAGTCAGAAAGTCCCTAGCCCGCTGCCATTCCCACCGATCGAGCGTGTTTTCATAATACCAGCCATGACTTTGCCAGAGTGCGATGTTGCGGCTGTCGAGTCCCTTGGTGAATCGCGCATTTCTGGTCTGGTTGACGACAATTTGGGAAGGTCTCTTTGCCGGAACTGAAAACCGCGACTGGTCAACTCCTAAAGAATTTGTTCGGTAATAATTGGGCACCAGTTGGCTGATCTCTTTGCCCATGGAAGAGATGGAAATGTTGCTTTTTCTGAATTTCCTACCAAGAAGATGCTTGTAATCAGTGTAGTATCTTTGAATATCTTCCGGCCGGAAGGGAATCTCCGCAAAAGTAGCTGTCATTTGGAGATCGATTCTCTCTCCTTTTGGATCCATCTTCAGCGTATCTACCTTGAATTTATAGACCTTTCCGGCTGAAGCGTTTTTTGCAAACTGAACAGATGCTTCTTTCGCTTTGTTGTAAAGTCTTTTGGCCCTGTCAGCGCCCGAAACTTCAACCGACAAAAGAAAAAGCAACACCCAAAAGCTATATTTTAATCCCATTGTAGTAAATTATTAATCCAACAATCCATTAATCCGCTAATCCTAATCAAACCTTGATGAATATGCCCTTTTCCCATAAAATGTACCCCAGCATCCAGAAAAGAACCACGTGGACTATTGCATACAGTAACGATCCATTCAGCTCACCGGCCATCGGAAGAAACAGTTCATTGTAAAGCCAGGAAGAGCCATTCACAACTTTGCCATCGGCCATGGTCACATGGATCATTCGTCCCAGGATCCTTGCCCAGAATCCGGAGAAGGCAAAAATGAAGAGGGGATTGACGCCAAAGACAACAAAGAACGAAGTCCATTTGGTATAGCCTTTCACATCAATCAGCCAAATAAGCAGACCCAGCACCAGGGCTGCCCAGCCGGCTGTATAAATGACATAAGAGCTTGACCAGATTGGTTTGCAAAGCGGAAACCAGAGTCCCCAGATCCATCCAATCACAATGGCAGTAATTCCTGCCAACGCAAGAAGTGATGGAACTTTCACTTTGGGTACCTCTTTGATGACAGAACCCGCCAGATACCCGATCACAACAGTGACAATGGCAGGCAATGTACTAAACACCCCTTCAGGATCGAAAGGAATCCCGAATCCCTTGTAAAGATGGCTTACGCCAAAAAGAGCAGTGTCAAAGCCACTTGCCGGGTTTCCCGCGAGAGAATAGGGATCCGCTCCCCCTGCAAGAACGACCAAACCCCAATAGACAAGCAGAATTGCGCCTCCGATATATGGCAGATATTTTTTATTTACAGACAATACGATCAATGCCGCAAAGCCATAAGCCAAGGCAATCCGCTGCAGAACACCCATGATCCTGAGCTTCGAAAAGTCATAATTCCATTGCGGAAACGAGTTGAGAAAGAGGCCTATGGCAAATATCAAAAGGGTGCGCTTGCCTATTTTTAACAGAGATTCCTTGTTGAGTTGATTTCCATATTTTGAGAAAGAGAAGAACATGGAAGCTCCCACAACAAAAAGAAAAAATGGGAAAACCAGATCCGTTGGGGTGCATCCCTGCCAGGCCGCATGCTCCAAAGGCGCATAAATGTGTGACCAGCTACCAGGATTGTTGACCAGAATCATCAAGGCAACAGTCATCCCTCTAAGTACGTCAAGGGCAAGGTATCTTTGGTTACGATTAGTTTGGTCGGTCATTTTATTAGTTTTTTTTAAATTTAACCGGGTCACTTTCAGTATGGGTAGGGCTTAAGGCTGTTACAACATACCTGTATCTTGCAGGTCTATACCTTTTCGCTGCGGTTAGGAGAATTTTTTCATAAGAGGTAGTGAAAATGATTTTGTCGGGATTATCGACTTTTTTCCTTTGCAGTAACTTGAAGCGATAGATGACAAAGAGAGTATTGTTTTCTTGTTTTTGCCAGGAAAGTATGATGTTTTTCCCTTCCTTCTGAACGATTGCATTTACTGGTGTACCTGGAGTTATCGGGACAACCATCGGATTTTCAGGTGTAAGGGCAGGAAAGCGGTAATGTTCTTTCAAAAGATTTTCCTTCACCGAAAGGGGGTTCTTGTTCAGGAACTTGGCGCTGAAATACATACTTCCATTTACCCCTGGAATGGTGCGGTTTAGGGAGAGTTGTTTGGTTATTTCGTCAGAACTCCTCCACGATTGATCTCTGGAAGCGGGATCAATCAGGTATAGCGCCTGCCCGATGTATATGTTGCATCCGTAACTGTGTTCGGCCCACCATTTCGCCAGGATCGCATAATCTGCCACCTCTTTCCCGATGTACCAGTACAATTGCGGTGTCACATAATCGATCCATTTTTCCTGCTGCCATTTGAGAATATCGGCGTACAGGTCGTCGTAATTGGAAACCCCGGCCCTGGTATCAGATCCGTTTGGATCATTTTTCTTGTTGCGCCAGACGCCAAAGGGCGAGATGCCAAATTCCACCCAGGGTTTGATGGATTTGATACTATCGTGAAGTTGCCGGATGATCAGGTCCACATTGTTGCGGCGCCAATCCTCCTTTTGTTGAGGACCAAAACCCCCGCCAAATTTTTTGAAAGAATTCTCATCCGGGAATTCAATACCGGTGATTTTATAAGGATAAAAGTAGTCGTCGAAATGGATGGCATCAATGTCATATCTTTTAACGAGGTCACTTACGACGCAGGCAACATGGTTTCGCACCTCTGGAATTCCCGGATCGAAATATTTTTTCTTCCCATAGGTAAGCATCCACTCGGGATGTGTATTGGCCACATGGTTCGGGGCAGCAATTGTTTTGTCGATGTTCTGGATGGCGCGGTAGGGATTGAGCCAGACATGAACATCCAGTCCTCGTTTGCGACACTCATCAATGGTGAACTGAAGCGGATCATAATAAGGATCAGGCGCCACACCCTGTTTCCCGGAAAGCCATTCCGACCAGGGTTCAAGCTCGGAAGCGTAGAGTGCATCGGCATCAGGCCTGATCTGAAAAACTACCGCATTCATGTTGTATTCTTTGGCAGCGTCGAGTAAAGCGATCATTTCCGCCTTTTGCTGCTCAGTTGTGAGCTGCTTCATAGATGGCCAGTCAATATTCTCAACTGTGGCTATCCAAACCGCCCTCATTTCCCGCTTGGGAAACTCCTTGGCCATCATTGAAAGTGAAAAGCCAAACAAAAGAAAGAATCCGAAAATGTATTTCATCTTATTCACGAGGTAAAGTGTTTTAGTTGTCTTATATTTAACGTTTTTAATTCGTATTATTTTCCAATCTTCACATTCAAAACATCCGATCCTTCCGTCCGAAACGATCCAAATACATTTTTCAATTTACTACCGCGGACGGCTCTTCATTCATCATTCCCAACCCGGGGTGTCGCTCCTTCGTCGCTTGACCCCGGGCTACCAACATGTCGCCACTACGTGGCTGGATTTGTATTAGCTCACCATGCTGGTCGGGAAATTTCAGATTAGACCTCTGCCAATTTCCATATTTTCACATTATTTGCATCTTTCAAAACTGCCACCGTTCCGTCCGAGATTAACTTACCATCTTTTTCAGGCCTGCTACCGCGGACAGTGGTCGATTGACATTTCCTACCCCGGGTTCTCCCGCACCTGCGGGACTCCACCCATGGTTACAAAATTGGTCATCCCTGACGGGATTTAAAACACCAGGATTCTCTAACTCGTCATTCAGTCACCATCGTCCTAGTCATCCTAGTCATCCCAGTCTCT
>JAVHPO010000029.1:0-6627 GCA_036170635.1 Prolixibacteraceae bacterium | reverse complement strand
TTGCCAGACCAAGTTTCTCTGTCTCATTGAGCAGAGCAGCATGAGCACTTCTTAAATCGCTCATGCGTTTTTGTTGCCAAAGAAATATAATTAGGCCTCCTGCAATGAAGGTCAGGATTGGATAGATGAATTCCATAGGGTATTATTTTCGTTGTATTTGCGGATGAATGATATAAAGCGAGGCCACTAAGGCACCAAGGCACTAAGGTACACTAAGTTTTACAAAAAAAGCGCAACCGTTTGGAACGATTGCGCCTTAAAGTTATAGCACTATTTTTCAAGGGAAACGATAGACGATCGAATTGATGACCATCCCGGCTCCGACCGAAGTAAGAATGATGTTGTCTCCTGATTCGATGGCATGATCTTCCATTTTGTTTTTCAGAATAAGGTCCAGCAGGGTAGGAACCGTTGCTGTGGAAGAGTTTCCGAGTGTCCGGATTGTCATGGGCATCACATCAATGTTAAATTCTTTGATGCCATATAGTTTAAAGACCCTATGCAAGATCGCTTCATCCATTTTTTCATTGGCCTGGTGGATCAGCACTTTACTGATGTCTGTGAGGTGAAGGCCTGCCCGGTCTAAACTATCTTTTACCACCCCCGGAACAGCGCTTAATGCATAGGCGTATACCTTGTGACCAGCCATCCTGATATTGATTTCGGTACCATGGTAATCATGATTCAGGGAGACACCCATCTTCAACATACCCGGATCAATGTCCGATCTGCTTGAGTGGGACAAAATGCCAACCGGAGTCTCACTTTCAACTGCCTCAACAATTACTGCACCTGCACCGTCTGAAAAGATCATCCGGTCGCGGTCGTAAGGGTCGGAGACGCGGGAGTTCAGGTCGGAGCCTACAACCAGTCCACATTTAAACATACCGCTTTTGATGTAGGCATTGGCAACAATCATTGCGGTGGTCCAGCCGGGACATCCGGCAACCACATCATGGGTATTAACATTGTAGTTTTTAATTCCAAGGCCCAGTTTTACGCGATTGGCGATAGCAGGGCACATATCGGAACGGTAGGTACCTGGATAAAGGTCGCCAAAGTTGTGCGCTGCAATGATGAATTCAAGTTTTTCACGATCATAGCCGGAAGATTGGAGTGCATTTTCAGCCGCAAAGGTGGCCAAATGACTGGTGGCCTGATCCGGTTCCGCGTAGCGACGTTCCTCGATATTGGTAATCTCATTGAATTTACGAATGATCTCCGCGTTGGGGGTTTCAAATTTTTTACCGGTTGCTGGATCATAAAATTCCGCATCCAGAAAATAGTCGTTGTGTATGACGGTAGGCGGGATATATGATCCGGTTCCGGTAATAACGGTATAAAGCTTTTTGCTCATAATTAAGATGTTATACGATATTCTTTTAGTTTATTATCCTCAATTTTTTCTATTCGGAATTCGTTTCCGTCGAAAACCCCGTAACTGAATTTTCTGATCCAGTCGCCCAGCACAATCAGTCTGCTATTGCTTGCGATTGGCTCATTGATAATCAGATGACGGTGACCGAAGACGAAATAATCAAAATGTTCTTTTGCTTCAACACTTTTGGCAAAAAGATATTGCTCTTCTGCCTCAATATTTTTTTCACCAACACCTCCATTTATGTAGGAGAGGCGGCTTTTTTTGGACCAATAATGGGCCAGTCTGAAAGAGAGATCGGGATGAATCTTCGCAAAAACCCACTGCGCTAAGGAGTTGTGGAAGAAATTTTTGATCAGCTGGTAGCCAAAATCTTTTTTCCCAAGATCATCGCCGTGCGAAAGAAAGAATTTCTTACCAAGAAGCTCCATGGTGGTACTTTCTTTGTGAACGACCATGCCAACCTCCTCCGATAGGTAATCAAATGCCCAGATATCATGGTTGCCGGTAAAGAAATGAACTGGTGTACCGCTGTCACAAATGTCGGCCAAAACCCCCAGGGATCTAACGAAACCTTTGGGAACAGTTTTCTTGTATTCGAACCAAAAATCGAAATAATCTCCCATGAGGAAAATCATGGAAGCCTCTTTTCTGACCGATTGCAGCCAATGGACGAAGAGCAACTCGCGCTCTTTGTTGTTCTTTAAGGCCAGGGCCCCAAGATGCAGATCAGAGACAAAATAGATTTTTTTTCCGATAACCACAGTCAATATTTGCGACAAAGATAGGGAAACTTTGGAAAAGTCCCCAAAAAGTACCCGTAAGGAATTTTTTTTGGAAATTTTGGAAAAGTCCCCTGAAAGTACGCGTAAAGAAATTTTTCTGAAGACTTTTCCAAAGTTCGTTACAGTATCTTTGCCAGCGCGCTGTTCAGCTCAGGCCCCTGAAGATTCTTTGCAATGATTTTTCCCTCTTTGTCGAGAAGGTAATTGGATGGCACACTGTGGATATTGTAGTTCATCAGGGCGGAGATGCTTCCTTTCATGTCGCCAACATTGATCCAGGTAAGCCGGTCTTCTGCTATTGCGGCAGTCCATATAGCCTTATCGTCGTCAATACTTACCATATAGATCTCGAATCCCCTGCTTTTGTATTTGGCATATAACTCAACCAATACCTCATTCTGGATACGGCAGGTCCGGTCTTTGGCCGACCAGAAATGGAGCAGTACATTTTTTCCGTGCAACGACCATAAATCCCTTGTGATGCCTAAAGCATCGGGTAATTTGATGTTGGGGGAGTTTACTGCCGACTGACTCATTAGGTTGTTTAGTTTGGCGTTTTTTTGTTCCTTGATAATGGTCAGTGCGTTGTTGTAGAGCGCTTTCACCTGATCATTCTTGGGGTATATGGCATAGAGGGCAGAAGCCGCCGTTTTCATTGCCTGAAAATCATTGGCTACATAATTGTTCTCACCCCACTTCTGATAAAGTGCATAGACACTGGCCATTGAGAACGGATTTCTCTTGACGAAGTCATTTAGGTAATTGGTGTAATCAGTTACCAGTTTGGCGTATTCGCTGTTCCACTTTGTCAGTTCCGAGGTATAAAGCGCATCGGTCTGGTGTTTCTGGTAGAGTTTCTGCAAGGAATCTGTTTTTGATTTGGCAGCGGCAAACTTTAACGTCAGTTCCCTGACTTTGGATGAGTTGTCAGAGCCATTGACCGTATAATCGGAGGCAAACTGTTTGTATGATCCTGTAACAGTGATGTTTTCGGCAGAATCGAGTAGCAGGGTGGCAAAATTGCTATCAGAAAGCTTCAACAAAAAGTAGGTAGGCCCACTCACACTCCCTTTGAACTTAAATTCGCCGGTTTTATCCAGTTTGGCTGAATCGACAGGCAGCAAAGAGGTCAAAGTGAGATGGTTTAAGTAGACTGTTTTGCCTACTCCACCATCAATTTTACCTGAGATGGTATAGTTATTTTTTTTGCCACAACCTACGGTAAGAAGGACAATCGCCAGCAAAACCAGGGTTTTGTTCATTGTATATTTATTTATATAATGTAAATCGGATAGCACAAATTTTCAAGTTTAGCTTCCCGGAAGGGAACCGATGAAGAGACAAAAATAAAAATTAGTAGCTAATAAATGGAGGAAAGGAAATTACAAATTACAAATTACAAATTAAGGGAAGTTAATTCGCAGAATATCACTGCTTAATATTCTAGTCGGCATTTGTCGGATGAACCACAATAGACACATGGCATTTTTGATTATTTTTACATTTTATTTTCCACGTGCAGATACATTACGGATTAGACAATTTCGAAGCGAAAAGGCCTGTGGTTACCATTGGGACTTTCGATGGAGTCCATCTTGGACACCGGGAGGTGATTGCTGAGCTCAAGCGGATCGCTCACAATACCGGCGGTGAATCAGTCGTGTTTACTTTTTTCCCGCATCCTCGAATGGTCGTGACTCCCAACGAAGATATCATCAGGTTGTTAACTACCCAGGAGGAGAAATGTTTGCTTTTGGATGAGTTGTTGCTGGATCATATGGTTATTTATCCTTTTACCAGAGAGTTTGCCTCTCTTTCCTATACCGAATTCGTAAAAAATATACTTGTCGATCAAATGCACATCTGCAAGTTGGTAACCGGATACGACCACAAATTCGGCCACGACAGGCAGGGCGATTTTCATGCATTAAAGATTCTGGGCGATTTTCATGGATTTGAAGTTGAACAACTTGATCCGTTATTGGTCGAGAATGTAGCCGTAAGTTCAACCAAAATCAGGCAGGCGCTGGAAACAGGTGATGTACAAAAGGCCAGCCATTATCTGGGTTACCCCTATCTGCTGAAAGGCAAAGTCGTCGAAGGAAGACGACTGGGACGGGAGATCGGTTTTCCGACCGCCAACATTCTGCCTGACGACCAGCACAAGCTGATTCCTACTGACGGGGTTTACGCAGTATTGGTGAATGTCGGTGGGGTGCCGTACAAAGGGATGCTGAATGTCGGTTCCCGGCCTACCGTGAATACCAATGTGGATCATCGGAGCATCGAGGTACATATTTTTGATTTCTCGGCGGATATTTACCAGTGCGACATTTCGGTCAGCTTCATGGAGAGGATTAGGGATGAGGTGAAATTCGGGAGTTTAGACCAATTAAAAGAGCAGCTTGCCCTTGATAAAACCAGAACATTGTCTATATTTGCAAACCTAATTTGAATTTATTCGTAATAAAATATCAACCTTTTGTTGAAAAAAATCAAATTTTATATGAACGATTACAAAGTACATGATATCGCGCTGGCCGCATTTGGCCGCAAAGAGATTGAGATTGCTGAAAAGGAGATGCCCGGATTGATGTCACTGCGTGCCAAATATGGCGTTGAAAAACCACTGAAAGGTGTTCGCATCATGGGTTCCTTGCACATGACCATCCAAACCGCTGTTTTAATCGAAACGCTGGTTAGCCTGGGTGCCAAGGTTCGTTGGGCCTCCTGTAATATTTTCTCTACCCAGGATCATGCTGCTGCCGCCATCGCTGCTGCCGGGATTCCGGTTTTTGCCTGGAAAGGCGAGAGCCTCGAAGAGTACTGGTGGTGTACGGAGCGCGCATTGGATTTCGGCAATGGCGTTGGACCTCAGATGATCGTCGATGATGGCGGAGATGCAACCATGATGGTTCATATCGGTCATGCTGCGGAAAAAAATCCTTCCATGTTAGACAAGGAGGTTGACGGCGCAGATGAGAAGGAACTTTACAAAATTCTCAAAAAGATACTGAAAGATGCGCCTAACCGCTGGAGCAAGGCGATCAAAGAGATCAAAGGCGTTTCGGAAGAGACAACAACCGGTGTCCACCGCTTGTACCAAATGCTGGAGCGCGGCGAACTGATGTTTCCCGCTATCAATGTCAATGACTCTGTAACCAAGTCTAAATTCGATAACCTTTATGGATGCCGCGAGTCTCTGGCCGACGGTATCAAACGAGCTACTGATGTGATGATCGCAGGGAAAGTAGTCTTGGTTTGCGGATACGGCGATGTAGGCAAAGGCTGTTCCCATTCGATGAGAACCTATGGGGCCCGGGTAATTGTAACGGAGATCGATCCAATCTGTGCGCTGCAGGCAGCCATGGAAGGATTTCAGGTGGCAACCATCGACGATGTTGTTAGCCAGTGCAATATTTTTGTGACAACGACCGGCAACAAAGATGTTATCACGGCCGAACATCTGGCTGCCATGCCCGATCAGGCTATTGTATGCAACATTGGTCATTTTGACAATGAGATTCAGGTTAGCCGACTGGAAAAATGGCCCGGTATCAAAAAGATCAATATCAAACCTCAGGTCGACAAATATGTTTATCCTGACGGACATGCCATCTTCCTGCTTGCTGAAGGTAGACTGGTAAACCTGGGATGCGCCACCGGCCACCCGTCGTTCGTGATGAGCAATTCCTTCACCAACCAGACATTGGCGCAGCTTGATTTGTGGAAAAACAGTTATGAAATTGGGGTTTACCGACTTCCAAAATATTTGGACGAAGAGGTAGCCAGACTGCACCTGGCACAAATCGGTGTAAAGCTCACGACTTTAACTACCGAACAGTCTGAGTATCTGGGCATACCCAAGGAAGGGCCGTACAAGGCAGATCATTACCGGTATTAGAAGGATAAAGTAAAAAGGATAAAGGATAAAGTAAAAAGGATAAAGGATAAAGTGGCATTTGAACTGAATTAAGCTTTATCTCAATGATCAAATAAAAAAGACGCTGCAAATCAAGATTGCGGCGTCTTTTACTTTATCCTTTTTACTTTATCCTTTATCCTTCTAATTATGTATCCACAGTCTGTTATCCAGCACTGTTACCGCATACGGTTTCAGGTTTCGGGTGGAGGGGCCTTTAGCCGGATAACCGCCGAGTAAAAGGATATATTGTGATCCGCAGATTTTGCAGGTTGCAGTAGGGTTACTGCTTGGCACGATTCCGGTCTGTCCGGGATTGGTCTCCACATAGCTTAATCTCGTTCCCTCATACGGGCAGCATGCATCGTAGGCAAAGTATTGCAGGTCGTTGACACAGATGACTATTAATCCGGCGTATCCATCTGCCGGCCATGTCATTGAGTTTCCAGAAATGGCCAGATTGTTGTGATTGACGAGCGAAATCCATTTGTCGACTTTCGCATAAGGTACAAAGTTGTTCTGGTTGTCGGAACAACCTGGAA
>JAVHPO010000028.1:0-6657 GCA_036170635.1 Prolixibacteraceae bacterium | reverse complement strand
CGCCAAACTGCCTGACGCACCCTTCGAGCGTACCGGCGAACTTCAGCATCTGAACCACCATCGGGTTCAGCGAATTTTTCTCGCGTTCGAAAAGCGGATTGGCGGCATAAGCCTCTTTCAGGGTAATTTTGGGCGTCTCGGGCACCAGTTTTGCAATACGATCGGTCTCTGACAGGGGAATACGGAGGACCCTGCCCACATCCCGGATCGCCATTTTTGCAGCCATGGTTCCAAAAGTACAGATATGTGCGACCCTGTCGCGGCCATATTTTTCCTTGACCCAGTCGAGTACAAGTTGCCGGCCGTCATCGTCAAAATCGATGTCGATATCAGGCATGGAGATACGGTCGGGATTGAGAAAACGTTCAAACAGCAGTTCGTATTTGATTGGGTCAACATTGGTAATTCCAGTCGTGAAGGCCACTACGGAACCGGCGGCTGATCCGCGTCCGGGGCCAACGATCACCCCCATTTGCCGGGCCGCATTGATGAAATCCTGAACGATCAGGAAGTAACCCGGAAAACCCATGGTTTTGATCACATGGAGCTCGAAATTGATCCGCTCTATCGTCTCTGGATCAATCTGTTCGCCATACCTTTCGATGGCACCCTTGTTCACGAGCGACTGAAGGTAATCTGCTTCAAACTTAACCCGAAGCACCGATTCATATCCTCCCATGCGATCGAAATCTTTCCCAAACTCCTCTTTAAGCTCCTCATCAGAAAATTTTAACCTGAAGTCATCAATGGTACCAAAACTAATAGGGATCGGAAATTCCGGCATGATGGGTTTCGCGTTCAGCTCGTAAAATTCCACTTTGTCGACAATCTCTTGTGTATTGGTTAGAACCTCCGGCATATCTCCAAAAAGGCTGTTCATCTCTGCCGTACTTTTGAGCCACTCCTCCTTGGTGTATCTCATCCTCGATGGATCGTCAAGATCTTTTCCTGTATTGAGACAGATCAGCAAATCATGGGCATCGGCATCCTCCTGGTTCACGAAATGGACATCGTTGGTGGCTATCAGTTTCACGTTGTGCTCTTTGGCCAGTCCGATCAAAACCTTGTTGACGCTTACTTGCTTGTCATATACCTCTTTCCGAAGTTCAGGATCTGCAGCAGGATGCCGCATGACTTCCAGGTAGAAATCCTCCCCGAAAACAGATTTGTACCAATTGATCGTCTCCTTTGCACCGATAAGATCGCCCTTCATGATTAGTTGCGGAACTTCACCACCCAGACAGGCGGTTGAAACAATTAGTCCTTCGCTGTACTTTTCGAGCAAATCTTTGTCGATCCGTGGTTTGTAGTACATCCCCTCTGTATTGGCAATGGTGACCAACTTTAGTAAGTTGCGATATCCCTTGTTGTTTTTGGCCAAAAGGATCAGGTGATCGCCTGATCGGTCTTCCTTCTCATTTTTGTCTTTAAACTTGATACCCCTTGAAGCGACATAAGTCTCAACACCCAGGATTGGCTTAATATCATTTTTTTTGCATGTTTCATGAAAATCCTTTATCCCAAACATGTTCCCATGATCCGTCAAAGCAAGTGCACTCATGCCATCCGTTTTTGCTTTGGTGACCAGTCCGCTAACGCTGGCAGCGCCATCCAGTATCGAATATTGGCTGTGAACGTGAAGATGCGTAAAAGGGATCATGGGTCGAAAGAGTTGACTTAGAGAAAAAAAGAGTTGCTCCGTTCTGAAAAACCGGGAGGTTTAAAGATAACTAAAAGAGTGAGGTATCCAAAGCATATTTATTAACCATTCACCACAACTCAAGAAATCTTAACAAAAGATCTCTTTTTGAAAAACTTAAATAGGCCTATAGGACTGAATTACAAATCCAATCTAGCCAAGGGTTAAGATCCATAATACGCCATGGTATTAGCCACACTTACGGCTTCGTAGGTATCCTTGCCTGTCTCGAAAATAAAAGCAGAAACTTCGAAGGTTAAATTAGTGGACAAATAGGATGAGATGCTTATCAGGGAGATGGATACAGACAAATCGGAGATGGCATCTTTTGGCCCAATAAAGTTTGATTCAAGAATCAAAGTCTTTACATTTGAAATTAGATCCGTACTGAAAACACGCACCTTGTATGCCTCCGAATTCGTCACAGGCTTCCAGGTCAAATTGATATCGGAAGAACCCTTTGTCGCAGTAACCTGCTGAGCCGGAACAAGAGATTTTGATACAGCATCAGTTTTCACGGCGGTTGTGCCATCGCTGTAGGTCACATTATAGGTGAAATTTTCGGCTGCGGGAACAGCAGGCAAATAGCTCACCGAATCCGGCTGGGAATAGAAGGAAAAACCATCCCCCGCCATGTCCTTCAGCGATTTAACCGCGGTTGCGGATCCTGTAACCGTTACACTGCTGAGCTTAGTAAAACTATAGGCAGAATGTACAACTGAATATACGGTTGTACCGGCCTTATTCAGAAATGAATGAACATATGAGTCAATATAAACCGTCTTATCGACCTCAGTTTTGGTACAGGAGGAGAGAATTGCTACCAACACAGCAACAACCGTGAATATTTTAAATGAATTTTTCATGTTTAACTAATTATTTGAATCTGAATATTTTATTGGCCTCAACTTTTGATGATGGCGTTTGAGCTTTCGCTTTCAAATTTTTTAAAAGATCTATTTAACTGTTCCGACAATCTTTCAATTACAGCAAATGTTGTGCCATGAATCTCAGAAAACAGGAAAACCATCGATGAAATATGAAATATTTCTACCTAATAATCCTCTCCAATAAATAATTACCAAAACTACAATTTTTATTTCGAAGAAATATTGTACCTTTGCCCCTCGTTTTTATTAATAAACATTTAAGAGAAAACTGTATGTCAGTAAAGATTCGTTTGGCTAGGCATGGCCGCAAACAACATGCCTACTATCACATTGTGGTAGCAAACAGCAGGGCGCCACGAGATGGCAGGTTTATTGAAAGGATCGGTTCTTACAATCCAAACACTAATCCTGCCACCATCGATCTTGACTTTGACAAAGCCTTGGATTGGCTTTTCAAAGGCGCTCAGCCAACAGATACTACCCGTTCGATCCTTTCTCACCAAGGGGTTATGATGAAGAAGCACCTTCTCGAAGGAGCTAAAAAAGGAGCTTTCAGTGAAGCAGATGCTGAAGTTAAATTTGAAGCGTGGATGAAAGAGAAATCTGCTAAAGTCCAGGCATCCAAAGAGAAACTGACCAGCTCACAAATTGAAGAGAAAAAGGCAAGGCTCAAAGCCGAAGCAAAAGTAAACGAAGCGCGTCTGGCCGAAATTGCAAAACGCAATGCCGCTGCCGCTGCCGCTAAATTACCTGCTCCTGAACCGGTTAAACAAGAGGAAGTTGTTGAAGCAGTTGCAGAACAAGTTGCACAAGAGGCAGTTGTTGAAGCAATTGCAGAAGAAACTGCTCCAGAAACCAAAGTTGAAACTGCTGAAGAGAACACCGAAGCATAAACAACATTTGATCCCGCCTGACGGGAAAAAGAATTAAAGCGATGGTACACAACCATCGCTTTTTTATTTGCTATTTTTGTAATAATCAATAGAAAAATCCGGCATGACCCCATTCGATAAAAATGATTTTCTTCCCATTGGATCCATCGTTAAACCCCACGGCTTAAAGGGAGAAATCGTCCTTGAAATCGAAGAGGGATACGAAGATGCCCTGGAAGATTCGGAATACCTTCTTGTAGAGGTGGAGGGTGGCCTGGTACCATTTTTTATTAGTGAGGAGGGAATTCATTTCCGCACCTCAACATCTCTTTCCCTATCGTTTGATGATCTTGATTCTGTAGAAAAGGTCCGGCCTTATTGCGGATGCAAAATTTATATGCACAAGGATGTTGACAAAGAGCCGGAATCCAGTGAAGAGTTCAACGAGTTGATAGGCGTGACTGTATTTGATGAAGAACGTGGAAAGTTGGGAAAAATAACACGGGTTGATGACTTTTCCGGGAATGTGGTACTGACTATTTTGTATAAATCAAGCGAAATTCTCGTTCCACTATCTGAAGAGTTGATCCTTCGTTTTGACGAGGGGAAGAAGGAGTTGTATTTGGATTGCCCGGAGGGATTGATTGAACTATATTTGGAGTGAGGAGAAGCATTAGAAGTAAGGACGATAAACAACAGTTTGCTTCGTCGTACCTCCTACCAATGACGGTGCATTTTTGAGGCTGTGGATGGTGAAGGAAGGCGGCAAGCTGCCTTCCTTCACCATAATCTCAATGAAAAACGTCATTGCGACCACAGCCTGTCCCGATTTTTCATCGGGAAGGAACGAAGTGGGAAGCAATCTGATGCATTTAGTCAAACAAGAAAATACCATTCAGATATTAATTGCAAATCAAAATAATACCTACTTCAATATGAAAAACTTACGAATTGTACTCTTTGTTCTTTTTTGTTTGGTATCTGCCCAAATAGTTTGGGCTCAAAAGACTGTCAGATACGATCTTCCAGCGTTTACCCAGATTTCCTTAAAAAATGATGCAAAGCTAATATTGAAACAGGACACTGTTCAGGCTGTCACTGTCAAAGCCAAGGAAGAGACCATTGCCAAACTGATTGTGGAGATCAGCAACCGCACCCTGATCATTCGCTATCCCGGCAATGCCTGGTTCGATTCAAAATGGTCTCCCGGCGAAGTGACTATTTCTGTCTCAACACCTCAAATCGATAAACTTTCTCAATCCGGATCAGGGTCGATAGTGGCAGATCAACTTCTCACATCCAGGATACTGGATCTTTATGTCGGTGGAAGCGGATTCATCAAACTATCAAACCTGAAAGCAGATAAAATTGCAGCAATTGTGGCGGGATCCGGTCATGTTCAACTGGCTGGCGAGAGCATCGTTTCTGAATTCAAGATGACCGTCACAGGATCCGGTGGAGTAAAAGCATCCGGACTCAAAACCAAAGATGTCAATGTTCTTTTATCAGGATCAGGAAGTTGCGCGGTAAATGCATTGGAGAAACTTACCTGCAAGATTGCGGGATCGGGTGGTGTCACCTATCTGGGGAATCCAGCCATCGAATCAACCATCGTGGGTTCGGGGACAGTGAAGGAGGCAAAATAGGCTTTAATGCTATGGCCGGATAATTTGGATCTCTCCGCCAACACCCAGTTTCAGTATGGAGGAGGGTGAGTTTTTGCTTCGGTCGTCCTGGCGGTATTGCACAACATAATCAACAGCCGACTGAATTTCCTCTCCGATCTCGTCGAAACATTGAGGAGTAGGTTTTCCGGAAATGTTGGCCGAGGTGGAGACGATGGGTCTGCGAAAACGTTGAATCAAATGTTCGGTAAAGGTCTCAGTAGTTACCCTGATACCTATCGATCCATCGGAGGCAATCAGATTTGAAGCCAAATTTTTAGCTCCGGGATAGATGATGGTCAATGGTTTATCAGTCACTTCTATCAATTGCCAGGCAACTTCGGGAACCTCCCTGACGTATGAGTTCAGCATATTGGGATTTTCAATCAATATCAGCATACTCTTGACATCTTCGCGCTGCTTGATGTTAAAAATCCGTTTCACCGCTTCAGGATTGGTTGCGTCACATCCCAAACCCCAAACAGTATCGGTAGGATAGAGGATCACTCCTCCCTGGCGGAGCACTTCGACTGCTTTTTTTAGATCATCGGGTGAAAATGAATGCATCTTTTGAATTTTTGGTTAAATTTCAAACCGTCGCTCTTTTGCCTTTGGACTGGGAGACTAAGGGACTTGGGGACTGGAAGATCGCTGCTTTGAGAATTTCCCTGGCTCCAATCTACTCATTTTCTAGTCTTGGCTATTCTCCGTTTCCCGTTTCAGTATTTCATTCTCACCCTCTCAACTTCATCGTCTCTAAGTCCCCAAGTCCCCTAGTCTCCCAGTCCCCTAGTCTTTTTATTGATCTCTATAAAATGCTTGTTCTCGAATGGCCTGTAATTAAATATCTTCTCGAACCAATATAGGACAAAATACCTGACGGTGAATTTCTTCTTTTTCTCAGAGAGTTCCGGATGCCAGTTGAGTTGCTCCAGTCTTTTCTTCATCACGGCAGGATGTGTCTCTTTGAAACGGGTCAGACTGTCGATCGATTGGGCATAGTCGTATTCGGCCGATGTCTGGTTGATGGTTTTAATGTGTTTTGAGTCGGCCGACCAGTACTGCTTACTTCCCTCCAACTTCTCTTTCATCTTTTTAGGCGGACGAACCCATCCATAATGGTACATGGAGGCATCAACGAACTTACCGTTCAGCTTGCGGGCATCCTTCCAACGGAATCCCTGGGCGTCGTTCCACGAACGTATGTTTTTGTCGTTGCGAATGATGCGAATCTCACTGCGGTACCATCTGCGCGAATCGGCCAGATAGTCATAGGTTCCATAAAAATGGCAGTAGTGGAGAATCAGGCCATCTACAGCCTTGTTTGAAAGATTCTCTTCCATGGCAATACGGATAACAGGCAGGTATTTTTCGTGCACCACCTCATCGCCCTGAATGTAAAAACACCAGTCGTACTCAGCCGGAATAGCATCAAAAGCCTTGTTGGTCTCAGAGGCCAGTACCCTTCCCTTCTCCCTGAGTGCTGGATCCCAAACCGTGTTGATGATCTGAATTTTTTCGGATCCGATAGA
>JAVHPO010000027.1:2479-6687 GCA_036170635.1 Prolixibacteraceae bacterium | reverse complement strand
ATCGATTACGCTGCGTCCAAAAATATCTCCTTAATAGTTGTACTCGATTGCGGAATCAAAGCGGTCGAAAAAATTGCATATGCCAAAGAACTTGGTATCGATTTCATCATTTGTGATCATCACAATCCAGATGACAAAGTGCCGGATGCTGTGGCGGTACTGGATCCCAAGCAGCCCGGATGTGACTATCCCTACAAGGAGTTGTCGGGGTGTGGTGTGGGATTTAAGCTTATTCAGGCTTATTGCATGAAGCACAACCTTCCTCAGGATATTGCCTACGACCTGCTTGACCTGGTAGTCGTCAGCATTGCATCTGATATTGTGCCCTTGACCGGGGAGAACCGGGTACTTGCCTATTTTGGGCTTCTGAAACTGAACTCCAATCCCTCCACCGGACTTAAAACTTTGATAACCTATTCGGGTATTGTCGGTGAGATAAAGGTTCAGGATATTGTATTCAAGATTGGCCCGCGGCTTAACGCATCGGGCAGAATCGAACACGGCAAAAAATCTGTCAGGATCTTATTGGCTGAAGACAGTGCGGAGCTGGAGGAGCTTGGTATAGAGATTAATGCCTACAATGAAATACGCAAAACCCTCGATCGCGACATCACCCAGGAAGCCCTTGAGATGATTTCGCAAAGTCAGTTTTATGAGGGACGTAAATCGACGGTTATCTACAACCGCGACTGGCACAAGGGTGTTGTTGGTATTGTAGCATCCAGACTGACAGAGCATTACTACCGGCCAACTGTCGTGCTAACCGAATCCAATGGAATTGCTACCGGTTCGGCACGGTCTGTCGGGGAGTTCGATTTGTATGAAGCCATCGGGAAATGCGCCGATTTGTTGGAGTCCTATGGTGGGCACATGTATGCAGCCGGTCTTTCCATGAAGCTTGAAAACGTGGCCGAATTTTCCAGAAGATTCGAGCAGGTTGTGAGAGACACGATCTCTTATGATCAGATGCAGCAGACCATTGATCTGGATGCCAGGATTTCGCTTTCGGACCTGACTCCGAAATTTATCAGGCTTTTGAAACAGTTTGAACCTTTCGGGCCACACAACATGACCCCGGTTTTTCTTACCGAAGATGTGATGGATTATGGAACGAGTAAGTTGGTGGGGAAAAACAACGACCATGTAAAACTGGACCTGATGGAAGCCAATCGTTCTTCATCGCGGTTTTCCGGAATCGGATTTTCATTGGCCACCCATTTCGACATGATCAAGCAGTCCCTTCCTTTCGATATTTGCTATTCAGTTACCGAAAACCAGTACCGCGACAAGACCTATCTTCAATTGAATGTGAGGGATATCCGTTCCCGAATGGATTATTGAAGAAGTGACAATTGATAATTGAGAGATGGACTTGAACCTGTCACCCGACATCCGGATCGAAAAATTTAAGAAGCAGTTGGAATTCCTGTTGCCAGGGAGCGTCTCACATGTGAAGATGCTTCCTCCCGGAAGAGCCCTGATGTTGCCTTCCGAACAGAACAATTACCATGACAGCGCTGTTTTGATTCTTCTCTTCCCATTAGAAAATAAGATAAACATATGCCTGATCAGACGACCTTCCACAATGAAAAATCATGCCGGACAGATCGCTTTCCCGGGAGGAAGACGGGAAAAGGAGGATGCCGACCTGGTACAGACTGCCTTGCGGGAAGCTCAGGAGGAGATTGGGATTGCTGCCCATACTGTTGAAATATTGGGTCAGCTGAGTACAGTCTACGTTCAGATCAGTGATTTCCTGATCACGCCGGTGGTGGGATGGTTGAATGAATTTCCAGAAACGGTGATCGACTCCTCTGAAGTGGATGAGATTATTTTTATCTCCCTTGAAGAATTGGCAAATTCAATAAACAGATGTGAAAGGGAGATGGATACCCGAACAGGACGAATCAAAGTTCCTGGATATGAAATCAATGGCTGTTTTATCTGGGGTGCAACGGCCATGATGCTGGCCGAGTTGGTGGATATTTTCTTTGATGATTCTCAATTGTAAAATGACCAGGAGAGTCCGAATAACATGGTGGATACAGGTGCAGGATATCTCGGTGAAGTATAATAGCCCCCTTTGACAGACTGTGTTGCAAGATTGGTATATTTTAGGTAGAAAGCTGTCCGTTTGATCTTCAGGTTGATAAATGCGTCGATCCATGCATAATCACCGATTTTATCTTTGGTCTGGCGGTAGAACATACCCGTGGCCGGTGCATACTGATCTGCATAATAGGAGCTCTCATATCGGGTGTCCAATCCAAATTGAAAGAGCAGGACTTTCGCGTACATGCCTTCGTAATAGGTCGAATTTCGAAGGCTGGCCTTTGGTAAAGCAAGGTATACGTCAGTGGTCGTATGCTGAAGAACCACCCAGTTACGAATATTCAATCCACCGAATTTAAAATCTTTGTTCACCATGGCCGAGGCTACGGAAAATTCAGATTTTGCCTGCTCCGGCAAGGCTTTTTCGTTGAAGAAGACGTATTTGTTGATGATGCTGTAATTAACTGCAGCCCTGAGCCGCCATCCCGGTTTGTCGAAATTAGCCCCAACCCTCAGGGAATAGGTTTTGTCAAAAGCATTCTCCCATTTGTAATGGTTGGAGTAATAGTGTTCCAAAAAATAGTTGGGTGTCCGATTGGACATGTTGGCAAAAATCCGAATAAATGAGGTGTCTTTTTTCGCCCTGAGCGGTTTTTCGATGGAACCCGAAAGCTCATAATCCAGGGCGTTGCGACCCTGTATGTAAGACTTTCCGGCTACGGTCCAACTCCAGAACCGGCCATCGGTACGGTATGCAGATCCACCGATGTAGGTGTTTGAGTAGTTGCGCGACTGGGTTAGTCCCAATGGGGGATGCATCACACCAACACTGTCAGCCACAAGATCCTGTTGGGGAAGATAGAGGTTAACCAGATCGTTGGATAAAAAAACCTGTTTACCAAAAGTATATTTGCGATCAGGAGCCTCCATGAATTTGAGCACAAACCGATTTGAAATGATCGTTTGACCGGCTCTGTCGATGGTAGCAGGAGCAGTAGCCGATCCGGTCTCCTTGTTGATGTAAGGTACATTGTCTTTTCCATAGAAATAGACGGTGCCCTGTTCTGTGGTGTAGGTATAGGACGGATTGGGTTCAGCTTCAGTGTAGAGGCGCGTGGATTTTTCAATATCCAGCACGTGAGTCAGGGCAACCCGGGGGATGAACACGTTGTATATCTCCTTTTTCTTCTCATCCTTCACCTCTTTCCATGTCCCTATTTTGAACTGATGGGTGAGGGTTCCAAAAACATTGTTGTTGATCGACTTTACATCGGTGAGCCAGACTGAGATGTTATCGGGTTTGATATCCGGATTTTCAATATCTTTTGGATTCGGCAGACCGCCATTTTCCTGATTCTCAAATCTGTTCTTTCCAAGGGAAAACCAATAATCGTACCGGTCAAAATTGCCGCTGGAGAAAAATCCTACACTGCGGTCTTTGGCCTCCTGGTTAAGGTATTTGCCTTGCGAACCAATGGAGTTGTAATAGAATCCAAAATTGATGTTTCTGTTGATGTTTTGGGTGTGCAACACCTTCAGGATCGTCTCCCCTTTGGGCTTGTTGGCAAACCACTGACCGTAAGTTAGCAGTGTATAGGGTTTTGTGACGTTATAAAATTTGATACCACCCGGCCACGAGCCGTAGTCGAAATAGTTGCGCTGGAATAGGAACTCGTTTTCAGGAGTCCTTCTCTGGAAAAAATCTCCGGATTGGTAGGAGGCGCCTGTGTTTCCAAGGCTTTGGACAGATATTGAATTTTTGTATACGGGATTGTAAATGTGCCCATCGATGATAGAAGTATCTACTTTTACCTCTTTGATCCGGGTAAGATCTTCAATCAGCAGGTATTCATGCATCTTGAAAACGATGGAATCTTTTGCTCCTTTTACCCCTTTAGCTCCCTTTTGCGGTCTTTGATTGCCGGATGTTGAACGTTGTCCTTGCGGAGCCCTGTCCATACTACCCATCTGTTGGCCGTTTGAAATCATCCAACTCAGCAACAGCATCGAAACGAAAAAAGTTTTGAGCATAAAATTCATGCGGCAAATATAGACATTTCGATAGGAAGAAAGAATTATGGATTTTGGAATTTCGAATACATTTGGCGTGATTCAATCAATAATTCCTGTTACACAGAGATACACAGAGGAGCACA
>JAVHPO010000027.1:0-2379 GCA_036170635.1 Prolixibacteraceae bacterium | reverse complement strand
AATTTTCACATTTTCACATTTCCCAATTTTCACATTTGCTGTGTTATGATTTGTTTTACAGCAATAATTAAGGCCTAATGGTAATTGTCGTTTCATATCCGGCAGAGACAGACCCACTTCCGGAAATTATGATTGTTTGCCCCAACATGCCTGTGAAATCGCAGTCTGCGTAATAAACTCCGGGATATAAGTTTAGAAATACGACTTGTCCACTGTTGTCCGTAATTCTGGTTTGAGAATAAAGATTGTTGTTAAAGTCCGCCTGATTGTTGTACAGGTAAACGGTATAACCCACCAACGAGGCTCCGGCGCCATCTCTTGCATTGACCACCAGGTCTCCTGTTGTCGTAACGACAACGATCTCTTTTCTGCAACCAGCTACAGTTAATAGCGTAAAAAACAGAAGGAAATATAGAATAGCCTTTCTACTTGTATATATTTTTTGCATTGTGTAATATTTTATTGTTTACATTACTTCGATGTAAAATTAGTTCCCCGGTATCCGGAGAATATTACACAATTCAGGATATGTCTTACATAATTCACATGCCCTGACAGAGACCATTTTTCCTTCAGCTCCTCTTTCTGCTAAGTTTGGCTAATAGTCTTCCAGCCTCTCCGATCCAAAGGACAACGGATGTGGCCCCCACGATGACCATCCAATCTTTAAATGGCAATGGAACAGTCCGGAAAACATCACCGCCAAATGTGACGATCAATATCTGACCGGTTAAAATCAGCACTACCGTGATGATGAAACCAATGCTTTTGTGCAGTTGGTGAAAGGCGGAATGGCCTGAAGCGAATGCCTTGGCGTTGAAAAGATTCCAAAACTGCAGCATGACAAAAATGGAGAAGAATTTGGAGAGGTTTTCACGGGAGATCTCTCCTGTTGGATCCGTCAAATAGTAGAGTAACCATAGCAGAAAAACAACAAAAATGACGGCAACTGAGAGGATAAATTGTCTCATCTGCCGGGTGATGATGAAATCTTCATTTCTGCGCGGTTTGTGCTGCATCACCTTTTTATTGGGAGGCAGGGAGGCCAGGGCCGCGGCGGCAAAGGTATCCATGATGAGGTTTACCCACAGCATTTGGGTTACAGTCAGGGGCATTTCGCGGCCAAAAATAGATCCCAGTAAGACAATCACCAGCGCCGTCACATTGATGGTAAGTTGAAAGAGGATAAACCGCTGAATGTTTTGGTACAACGATCGTCCCCACATCACGGCCGTGGCGATGCTTTTGAAAGAGTCGTCGAGCAGTGTGATGTCGCTGGCCTCTTTGGCAACAGATGTCCCGGAGCCCATGGATAATCCGACATGGGCGAAGTTCAGGGCGGGCGCGTCGTTGGTGCCGTCGCCGGTTACCGCCACGACCGATCCGGCCAGCTGCAACAGTTGAACAAGCCGCTGTTTGTCGGTGGGGCGGGCGCGGCACATGATCGTTAACTTCCGGATACGCAGGGCAGCCGCTTCATCCGAAAGAGCTGCAAATTCTATACCTGTGATCAGCTGTTCTTCGCCAATCCCCTCTTTCCAGATCCCGATCTGCCGGCCAATCTCCCTGGCTGTGCCCGGAGTATCTCCGGTAACAATCTTGACGTCAATGCCGGCATTCAGACATTCGGCTACCGCAACGGGAACATCCTCCCTGACAGGATCGGAGATGGCTGCAATGCCTATGAATTGCAGGTTGGAGGCTTCTATCTTCCCGTTGACAATGCGTTCGCTGTCATCCTCAATGACCTCATAGGCAAACCCAAGCGTCCGCATCGCCTGACCCTGGTAGCCGGTCAGAAGGCTTTCGATCTCATTCCTGTAGTCAGCAACCGGTACATTTTTGTCTTGTAAACGGACAGATTGACAGAGGTTCAGCACAATTTCAGGAGCACCTTTGACGAAGAGAATCTTTTTGCCTTCAGGGGATTCGATGATGGTGCCCATGTATTTCCGTTCGGTCGAAAAGGTGAGTTGCTCAACCACAGTCGCCTCATTTCTGACTTCAAGGTAATTGGTGCCCTGATCGTGGAGCCAGAAAAGAAGCGCGGCTTCCGTCGGGTTTCCGATTGAACTGACATTTGCCGGATCGGTAAAATCGAGATAGGCAGTAGAATTTACTGCAATGGCGATCCTGATAAGCTCACTTAATTCTGATTTGGATAATGATTGGCTCTCCAGTCCGAAGAAGTTGGTCCGGAAAACCTTCATCTTGTTCTGCGTAAGTGTACCGGTTTTGTCGGTGCAGATAACTGTGGCGGCTCCCATGGTTTCGCAGGCATGCATCTTCCGGACAAGGTTGTTTGACTGCAGCATGCGGCGCATGCTCAACGCCAGACTAAGCGTCACGCTCATGGGCAATCCTTCGGGTACTGCCACA
>JAVHPO010000026.1:0-6689 GCA_036170635.1 Prolixibacteraceae bacterium | reverse complement strand
ACAACATCGTTGCCAAGAAGGTTGCATAAAATCCTTCTAAAGTATTCGTGCCGGGGATAAGAGAGGAAACTTCTTGAATCTGTCAGCATTCCTACAAACCTGCTCAGAAGACCCAGGTTGGAGAGCGCTTTCATTTGTTCTTCCATTCCATCTTTCTGATCAAGGAACCACCAACCCGATCCGTATTGGATCTTTCCGGGTACGGAACCGTCCTGAAAGTTGCCGGCCATGGTGGCGATCAAATAGTTGTCGCGCGGGTTGAGGTTGTAAAGAACCGTTTTGGCCAGCTTATTCTCCATATCTAGTTTGTTCAGGAGTTTTGACAGTGGACGGGCAATCTCAAGGTCTCCAATGGAGTCGAATCCTTTATCCGGACCCAGCTGATTGAAGAGCCTGGTATTGTTGTTGCGTAGCGCACCCAGATGGAATTGCTGTGTCCAGCCCCGCCTGTGGTCCATTATGCCGAACTCGTACAGCATGACAGATTTGAATTGCACAATCTCTTCTGGTGAAAGCGATTTTCCGCTCCTAACTTTTAAAAAGATAGCGGTAATCTCCTTCTCCGTATATTCGGCTGCATAAATGGTATCTAATCCATGGTCGGAAAGACGGCAACCGTTGTCGTGAAAAAACTGGTGCCTTTTGTCGATTGCGGAGATTAACCCTGGATAATCGGAGATGCTGTAATTGGCAGCTTTTTCCAGTTTATCGACATAACTGTTAAAGGTGGCCGGTGTATCAACCATCATGGCTGCATCCGGACGCCATGCCGGCAGTACGTTTACTTTAAATCCGCTTACCTTGATGTTTCTGTGGTATTCCAATGTATCAATTGGATCGTCCGTTGTACAAATAGTATGTACATTGGCTTTTTCGATGATACCGCGACAGGAGAATCCTTCCGAATTAAGCTGCTCGTTGCACCGGTCCCAAATGGAATGGGCGCTCTGTTTATTTAGTAAATCTTTGATTCCAAAAGGATTTCTTAATTCGAGATGTGTCCAGTGGTAAAGTGGATTGCGTAAAGTATAAGGTACTGTTTCTGCCCATTTTTCAAACTTTTCCCAATCCGGTGCATCTCCGGTGCAATAGCGTTCGTCCACTCCGTTCGCCCTCATGGCCCTCCATTTGTAATGGTCGCCGTTCAGCCAAATTTGCGTCATGTTGTCAAACCGCTTATCATCGGATATCTCTTTGGGAGCGATATGACAGTGATAATCGAAAATGGGCATTTTCGCTGCATGGTCGTGGTACAGCTCTTTGGCAATCTCCGATTGCAAAAGAAAATCTTCATCCATAAATTGTTTCATGATATCTGTGTGATTTGCTATTAGACAATTTACAATTTACTATTTAGCGCAGGGCAAGATCGGAGCGTAAATTGTAAATAGTCAATGAATAAATAGTCAATTATAAATTGAATAGCCTCTTCAAATGTCTGTCATAAAGGTTTTCTTCAACACACTGACCAATTACCTCGCTATTGGCTTTTAGCAGATCGGTGTAATAGGTTCCCATTTCTGACGCAATTTTGTAACCAACATGAATCAGTTGTCTCAAATTTGCATTGTAATCCGGATGTCCCGGGATATGCCTGAGGGTATTGGCGAATTTTTCGCTGCTCCAGGTTTCAACCTCTTCCACTGTAGGTAGCTGACCGGTATTGATGTCGATTACATCGGCATACGGTGCACACAATTCATCCTTTCGCGCAAGGGCCTGTGAGTAGATTGATTTAGCCGCTTTCAATGCTTCACCACCGGATAACGCGAGTCCGATCACCTCCTCGAGCCAGGTAGTTCCGGCTGTTTTAACGTGAATTCCTTTGTTGTATTTGGAAAGGATTCTTTGGATTTCAGGATAGATGGAGAACTTGTCTGAACCTGAGTGTACGCTTAGTTTCAGATTGTCCATCATTTTAAACGCTTTGACGGCATAATCAATAACCAGAATATCCTCTTCGAACTCTTTCGCAAACATGGCTACATCCCCGACATAATCCACCCCTTTGTTGAATCTGCCGGTGAACTTGGGTGCGATGGTTTGGGCGGGAATACCCTGATTGGCAATCATCTTCAGGATAAAAAAGAGTTCAACAGGCGACTGCGGGGATTCAACTTCATCCATAGAGATCTCGGTTACGAAATCATCTGAACCCTTGTGTTCGGAGATAAACCGGTAGATCTTTCCCGCTTCTGTGATGGCGGTCAAGAACTTATCGGCGATTTTTTTCAGCAACGCGTCATTTACATGAAATGGATGTGTAATATTGGGAATATTGAGTTCACCTTTATAGGCTGCACAAGAAGCAATAAATGATGAAGTCTCTTTAGTCGAGGCAGGAATTCCAATTTTTGAGGCCACGTCAATGGTGAAGAAATCAGATGAAGCGATAAATCCCTGCACGTTTCCAAGATTGATGTGATCGGCATCGACACAATAGTCGCCTTTGTAACCCAGTGCCTTTACAGCCTGATCTGCCTCATTCCTGGTATCGGAAGGATTTGAGTGAACATACATGTGTTCCCTGTTTGATTTATTCCAAACCGGAGTTACTTCAATACCTCCTTTTTGAGCCTTCATAAGTGCCTTGAGTTGGGCTTTTCCCTGATGGGCGAATCTGTCGCCAATTCCAAAACTGTATTTTCCTATCTTTTTCATGGCTGAATTTTTTTCCGTGTTCGTTCACGAAAATAGATATTTTTTTAATCCAAGGTTTAATAAAATGAAAGTTTTAACGAAAAATATGAAAATTATTTTTTTCCGTGTTCGTACACGAATTGAAATAATGTTTAAATTTGCTCCAACTTAATCAGTAAGATGAGAAAGAATATACGGATCAAGGATATCGCACTTAAGGCCGGAGTTTCGATTGGGACTGTCGACAGGGTCCTGCACAAAAGAGGGGGAGGTTTCAAAGGAGACCAAGCTGAAAATTCAGCAGATCATTGACGACCTGGATTACCGGCCAAACCTTCTGGCAAGTAGCCTTGCGTCCAAGAAGAGTATTGTCTTTGCAACGTTAATGCCAAAATCTTCCAGTCAGGATACCTACTGGTCCAAACCGCAAAATGGTGTTGAAAAAGCCATGAGCCAACTCAAAGCCTATGGGGTGAAACTACAGCAATATTTCTTCGACATGGATGATTCACATTCATTTTCTGCGGAGGGTGAAAAACTGTTACTCGACTCTCCTGATGCGGTCATGATGGCTCCCTGGGCCAAACGGGAGGCAACAAAGTTGACCAAGCAACTGGATGAGCGAAAAATCCCATACATTTATATTGATGCGACCCTTGAGGAGACCAATCCCATTGGATTCGTTGCTCAGAGCCCGTTTGACAGCGGCTACCTTGCCGCCAAACTGACCGATTGGGGTGTGAAGGAGAAGAGTTTGATACTTCTGATACATGTTGCCAAAGAGTTGGACAATGCCAGTCACCTGATCAAACGCGAACGCGGCTTTATGCGTTACTTTGAAGAGAAGGAGAACAACCACAGGATCATAAAAATAGAAGTTTCAGGTAAAGATGGTGAGATCAATACCCACTTGCGCGAACTTGATATAGATCCCTGTGAGGTCAGTGGGGTCTTTGTGACAAACTCAAAAGTGCATTTGGCAGCCGCCTGCTTCAAGGCGCTTTGTGTTGCACCCAAAATTATCGGATACGATCTTATCCCACAAAACATTGCCTTGCTCAGGGAGGGGAAAATTGATTTTTTGATCTGTCAGAGGCCTGAACTTCAGGGCTTTCGTGCCATCCATCTCCTGTTCGATTCTTTGGTAAAGAAGGAGATCATCAAGAAGGAAAATTATACTTCCATCGATTTGATTACCAAGGAAAATATCGATTTCTACAACTCTATTTAAATTTCAAACATTAAATCATATAGTAATGAAGAAAATTTCTTTTGACGACCTGAATGGTAAAGTATGCGTCATCACCGGTGGTGCCGGCGTGATCGGTATTTCGCTGGTTAAGGCGCTGGTATCCGTTGGCACAAAAGTTGCCATCGTCGACATAAATGAAGAGCTCGCTCAACAAGTTGCCTCCGACATTAGCCATGAATTCAATGCAACCTGTATCGGAGTAAAAGCCAATGTGCTTGACAAAGAGTCGCTGGAGGCAGCAAAGTCAATTATCAACGAAAAATTGGGTCCTGTCGAACTGCTGATCAATGGAGCAGGCGGTAATTCTCCACAGGCGACCACCCAGGTGGAACAGATGGAAGAGGGAGATCTTGAAAACCTCGAAAGGACCTTCTATGGTTTGCAAATGGAGGGTTTTGACAAGGTTTTTGCTTTGAATTTTAAGGGAACCATCCTTCCAACCATGGTTTTTACCCGTGATATGCTCCTGAGCAAAAAAGGCTCAGTCCTGAATATTTCTTCCATGAATTCATATCACCCGCTTACCAAGATTCCTGCCTATTCGGCTGCCAAGGCTTCTGTCAACAACTTCACCGAATGGTTGGCAGTTCACCTGGCCAAAATGGGAATCAGGGTGAATTCAGTGGCTCCCGGATTCTTTATCACCAACCAGAACCGTTTTTTGGTATTAGATGAAAAAACCGGTGGTTACTCGGCACGCGGCAACAAAATCGTTACCAATACCCCCATGGGTAAATTTGGCGATCCGGATGACTTACAAGGTGCGGCGCTTTATCTTTTATCAGATATCTCCTCCTTCGTAACCGGGATTGTTATTCCGATAGATGGCGGATTTAACGCATACAGCGGAGTATAACCCTTCGGCTACGCTCAGGGACCGGTGACTTTTCAAATATTTTAAACAATATAACATTTCAAACTTTTTTGTATGAGCCTCACATTAAAGCAAAATTGCAAAACTTCCCTCCTGGTTCCAACCAGCATGGGAATTCGAATTACTCCTGTTAACGGACAGCCCGTTCACAGTAGCTCACTTTTTCAGATGGAGGTTTCCAGTGCAGAAACCAACGTCGCCAGTATCTCCTCTTATCTCGGACTTCCTGTAAAAGTACTGACCACTTTCGTCAAAGACAGTCCGATTGCCAACATGATAAAGAGTAACCTTCTGAGCAGACATATGACCTACGAAGGTGCTGAGGTTGAGCAGGGCAATCCATGGGGATACCGCCACCAGTTCAACATTGCCGACAGTGGCTATGGAACCCGAGGTCCAAGGGTTCACAACGACCGTGCAGGTGAAGTCGGACGTACCCTGAATGTCAAAGATTTTGATCTCGATCGTATTTTTGTTCAGGAAGGTGTCCAGATCGTGCATCTTTCCGGACTCATTGGTGCCTTGTCGCCCGAAACCAGCAAGTTCTGTCTCGAACTTGTACGCATGGCCAAAAAACATGGCACGCGTATTGCTTTTGACCTTAACTACCGTGCCTCTTTTTGGAAAGGAAGGGAAGCCGAATTGAGTGCCATTTTTGAAGAGATTGCCTCTGTGTCCGATATCCTGATTGGCAACGAAGAGGACTTCCAGCTATGTCTCGGAATTAAAGGACCGGAAGCCGGTGGAAAGCAAATCAGCTCTGAAATTGACGGATTCAAGGAGATGATCTACCGGGTGAAAGCGAAATTCCCCAATGCTTCGGTTTTTGCCACCACATTGCGACAGGTAGTCAGTGTCAACGAACATCTTTGGGGTGCAATCGTTCTGGAAGGGTCTGAATGGCATGTTGTTGAGCCTCGAAAAATCAACATCCTCGACCGCATTGGCGGTGGAGATGGTTTCGTCGGCGGATTGCTTTATGGTATCCTGAAGGGTTGGGAACCGGCCAAATGGATCCAGTTCGGCTGGGCTTCCGGCGCGTTGGCGACCACTTTTCTTACCGACTATGCCCAACCTGCCGATGAGGATATGGTTTGGAGTATTTGGAAGGGGAATGCACGCGTTAAACGATGATTTACTATTAGACCATTGACAATTTACCATTTTGGCAGATCAAGATTGCAGCGCCTAATTGTAAATAGTCAATGAATAAATAGTCAATTTTTTATATGTTATATTCATTTGACTTACAGATGCGATGAACGCCGAAGATTTGAAGAGAAGATTAAAGATCTTTGCATTGAGGATTATTAAGCTTGCCGAAAGCCTGCCAAATTCCTTAACAGGGAAAGTTATTGGCAGTCAGATTATTCGATCCGGAACATCTCCTGGTGCTAATTATCGTTCAGCTTGTTTAGGCAAATCAGACAGGGATTTTCTGATAAACTGAAGATGGTAGAAGAAGAATTGGACGAAACAATTTATTGGTTGGAATTACTTGTAGAATCAGGCTTAGTAAAATCAAATCTTCTTGATGATCTGATTTCGGAAAATCAGGAGTTGTTAAAAATAATGGTAAGTTCAATCACAACAATGAAAAATAAGCTAAAACATGCTAAGAACGGCAAATCCGGGAATAGCAAATTATAAAGTTGACTATTAGACCATTGACTATTTACCATTTGCGCATATCAAGATTGCTGCGCTAAATAGTAAATAGTAAATGAATAAATTGTAAATTATTGATATGATTTATTATAAGATTGGTTCAACAGAGCTTGAGCTCAGCAATGATGATCTGAAAAAGGGTTTATTCGAAGCTTTCCAAAAGCTTGGCGAGCGTAAAAAAGTCTTGGCCATTCCTCCTGATTATACACGTCTACCCAGCCGTGCCGGAGAGCTGACCGAGATGACCTGGCAATA
>JAVHPO010000025.1:0-1341 GCA_036170635.1 Prolixibacteraceae bacterium | reverse complement strand
TAGGCTTGTCTGTTCACACCAACAAGTTTACCCAACTAATTTCAAAACACTCTCTAAATGATTCAAAACGCTCTCTAAGGAAATTTCAAACGAGAATTGATCGTTTTGTTTTGCCATGGTTGCCCTCAATATGTAGTTTGATGGATTTTCCGATTGCAAAACCTAAATCCACTGGCACTGCATTCCCAATTTGCACGCCCAATTTTGTTATGAAAATGTCTTTTTCATTTTTATAAAATTTATATTCACTCGGAAATGTTTGTAATATAGCCGCTTCTCTTATTGTCAATGCTCTATTTTGCTTTGGATGTCCAAATCTTCCAGTTCCATAATTGAAGAATTGGGTTGTAATCGTGGATGAAGGCTCATCCCAAGACATCCTGCCGTAAACTGATTGATAGCTCTTTCCAGTGTTCTTTTTATGACATGCCAAAAGCAAGTCTTCATCCCAATCAAGCCAAGTGCCATTAGGCTTAGACGCTTTAATACGCTTCAAGTTGATTTCTGAAAGTTTCGTGGTTCTATGTAATGGATCGCTTTTGCAAACTTCACCTGACTTTACAGGTGGCAAGTTGCCAATAGCATCTCGCAAGGTAACATAATTTTCTTCTGTATGTGTTTTTGGAATTAATTCGATTTCACCAAACTTAGAGGCAAGTAAAACCAATCTACGGCGTTTTTGGGGAATACCATAATCAGGGCAATAAACGTTGGTGTAAAAAACAAAATATTTTTTTTCTTTCAAAAAGTCCACAAAATCCTGAAATATTTTTTGATTCGCTAAATTCGGGACATTTTCCATTGAGACTATATCGGGTGAGGCTTCGCCAATGATCCTCTTGAATTCATCAATTAAATGCCATTTGCTCCCCGCCTCTTTATTCTTGATTTTATTGGCATGTGTAGAAAATGGCTGACATGGCGCACAGCCAACAAGGATTTTTGTTTCGTTTTTATTCGACCAATATTCTTTATTTATATCGCTCCCGCTAATCTCTGTTATATCCTTTGGAAGAAACTCTGCCCCAACATTTTCTTCGTAAGCATATTTGCAAGAAGCATCCAAATCCACGCCTGCAACAACAGATATGCCAGCCTTCTGTAAACCATAAGAAAGCCCGCCAATTCCACAGAATAAATCAATCGTGGATGTCTTCATGCCGATAATATACCATTTGTTCTAAGATTAAGGGAGAGACGACCCGCCACACTCTCAGGTCGTCCCAATTCACCAATTACCAATTACCTAAAGTTTCGCGAACCTACTCACCACCTTCGCCGCCGTGGCGGGACGATCCATCACGCCGCCTTGATGAATAAGAATCGGCGTACCTTCCTTTG
>JAVHPO010000024.1:0-1344 GCA_036170635.1 Prolixibacteraceae bacterium | reverse complement strand
AACTGGCCCCGGCCCTTCAGGTAAGCACCAATGGATTGACTTATTTCATCAAGGCCCTGACTGTTTCGATCGGTTTTATTTCAAGGCATAAAGTTCTGATCCTAACCCTGATTTATTCGCTTACCGCATATACCGTTGCAACCAAGCTGGCAACCATCTGGCAAGGCATGTTAAATGCAATCAAATTAAGGAGTATCGAAATTGATGGGGTACAATACAGTTTAACCCTCCGGAGTGTGATTGCCGGTAAATTGCAGGCACTTGCCTATACCGCCCAGTTTGCAGCCATTTCGCTTTACAATGCCGGTGTGGCGCTGCTCTCCGGAAACCTTGCCGTAGCAGCCATTCAATTTCGGGCATTCAGCGCGGCCATGATGGCAAACCCGATTGGTTTGTTTGTTGGACTGATCGTTGCCGCCGGAACAGCTTTGTATTATTATTCCGGACAAATGACCGCTGCTCAAAAGGCACAGAAGCTAATGAGCGACCTGAACCTGACCGCCAAAAACAACATTGCCGAAGAAAAATCACGGGTCGAACAATTGGTCAATATGGCCAAAGATGAAGTTGTTTCCAAAGAAGCCCGTTTAGCTGCCATCAAAAAACTTCAGGAAATAGCTCCTGAATACCTTGGTAACATTACCCTTGAATCCTTAAATACAGACGGAGCGACAAAAGCCATTGACCGTTACCTGGCAAACCTCGAACGGAAAGCCAAAGTACAGGCCGCTTTCGAACAGTTGGTGGATGTGAATAAAAAACTAAATGAGCTTGAATCCGGAAAAGACCCGCTGCAGGGCATGGATTATGTTTGGGCAGGTACGAAAGCATTTTTCAGGGCACAGGGAATGTATATGAAATATACCAGAAATATGGCCGGTTACCGCAATGCAGCGTATGAAGAAACCTTGAAAAACCTGACCAATGAGAAAAACCTATTGCTTGATATCACCAAAATACCTACGGAAGAGCCAAAGGATCCGGAAGATGGCAGCGATAACGGAGCAGCAGCCATGGCAGAAGATCTGGTCCGTGCGCAGGAATTACTTCTTGAACAGGCTGAAAAAATGCCGCGAACTACCGTAAAGGAAATTGCAGCACGAAATGTTGCGATCGAAACCATTCAAAAACAAATCGATGCCTACAACGAACTTGGTACAAAGAAACAGGGAGTTGGTGATGAAAAAAAAGAATCTAAAGCTGAAAAGAAAGAGAAAGCAAGGCTGAAAAAGCTGGCTGATATGGCTACCGGTGAACATGAGGCCAAAATGGCTTTGATCAAAAAAACGCATCTGGAAGGAAAAACTTCGGAAGATCAGTACAATGCCGAAATCCTTATTCAGG
>JAVHPO010000023.1:0-6836 GCA_036170635.1 Prolixibacteraceae bacterium | reverse complement strand
TAGTCCCTCAGTTGGCTGGGGGTAAACATCCCCTTGTAAATCATTATTTTGCTGGAAAAACTAGGCAGGTAGAAGCTGTTTTTCCCGGCAAGTTTCGATTCCCTGACACTTCTTTCGGCCTGTTTTCTTGCCAGATATAGTTTTCTTTCCAATACATCCTGCTCGTAATTCCCCTTGACGAAAATCTGACGGATCATCGGTTCGGTGCTGCGGGCAATCTCTCCGATGACAGAACCATCAACCGGGACATTCCGCCAGGCAACGAGTTTCAATCCTTCGGCCTCGACATACCGGTTCAATACTTCCACGCAAAATTCGGCCTCCTCTTCAGCGACCGGCAGAAAAACAAGTCCTGCTCCGTACCTGCCTGGTTCGGGTAGGTCGATTCCCTGTGAAATGAAAAAATCATGGGGCATCTGCAAAAGGATGCCGGCTCCATCGCCGGTCTTGTTGTCGGAACTTGTCGCACCACGGTGGTCCATGTTGAGCAAAACAGTCAGTCCGCGCTGGACAATATCGTGTGATTTGGCCCCTTTGATGTGTGCAACAAAACCAATTCCACAAGCGTCGTGTTCAAAAGCCGGATCATACAATCCTACCGGGGTTGGGAATTTTTTGTGTTCCATAACTCTTACTGATTGAGTAGGTTTTTAAAACGCTTTCTTTATTATAAATTTCTTATTATTTAACTAAAAAAATAATAAGATGTAAGAAAAATAGCGATAATTATTAATATTCGAAAGCAAAAATAGCTTTTTTTTTCATTTTTCCAATAAATTGATGCTCCTGAATCGTGATTTATTATCGCCCGAATAGGAAAAATAGCAAAAATTTTAATTTAAGCTGTTGGAATTGAATAATTTAATATTCAGGTTAAAAGAACATTAAATTTTAAACTTTTTGACGTGTAAGCCAGGCGACCAAATGGTCAGGCGGAGGTGTACCCCTATTCTTGCAGAAGTGTTTCGATGGCCTTCGAGGCTTTTTCAAAATTGAATTGGGAAACGACCTGGTCCATTTTTGCCTGAATCCGGTCGAGGCAAAGGTTTCCAATACTTCCTTCGTGGGTGTGGTGAATTTCTGTGACCGGATTGAATTGATTTTTCTCAATCGCGGCACCCACCTCGCGGTAGGCATCCCTGAAAGGAATTCCTGCCAGCACAAGCCGGTTAACTTCTTCGACGCTGTACAAATAGCGGTACTTGTCATCTTCCAGGATGTGCTCATTAACCGTGATGTTTTCAAGGGCAAAGGCAGCAACTCCGATGCAGTCATTCAACTCCTGAAAAGCCGGAATAAAGAGCTCTTTGGTCAGTTGCATGTCCCTGAAATAACCGCTGGGTAAATTGTTGGTGATGGTAAGCATTTGTGCCGGTAAAGCCTGAATTTTGTTGCAATGAGCCCGCAGTAGCTCAAATACATCGGGATTCTTTTTGTGGGGCATGATGCTGGATCCTGTTGTCAGTTCATCCGGTAACTTTACGAAATTAAAATTCTGGCTCATAAAAAGACAAACATCGTAGGCCAATCTGGCGATTGTAGCAGCGATGGATGCCAAGGCTGAGAGGACAGTACGCTCCATCTTCCCGCGACCCATCTGGGCATAAACCACATTGAAATTCATGGTCTCAAAACCGAGCAGATCGGTGGTCATTTGCCTGTTGAGCGGAAATGATGATCCATAACCGGCAGCTGATCCGAGTGGGTTCTGGTCGGCCACACGATAAGCAGCCTGCAGAAGCATCAGGTCATCTGTTAAACTTTCGGCATAGGCGCTGAACCACAATCCGAAAGAGGAGGGCATAGCCACCTGAAGATGCGTATATCCTGGCATCAGCACGGCTTTGTATTTGTCGCTTTGGGTTATCAGGATGTCGAACAGGTGGCAGCAATTTTCCGTGACTTCCCGGATGGCGTCTCTTGCGAAGAGTTTTAAATCCAAAAGTACCTGATCATTCCTGGACCTGCCGCTATGGATCTTTTTACCGGTCTCGCCGAGCCGGTTTGTCAGCATCAGCTCGATTTGGGAATGAATATCTTCAACCCCCTCCTGGATTGCAAAATTCCCATCGGCGATTTCACGGTAGATATTTTTTAACTCTTTGGAAAGTAGTGCTAACTCTTCTTTTCGCAACAAGCCAATTTGCTCAAGCATTTGAATATGGGCCAAAGAGCCAACGACATCGAATTTTGCAAGAAAAAAGTCCATTTCCGGGTCTTTTCCCACGGTAAAAGATTCGATCAGATCGTTGATTTTTGTCCCTTTATCCCAAAGTTTCATATGAAATTACATCGATTCTAAATTTACGCCTCAATTTTATCGGCACAGAAGGAACAGACTCCCTTCAGATAATAATGGCGCTCATCAACTCTAAAACCTTCAAGCACAGGATTTGGAAGATCTTCCAGCTTGATCCGGAAATCGATCACCCCGGAACATATTTTGCACTTAAAATGCCCATGTGTAGAAGTGTCGGCATCGTAACGAACTTCATTTCCTTCGATGTTAAGTGCCAGTGCGACACCAGATTGCACAAACAGATTGAGTACGTTGTATATAGTCGTTTTTGACAATCCGTTGATCTCATGAATCAAGTCGCTGTATATCATATCAACCGTTGGATGGTTGCGTTTTGAGACCAAATAACTCATGATTTTAACCCGCTTCTGAAGCGGTCTGATCCCGCTTTTGAGCAGGTAAGCAGAAATTTGTTGCTGTTCCATTCTGGTTTTTCTGAATTCAATACAAATATGGTGGTTTTTTTTCAATGAACAAAACGTCTGAGTAACTGTTTTACAGTTTAGTAACATTTTAAATTGTATGTTGGTTTTTGGAAATATTTTTATTAACTTAACAAAGGAAATTTGTTTATTTCTATTTAATGATATATTTTTGTAATCATTTCATTTTATATTTAAAAAATTAGATATGTGTACATTAGTAGGTAAGAAAGCGCCTTCATTTAAGGCTGCCGCCGTAATCAACGGCAACGATATCGTTGGTGACTATTCACTGGATCAGTTTGTCGGGAAAAAGTATGTGGTCTTCTTTTTCTATCCACTCGATTTTACTTTTGTTTGTCCGACAGAAATCCTGGCTTTTCAGGAAAAACTATCTGAATTTGAAAAGCGAAACGTTGCTGTAGTAGGATGTTCAGTTGATTCTGAATTTTCTCACTGGGCCTGGCTGAACACTGAAAAGAAAAACGGTGGAATCAAAGGTGTAAAATTTCCATTGGTAGCAGACTTGTCCAAAACAATTGCCGAGAACTATGGTGTTCTTGCAGGAGAGTATGAAGTAAATGATGAGGGCCAATCCTCATTTGTTGGTGCACCTGTTGCTTACAGAGGACTTTTCCTTATCGACAAGAATGGGGTAGTACGTCACCAACTGGTCAACGATCTTCCGCTGGGGCGTAACGTGGATGAGGCGATCAGGATGGTAGATGCGCTGATCCATTTCGAAGAGTTCGGCGAAGTTTGTCCTGCCAACTGGAAACCGGGTGAAGATGCGATGAGTGCATCCGCTGAAGGCGTTGCCAGCTATCTTTCCAAACATTGATATTCATAGGATTCGATCTTATATAAGTGCAAATCAAAATTAAAAATCAAGATGAAACCCTCATGAGAAAATACCGCCAAAGAGGATGAATATTATTGAGGGTTCCATGTGGCCATTAAAAAACAAATTATTTACACATGAAAATCAATCGTTACGAAGACATTTCCCAAATTGAAAGGGAAGCAAAGCGCGATTACATTGACCGTCATTCGGCTTTTGTGCATTGTGCGGCGACTGCCGTTAAAGGCGAAAAATTCAAGGTTAAAATCCAGGTAGGGGAAGAGTACAAACACCCTGACGATTTTGATCATTACATCAGCTGGGTCCAGCTTTGGGATGGCGAGAAGATGCTGGCTCAAACCACTCTTTCTGCCGGAACAATGGGTAGTGCACCAAGTCAGGTTGAGGTCGATTTATATATCGTGCCTACCAGGAGCATGAAACTGATGGCTCATGCATTCTGTACCAAGCATGGTTTATGGCAAAGCAATGAGGTTGCCGTTGAGGTTACCGAATAGAAGCAGGTTGATTAATTAACCTTAATTAACTTTGATTATAAGCTCTTAATACACTTGGGTTGTATCTTTGAGTCGTTGCTGAAAAGCATTTTTTCATAGGATTAAGGTTAGTTAGGTTAAGTCAGAAAAGGGTGTCGCTCGACACCCTTTTTTTATTCAAACAATCCCTCTTCACGGACCAGCATCAGGATGGCCGAATGGGGCAGTATCAGGTATTTTTCGTTTTTGAACTCGATATCGAATCCCATTTTATTCAGGTAAACCGCAAGGTCCCCTTCCCGTGCCTGCAGGGGCACATATTTTACCTCATCTTTTATATCTTTCCAGGGCTCATCATCATCGGTCATGGCCGGAATCGGAAAGCCCGGGCCGGTTTTAATAACATACCCCGAATGTACGCTCTCTTTTTCTACTGCGGCTGGAGGAAGGTACAAACCGGAGGAGGTTTGCTGGTTTGGATTTTTAGGTTTAACCAGTACCCTGTCTCCAACAAGAATGATCTTTTCCAGATCTTTTTCACTCAAATTTAATGCCATTCAATATTGCTTTAGTGCCTACTACAAATATCCCGAATTTATCTGTTAAAAACGATTTTGAAGCGGACAAAATGTATAAAAATGCAGTACCCTGAAAGGCGTTGGCACAATTTGTTAACTTTGTTCAACTTTAAGAAACTGTTTAAAATTTGTAATCAAATAGAATCAAATGGAATCTATCAGGGAGATCTACAAGATAGGTTACGGACCCTCCTCCAGCCACACCATGGGCCCAAAAAAAGCGGCAGAGCTATTTTTGCAAAAAAATTCCTCTGCTTCCTCTTTCAGGGTAACTCTTTATGGCAGTCTGGCGGCAACAGGCAAAGGTCACCTAACCGATTTGGCGATTATCAATACCTTGAAACCTCATCCGGTAGAGTTTGAATGGCTACCCGCCGTTTTCCTTCCCAGACATCCGAATGCCCTGAAATTTGAATCGATGGATGCATCCAAAAATATAATTGACAGATGGGTAGCCTATTCTGTGGGAGGAGGATCCATCGTAGATGATCTGACTGTTTCGGAAACCAGGCAGGTCTATCCGGAGAACAGCATGGATTCCATATTGAATTGGTGTTACGACAATGGTAAGAGTATTTGGGAATATGTTGAAGAACACGAAGATCCTGATATCTGGGATTACCTTGATGAGGTTTGGAAAGTAATGCAGAATGCAATTAAACGCGGACTTGAGGCTGAAGGTCCCCTGCCGGGGATTCTCAACTATCCGAGAAAAGCTTGCGCTTATTTCGAAAAGGCCAGGTATTTTGAACCGGATATTAAAAAGCGCGGAATGATCTATGCCTATGCACTGGCGGTGTCGGAAGAGAATGCAGCCGGGGGTCTAATTGTGACAGCACCAACCTGCGGCGCATGCGGAGTGCTGCCCTCAGTGCTCAAATACGCCAGTAAATTTTACAAGATGTCGGACAAGAAAATACTGAAAGCATTGGCAACAGCCGGACTTATCGGGAACATCGTAAAATCCAATGCCTCCATATCTGGAGCTGAAGTTGGTTGTCAGGGGGAGGTTGGGACAGCCTGTGCCATGGCTTCGGCGGCTGCCACTCAGATGAGTGGAGGCAGTATTTTTCAGGTCGAATATGCTGCCGAAATGGGACTGGAACACCACCTTGGCTTAACCTGTGATCCTGTTGCCGGATTGGTGCAAGTGCCCTGCATTGAGAGAAACGCCTTTGCAGCCGCGCGTGCCATCAACCACAACAACTATTCGATGCTTTCGGATGGCAGGCACATGATCAGTTTTGACAAAATAGTTCAAACCATGGCACAGACGGGACACGATCTGCCCTCCATCTACAAGGAGACGTCCGAAGGCGGTCTGGCACATTTTCATTTGTTAAAATAAAATTCTCACCCCTTCACTCAGAGTGACGGGGTGAGAATTATTAGAAATGAATCGTAACTATTATTTAATCAGTTCGATACTGCGTTTGACGAAGTTTGCCAGAGCCTCTCCTTTCAACATGTTGTTGGCAAGGAAAGCGAGATCGACCAACTGGTTGGCCAATGGACTAGCCGCACCAAATTGCTCCAGTTTTTCGCGCCTTTCGGCTTCAATTTTGGAGATGTTGTCCCTGGTTTCATTTAAAAGATCCTTCTCTTCCTGAGGAACCTCCTCATCTTTTTTGCCCTCTTTCAGCTTTTCCAGTGAGCCTTTTTGATCGTTTAATTTTGTCAATTCGCCACGGAGTTTGGTGAGTTCTCCGCTGAGTTGCGACTCTTTCTCGTCCATTACCTTCTTCACCAAAGGATGTGACAGGTTCACCACCAGGTTATAGCTATCGGGCATCTCGCCATAGAAACTCATACCTGCCTGCATCTTGGACATGTCCTTCATCCGGCGCATGAATTCATTTTGGGTGATCACCATTGGAGAACCGGTCTCTCCCAGATTTTGGAAGTCGATGATAAACTGTCCGCGCTCTTTTGGTATTACAGACTGAAAGATCGGACTCAATTCATTTTTTTCATCGGTCGTTAGCACGGGTTGGTCGAGATCCTCTTTGGCAATCAGTTTCTCAACTACATCCGCATCTACCCTGACAAAATGGGATTCAGGGAATTTCTGTTCGAAATGATTGAGCAGTGGTGTAGCCAGGACATCATCCATTAACAAGACATCGTAACCCTTGCTTTTGGCCGCCTCGATAAAGCTAAATTGTGCTTCGGCGTTGGTCGCATACAGGTAAACCAGCT
>JAVHPO010000022.1:0-26747 GCA_036170635.1 Prolixibacteraceae bacterium | reverse complement strand
TTTTGAAACCAATATAATTATCTTCTCCCCTTCAAAATTCAACAAAGATGGAGGCTGATCAATATTCGCATCCACCTCAACATCAAAGATCTTTTCCCCTGTAGCACCATATCTGGTAAGCTTTTTCTTATCACAATAAAGAAAATCAATCTTCTCGTCTCCCGAAAAATCAACAGGAATAAAATAGTGCCCGGAAGAGTAGCTCCCGGTCAAAACTTTTTTGGAAGAGCCATCAAATCCAAGCAGCCAGACCTTCCCATGCTCATCGGTTGTAACCATGCTGACAGGCAATCCCTTTGATTTACACATTGAAATATCATTCCGTGAATGAACAAATTCGTCACGCATTTTCACCCGTTCCCGGCCCTGCCTGTCGACAACATAGGTATGGTTTCGGTCAAAGTAGACCAGAAAATCTTTTGAACCAACCGAAAAATGACGAACCGGAAATTCTACCACTCCATCACTTGTTTTTGGCTGCCAGCCAGGAATCATCTTGCCTGATTTGTCAAAATTGTACACTTTGCGATCGCTGCACGCTACCAGGAACCTGTAATCCCTTTTCCCGTCGTAGTCAAATGCCGCAATCCCATTGGTTGCAGGGGATTTTAGCCGAACCGGAAATTTCTTCACTTCTGAACCATTTCCATTAATCAGGTGAATAGCATCCCTTGTATTGAAAAGCAACTGTTTGTCTCCGTCTTTATTGATTTGGATGGTGATAATCTCACCCAATATCGGACCATCAAGATTTAATTTCCAACGCTCAGAGCCCTCTCTATCAAGGCAAGTCAGGCAATTATCCTGATCCTGAAAAACGATCACCATACCACTACTTTGTGAAAGACCAGTGAAAATTTGACAATTACTGCTCACTTTTGCCTTGAGGGGATACTGCCAAAATGGAACTACGGCTTGTTTGGCATCCGGATTCACAAAAAGGGAAGCGGTATTGTAAAAGTGCCCATTTTCAAAGCCCCATTGCCAAAAGGCATTCTCCATTTTAACCAGACTTTTGTTAGCCTTCTCAACTCTTTTATAAGCCAAACTCCTGATAATTGGTTCGAAAAAAGGAAGCGATTGCCCCGGAAGGGCCCACATGTAAAAATTGGAAGTTTTTGCCAGTCCGGAGCTTAATTTGGAATAGGAAGAATTCCCCTGCAAGAGAGCCCCTCTTTGAATTAAATTCAGGTACCGCTTAAGCGAGGCCGGAGTTGATCCCATCAGAATATATCCATCACCGGCTGTCATCCACTTTGTTCGGATTGAGCCGAAATAAAGTTCGCCGACAAGTTTACCAAAGTAGTTGACCGGAACTTTCCAAATATTGTTTTTCCTTGCCTCTGCGAATTCAACGTCCATTGGATTTTGGCTGCCTGCTGACCACTTTTTAACGGCAGTAACCAAAGGATCACTGATCCCTGGTTTCACCTTCAACAGGAAAAACCGGTTGTCGTCCCGATCTTCCAGGTTTTGATTGGTATAAATCACCGCAGCCTCACCGGACCAGTTTTCTTTCAAATATTGCGAGATATTGATATTGAGTTCTTTTGACACTTCATCCACGATTCCATCGTAAAGCCCAATTTTATTGTTCTTTCGAAGGTAACCAGTGTAATCTTCAAGGTATTGAACCGGTTGTGAGAGGCTTTGTGTCACAAAGAACGAGGTTGTAGATGGCATCCACCGTATCAATGAATTTGTCATCGGTTTTTGCCTCTTAAAAACATCAAGATAGCAACTCTGCAGGCTATCCGTGACTGTGAATCCATTGACAAGCAGTTGATTCTCCTTTTGAATGACATCAACTTCGGTCCATCTTGCATAATTGGGCTCCAGCATGCCGGTGGCCAATGAATCCAAGTAAAATCCGGACAAATAGGAATGGAAGGTCCTGTGATTGATGTAAAGATTGATATCCGTATTTTCAGCCGTGTTTCTATTGATCCGACGGTAGTCAGCATCTTCAAGAATGGAGGGCCGATCCATTTGATCAATGGCCTTATGAAGGATGAAACTATCCGTAGAGGCTATTAAAATACCCCTGTAAAATGTAAGCAGGAATCTCCTCTTCTCCTTGTTGAGACCCCATTTGTATTGCTGGACTGAAACATTTTTGTAGTATTCTGTTGTTGAAACTATATTCCGTTCAAGAAAATAGTTGTGGATCATGGAATTGATACCGTTTTTCTCTCCAATGCTTTCAATTTCAACAAGATAAAGATTGGCATTTGCTTCAGGAACAAAAAATAGTTCTTTGTGAAGGAGATAATTCTCCCCCATTTTGCTTTGTTGGATCAGGGAATCCAGAAAAACAAAATCCGCATAAATTTCATTTACCTCACCGATATCCCGCAATGATTTCCAGCAACTGCTTTTGGCAGTTTTTTCTGCAAACTCACCAAGGTTGCGGATCCTGACAAAGAAAGGGGCTTCTACAGGAACAGCTTTGAGTGGCGATGTACCGAAATATCTTGATTCCTTGGCAAAGAAGTACCACCCGGCAAAAATCCCTGCGATCAGAACAAGCGTGATAAAAAACAACATCCGCTTCCCCATAATTGACAAACTATTCCATCGTAAAAATAATATTTTATGAAGGATATGGCGTGTTTGCAAAAAATATAATCGAACCGGAAATTTGACGGAAACTATTGTGATTTTACCTGAGAAGCATCCACAATTTTATACACCTTATCCGAGCGTCTGACTTTGGATGGAACCGATACCGAACAGTAAGAACCTTTTGGCGCTTCATCTACCGGTTTCATCTCAACCCTTACCTCCTCAACGAAGGTTTGCATCACACCACTACTTGGTCCTGTAATCAGAATTTCATCCCCAGGGTGCAAAGGGCCAGTCTCCAGTTTAATCTCCCCGACACTGATATTGGTGAAGAAGTTGGTCACCTTCCCAAGATAGACCCTTCTTTTTGTGGCCAATGACCCATAATTTCCGCTCCACTCTCCAAGACGTTGTCCCAGATAATATCCATCCCAGAAACCCCGGTTGAAAACTGTCGCCAACCGGATATCCCAATCTGCAATCTTCTCTTCCGTATAGGTTCCCTCCAAATAGGCATCGGCAGCTTCGCGGTAGCATTCGACGACACATTTTACGTAATCGGCGCTTCTGGCACGTCCCTCAATTTTAAGAACCGTAACACCTGCATCCAGTATTTTATTCAGGAAATGAATGGTTTTAAGGTCTTTGGGCGACATAATGTATTCATTGTCGACCACCAGTTCCGCCCCTGTCTCCTTGTCAGTTACAGTGTATGCCCGACGACAGCTTTGCATGCAGGATCCACGGTTGGCAGAAGAGTTCATCTCGTGCAGGGAGAGATAACACTTGCCTGAAGTGGCCATACACAATGCTCCATGAACAAACATCTCCAATCGGATTAACCCGCCACCCGGACCGCGCAGATTATCCGCTTTGATCTTGTTGGAGATCTCCCAAATCCTGCCTATGTTCATTTCACGTGCCAGCACCATCACATCGGCAAACTGTGCATAGAACTTCACCGTCTCGTAATTGGTAATGTTCAGCTGCGTTGAAATGTGAACTTCCATACCAATTGCCCTGCAAGTCTGAATGACTGCTAAATCAGAGGCAATAACCGCTGATACTCCGGCTTCTTTGGCTGCATTGATGATCCTTTTAAGCGTCTCAGCCTCTTCATCAAAAACAACAGTATTTACCGTAAGATAAGTTTTTACCCCTGCCTTTCCGGCACGTTTGGCAATCTCCCTCAAGTCCTCCAGGGAGAAATTATTGGCTGATCGCGCCCTCATGTTGAGGTGCTCAACACCAAAGTACACAGAGCCAGCACCGGCTTGTATGGCTGCCATCAGAGATTCGTAGGAACCTACAGGGGCCATTATCTCGATATTATTGGTCATTTTGCATATTATTAAGAAGTGACTAAAGTGAACTAAAGTTAGGGACTGAACAAATCAACCGTGTGGCGTAAGTACTTTAGTCACTTTAGTTCACTCTAGTCACTTTAGTCACTTCTTTCGAAAGGTCAAAAGTAAGATTTTATCCATTGCGAGAATTATGAAGACCCGTCGGTTAATGTTTTGGTATAAACAGTATATTTGAAAAAATCCTTAACGAATGTGAATGAATCTTAACTCACTGGTTTATGAAGTACTTAATATATACACTATTTTTAGTGTGCCTGTTAGTTTCGGCAAAGTCAGATAAAAAACTGTACAACGAAAAATACCGGCCACAATTCCATTTTTCACCAGAAAAAAATTGGCTTTTTGAGCCCAATGGATTTGCATTTTACAAAGGTGAATACCATCTTTTCTACCACAACGTTTCAATAAACAACAAAATATACAGCGACCAACTCGGTCATTCTGTGAGCAAGGATCTCATCCACTGGCAAAATATGCCTTTTGCCTTCACCCCTGAGGAGAAGGTGCCAAGTCTTATTTCTACTCCTCCCATGTCGGGTAGCGCTATTGTTGACTCACTGAATGTATGTGGATTACAAAGCAAAGATGAGAAACCAATGCTGATCTTTTATTCAGACAGTATTGGGAACCAAAACCTGGCAGTTAGTCAGGACAAAGGGATGACCTGGAACAAATATGCAAATAATCCGATCATTTCAAATCCTGGAGGGAATGCACGTGATCCAAAAGTATTTTTCCATGCCCCTACCGGGAAATGGATATTGGTTTTGTTCCGAAGCAGGGGGGAAAATGTCAAAAAAGGAGGTATCTCATTTTACAACTCAACGGATCTGTTGCATTGGAAATACAGCAGTCATTTGGAAGGATTCGCAGAGTGTCCTGATGTTTTTGAAGTATCCGTTGAGGGAAGCAGCAGTGAAAAAAGATGGGTTGCGCTCAGCGGTGAGGGAGAATACAAAATAGGGCAGTTTGATGGGCTCACCTTTAAACCAGAGACGAATATTCAAAAACTCGATTTTGGAAAGAATTTCTACGCTACACAAACCCTTTTTAACGCACCCAACGGAAAAGTGATTCAGATAGCATGGATGCGAGGAGGTGATTTCCCGGATATGGCTTTCAATGGACAAATGACCATCCCCACTGAATTGACTTTACGATCAATAAAGAAAGGGACAGTCCTGTGCAGAAAACCAATTGAGACATTATCAACCCTCAATGACAAGGAGATACGCAAAAAAGAAAAAAATTTGATTCCAGGAATAAAAGGAAATCTTTTGAGTGGGATGAAAGGAGATGCTGTTAGGATCAATGCCATTGTTCAACTTAAAAGCTCAGATAGCTTTGGATTTATCGTTCGCAGTGGAAAAACCGGTAACGGAACTGATATTCACTATGACACGGCCAAAAAAATCCTGGATGTGAATGGAGTCAAAATGCCGCTCGAACCCATAGATGGAAAAATTGAGCTGCAAATTTTGGTTGACAGGTCCTCCATCGAGATATTTGCCAACCATGGAGAATCGGGGATCAGCACCTGTTTCTCCCCAATTCAGGGAGAAGAAGAGATGATACTTTATACTCAAGGCGGAGAGCTTTTTGTCGAGTCATTGGAGGCCCATACCCTAAAAAGTGTCTGGTCGGTCAAATAAACTATTTAAGTCTATCTTTGTTGCCTGTATATGAATTTGAACCCCGGTTCCGAAATAAGTTTGGTTTGAATGGCAAATTTGCTTGAAAATATTGACTACCCATCTGATCTTAAAAAACTTAGAGAAAAGGATTTGCCCAAAGTTTGTGCAGAGTTAAGGGATTTGATCATACAGGAATCCTCGTGCAATCCCGGTCACTTTGGAGCCAGCATGGGAGTAGTTGAATTGACAGTTGCCTTGCACTATGTTTACAATACTCCATACGATAAGCTTATCTGGGATGTGGGACACCAGGCCTATGGACATAAAATCCTGACCGGAAGAAGGAAACAATTTCATACCAACAGACGATACAAAGGAATCAGTGGATTTCCAAATATGTCGGAGAGTGAATATGATGCGTTTGGAGTAGGTCACTCCTCGACCTCAATTTCTGCAGCTTTAGGAATCTCCATCGCCGCTGAACTCAACGGCGATAAAAACCGGAAAGTGATTGCCGTCATAGGGGATGGCTCTATGACCGGTGGACTGGCCTTTGAGGGATTGAATAACGCCGGAGGTGTCAATGCCGATCTTCTAGTCATCCTTAACGACAACAACATGTCGATTGATCCCAATGTGGGTGGAATCAGCAGGTATTTTGTCCGGATGCAAACCTCCAAGGCATACAACAACCTTCGCACGGGCGTTTGGCAGGTCCTCAAACATTTCAGAAGAGCAGGCAGAAAAATGCAATCGTTGTTGAGGAGACACCAGCATGCCGTAAAATCGATTGTATTCAATGACAGCAATCTGTTTGAAGCATTTGGTTTCCGTTATTTTGGCCCGGTTGATGGTCATGATGTAATCGCTCTCACCAAAATATTCCATGACCTCAAGGATATTCCCGGACCAAAACTATTGCATGTCCTTACCAAAAAGGGGAAAGGATTTACGCCTGCCGAAAATGATGCGACCAAATGGCATGCCCCGGGTAAATTTGACCGGGTAACAGGGGAAATTTTCAATGAGCCGGATACTTCTCCAAAAGGAACAAAATATCAGTCGGTATTTGGCCTGACTTTGCTGGAGCTTGCCAGAATGAACAAAGATATTGTGGGTATTACGCCAGCCATGCCCAGCGGCTGCTCAATGAATATCATGATGGAAGAGATGCCGGAAAGGGCATTTGATGTTGGAATTGCTGAGCCTCATGCCGTGACTTTTGCCGCAGGAATGGCCGTATCAGGCAAGACTCCCTTTGTCAATATTTATTCCTCTTTCATGCAAAGATCGTATGATCAGATCATCCACGATGTGGCGCTTCAAAAACTGAATGTTGTCTTTTGCATGGACCGTGGTGGACTTGTTGGCGCGGACGGAGCTACTCACCACGGCGTTTTTGATTTATGCTTCATGCGCAATATCCCCAACATGACCGTTTCTGCACCAATGGATGAACTCGAACTTCGAAACCTGATGTACACGGCACAACTTCCCAACAAAGGCCCATTTGCCATCCGTTACCCGCGTGGGCGGGGAGTATTAAGTGAGTGGAAAGTTGATTTTACCGAAATCCCGGTAGGAGAAGGACGCAAAATATCAGATGGCGATGCGGTTGCAATTCTCTCAATTGGTCATCCCGGAAATTTTGTTGTGGATGCCGTTAAAATTTTAGCTAACGAAAACATCCGTGTCGCTCACTACGACATGCGATTCATTAAGCCAATCGATACTGCAATTCTGGATGAAGTAGCTTCACGATTTGACCGGATCATCACCATTGAAGATGGTCTGGTCAGTGGTGGATTCGGAAGTGCTGTTCTTGAATATTTTGCCTCGGCTGGATTTTCAAAATCAGTAGTTCGGTTAGGCGTACCTGATCGTTTCGTTGAACAGGGAACACAACTGGAGCTTTACCATGAATGTGGCTTTGATACGGACGGCATCTGCCAGGCAGTCAGGAAGATGCTAATGTGAAAATTGGGAAATGTGAAAATATGGAAATTATTGGCTGATCAGGTAATTTAATGATTCTCGCTCAAATCATCCCCTCAATTTCCACATTTCCACATTTTCTCATTTCCCAATTGATTCATTTCTGTTTTGTATAATATTTTTATATACCTTTGCCAAGCTTTTTAACAGGGATAATTATGAATTACCTTTCGCAATACACCCTTCCATTTTCTGGATTGAGTGAGGGAAAGCATCAGTTTGATTTTATGATCGATGATCGCTTCTTTGCAGAATTTGAGACTTCGGAAGTTAAGAAAGGTGAGTTAAGGATTGAGGTAGAACTTGAAAAACGATCTACCCATTTAAGTTTAACCTTCATAATCAACGGGGATGTAGAGTTGGTCTGCGACCGTTGTCTGGAGAATTTCAGTTATCATGTTGAGAGCAATAGAAAGCTGTTGGTCAAATTCAGCGAAAAACAGATTGAAGATGAGGCCGAATTAATTTATCTTCATCCGACTGCCTTTCAGGTTGAGATTGCCCAGTATATCTATGAATTCGTGATTTTAAGTTTGCCCATCCGGAGAATTCACCCCGATGGAAAAAATGGAAAAACCTTGTGTGATCCGGTTATGATTAAGAAACTGGAGGAGCTTAGATACCATAGCAATACTTTAGATGAACCGGATGACCCGAGATGGAATGAGTTAAAAAAAATTATTGGTAATTAAAGTAAAGTTTATTAAAAATGGCACATCCTAAGCACAAACACTCCAGTACGAGAAGAGATAAGCGCAGGACTCACGACAAAGCCGTACCCGCACAAATTTCATCCTGTTCCAATTGTGGTGCAGCGGTAAAATATCATACCGTATGCGCTGAATGTGGATACTATAGGGGTAAATTAGCAATCGAGAAGAGCGCAGTAGTCTAATTGTCCGATTTGAAATAGTATTTCAATATTGGGCAAAAACGTCTAAAAAATCCCGAAAGGGATTTTTTTGTTACTGACATTTGCTGAAAACCAGCATGAATTCGTATCTTCATCGGCGCTATTAACTGAACAATAAATAATACCATGTCAAAACCAGTCATTAACGAAGTAAAAGCCCTGAATACCATCGCCCAGGATACCAAAATCAAAGGGAATATCGAATCAGACGGAGATATTCGCATTGATGGCATTTTGGTTGGCGACCTGGATTGCAAAGGAAGGGTGGTTGTTGGTCCTGATTCCAGAATAGATGGTACAATACGCTGCACCAGTGCTGAAATAATGGGATATGTGAAAGGCGAAATTTCAGTAAAGGACCTTCTCTCCCTCAAAGGAACCGCCACCATTACCGGCAATCTGACCATGGGAAAACTTTCTGTTGAGCCGGGAGCGCGCTTTGTTGGCCATTGCAAAATGATCAATGAGGAGAAGCAGGTTCCTGAAGCCATTCTGGAAGAGAAGTAGTCTGAAACAGTAAACTATGCTAAGTTTTCAACACCTCCTGGAATCGTTCGAGAAAGAGTTTCAACTTGAGATTCAAAAAATTCAAACCACGGCCCCGGTAAAATTGTATGAGCCGATCGCTTACTCCTTGGAGGTTGGGGGTAAAAGAATCCGACCAGTTTTACTGCTTCACGCCGCCTCTCTTTTTACCAAATATCCTGAAACTTTCTTCCCTGCCGCTGCAGCCATTGAGCTGTTCCACAATTTCACCCTTCTGCACGATGATATCATGGATCATGCAGATATCCGCAGGGGGGGACCGGCCGTACATGTCAAATATGGCGACAACATTGCGATCCTGAGTGGCGATGCCATGTCGATCATGTCATTTCGATTGCTATCACAATGCGAGCCATCCAAACTTCACTCCATTCTTGCCCTCTTTTCTGCTACCGCCATCGAAGTTTGCGAAGGTCAGCAATACGACATGGAATTTGAAGAAAAAGATCAGGTAACGATTGCTGAATACCTGGATATGATTAGGTTAAAAACAGCCGTTCTTTTAGCTTGCAGCCTAAAAACCGGAGCCATACTTGCAGGGGCGGATGATGAAAATTGTCGTCTGCTCTACGATTTTGGCATCTTTATTGGCATAGCCTTCCAGTTGCAGGATGATTGGCTGGACGTTTACGGCGATGAGCACACTTTTGGGAAAAAGATTGGTGGTGATATCTGCGAGAATAAAAAGACCTGCCTTCTGATCAGTGCTATGGAGATGAGCGATGAGAAAAACCGCTTATGTCTACTCGAATGGATGGGAAAGAGTGATTTTGACGGGAAAGAGAAGATAGAAGCTGTTAGAAAAATTTATACTGAATCAGGTGCATCAACAACCACCAAGGCCCTGATGAAACAATACCATGACCTGGCTATTGAAAAACTGAACCAACTGACCATCCCGGATTCAGATAAAACTGAGCTCAGAAAATTTGCTTCCCAACTCCTTTCAAGGGTGAAATAATCCCGTGACTATCCTCCCAAAACGTTCTCCATCCGCGTAAGTGCCTCCTCCAGTACCTGACGCGGACATGCGAAATTCACCCTGAAAAAACCATCGCCCTCCTTTCCATAAATGGATCCCTTGTTAAGGACAATCTCTGCCTTGTCGATCAATAATCTATTCATCTCCGATTCCCCCAGGCCATATTCCCTCACATTGATCCAGGCTAGATAGGTCGCTTCAGTAAAAGTCATTTTGATTTCAGGCATCTTCTTCTTAAAGAAAGTCAGCATAAAATCGCGGTTGGCCTCCAGGTACTCATTTTGTTGGTTAACCCAAACCATTCCATATTGATAAGCAGCCTGAAGTGCGACATTACCGAAGAGATTGCCGTTTGACAGGTGCAAAGTATGAAGAAAATGATCGAACTTTTGCCTGATCTTTTTCTCGGGGATGATAACGAACGAGGTGGAAAGTCCGGCGATATTGAATGTTTTGCTGGGGGCCATGCAAACAATGCAATTGGCTGCAAGCTGCTCTGATATCATGGGCAGTGGAAGGTGTTTGTACCCAGAAAATATCAAGTCCGAATGGATTTCGTCAGATATAATCAAAATATTGTTTTCTAAACAGATATCTCCCAATTTTGAAAGTTCTTCTTTGGTCCAAACCCTTCCGACAGGATTGTGGGGATTACACAAAATTAGCAGACGTGTTTGCTTGTCAATTTTGGCAATGAGATCTTCAAAGTCAAAAGTATAGGAACCATCCTCCGCTTTCAGTGGATTTTCGACAACACTCCTTCCGCATTCTTTTACACAAGTAAAAAAAGGAGTATAGACAGGCGGCTGTATGATCACCTTATCGCCCACCTCTGTAAAAGCCATGATGATAGAGGCTAGCGTCGACACAACTCCCTGGGTTGGAAGTATCATGTCGCGTTCGATGTTCCAGTTATGCCTGTTTTGCTGCCACTTTATGATGGAATTATAGTATCCATCCGGCCTGAAAGAGTAGGCATATATTTCATGATCAGCCCTATACCGGATGGCAGATGTAATAAAATCCGGAACCCTGAAATCCCCGTCGGCAACCCACAATGGGATGGCATTACCATTCCCAAAATGGCTCTGGAGGTGATCATATTTCTCACAATCCGTTCCCTTGCGGGGAATTATTTCGTCGAAGTCGTATCTTTTCATTGTTTGAGTACTTTCATTCCCGCCTCGTCGGTAAGTTTTAATACGAAATCAAACCGGTCAAGATCCAGACAAAGATCAAAATCTGATGCAGGCGACCAGGTATGGTTATTCGGATCCAGTAGTCGGGCGCCGTCACCGCTTCTCAGGATCTCTTTCATCTGTTCAAAATCGGTCTCCTGGTTCAATAATTTGGCCCGAATGAATTCCGCCAGAAAAGTGTCTTCCTGGGTTGGCCTCTTCCCTTCGTATCCCATACAAACCAGGCTTACCTTCGAAGGATTCTTACTTTTCAGGTAACGAACAATAGCCCCCGCATTGACAAAGCTGCCACTCAAAATCTCATCAGCCCCTGTCGCATTCATCAATCCTTTGGTACCGGAACTGGTAGTCATGACAATGGTTTTATCCCTGAAATCAAGGGTTGCAATGTGGGTTGGAGAGTTTCCGAAATCGAATCCTTCCACTTTTTTCTCATTTCTCTCTCCCAATAAAATCGCATCGGGGATTTGCACCTTCAATGCCAAAGCCTCTTCGACATGTTCAACAGGAATGATTCGTGAAGCGCCGGCAGCCATAAGGTAGCAGGCGGTAGAAAAGGCCCTGAAGACATCTATAACCACTGTTGTTCCTTTTGCTCTCTTTGCACCTTCCGTCAATTGAAAAATATCAATTTGCATCTCTTTTTTTTTATTTAACCACTTACCTGGACCGAAATATTGGTCTCCTTTTCCACCCTTCTGCCGATTTCCCCGAGCTTTTTCAACTTGATTCCAATCAAATTTTCCGCAGGAGTATCCCTGGCAACAGAGTAAATCATGACGGATTTTGGTTGAATCTGCATCAGGAGGAGAATCCAGCTATCGATTTCCCTCTCTGTGGTGTTATCAAAAGGAACGCCATTAAAAGTTCCTTTCAGAAACATTGTTTGAATGGTTAGCGCTCCTTCAAATTTTTTCAAATTGGTTGTCAGTTTTTTTAAGTCAAACTTGCCAACCGGTTTATTAAGCAACAAAATAGTCTCCAAGATGCCGGAATCGAGTTTGAGGATGTTGTCGTCAACCTTTTTAAGCGCCTCAACAACAGATGCTTTGTGCAACATGGTAGCGTTTGACAAGACAGCTACCTTAGATTTTGGAGAAAGCTCATTCCGTAGTTGGATGGTATCATCGACAATGCCGGCAAAATCCGGATGCATTGTTGGCTCCCCGTTTCCCGCAAAAGTTATGACATCAGGAAGTGTGGATTCAGCAGACATTTCAATTAGCTTATGCTTTAGCAGCGATTGCACATCGATGCGCTTTGGTAAAACCACCTTTTGTTTTTTTCTGTCGGGATTCCAGCCGCACTCACAATAGATGCAATCGAAAGAGCACAATTTTGTATCAATGGGAAGCAGGTTGATCCCCAGAGAGATTCCCAGCCTCCTGCTTATCAATGGTCCGAAAATGGTCTGATCAAAAAGAAAGGTCGCCATGAATTTGTATCTGATTATTTAAAACAATTAACATATTTTTTTTACCCTGGTCTCGGGGAAAAGTTTTCTTTCGGAGAGATCAACATTGGTTAAAAGGTTGATCCCCGGACGTTTACCAACCTCGATGGATCCTGCCCAGTCGCTTATTCCCAAAGCATTGGCTCCATGAATGGTTGCCCATCCTAGAAGCTCATCCAATGCAATCGCAGGGCAGGCATGCTGAATGATCTTCATCTCTTCCAGGATAGAAAGCTGATGATTCGATGCCAGGCTATCTGTCCCCAGACAAATTTGCAGTCGGTTTCTCCTGAACAAATCAATGTCCGGCAACTGATTCTGAATGTATAGATTAGAGCCCGGACACAGAACAAACCATGTGTTGCTCAGCTTGCGAACTGTCGCAATATAATCCAGATCACTCTGCTTAGTATGAACGTTGTGAACAAGCAACAAATTGTTTTTCGTTGGCAACAATTTCAGCGTACTCCGGAGAGCACTTTCACCGGTAGGGTTAAAAACTGAGGTATCTATCCCCAGGTTATCACGAAGATGAATCACCATTTCACCTGACCCTGTTCTATAAAGATCATCCTCATCCAAACTTTCCTGACTATGAATAGAAAGGGGTAAACCTGACCGTACTGCCTCTGCCGCAACAGCATTGAAAAGCTGAATTGACACAGAGTAGGGAGCATGAGGGACGATGGAACCTTTCAGACCCATCGATTCAGCTTGCTTTAAACAATTTGTGGCCCAATCGAATGCTTTTCCGGAGCGTTCAGGATTAAAACCCAGTGTCTCAAGAAAGGTGAAATAATAAATTCGCGAATTTTTCTTTGCCTCAAATGCGGATGGACCATTGGCAATATCGCCTACTGCAACTATGCCATTTTTAGTCATCAGAATATCTGCCTTTTCGCCGGCTTCCGCGATGCTTTCAGGGTCACTGGCCCTGCTTTCAACAACCGTTTTCAGGAAAGGCACGAATCCGGCGGCCTCGGGGAAAGCGTTGAGCATATGCGACAGTTCGAGGTGGCAATGGGCATTGACAAAACCCGGCACGAGCATGCCACTGAAAAACTCCACCTCTGCCGATTCACGCAAAACACCACCTGTATTCTCAATGCTGAGGATTGTTCCATCAGAATCGAGTGTAACAATCCCTTTGGAGTAACATTTACCAAGGCCATCCAGGATCAGGTGTGCTGATATTTTACGCATAAGTCTGTTTTGTTGTAAATCTTCAATTCTTTTGGGGAATCTCCTTTACACCAGGAGTGGAGGATTTCTTTGTTTTAGAGGTGTCAAGATCAAATCCTCCAACATGAACAGGTCGTACGGAGTCATTTTTGGCTTTTAACTCCATTGCACTCAAAACATCCAGTACTTCGTCGTAAATCGGTATAAATTCCCCGGTATGCTTTCCATAATAGAGGAGCGATTTTTCGATGACAGTCCTATCGATCTTATATTTTTTACAAACAGAGAGATACAACTCTTCAGGCAGACTGTCTTTGAGCATTGAGATATTGAATCTTTGGTTGTTGATGGCTTCTGACAGATGGATATCAACGAGTACAGGGATCATTTTTTTTGCCGGCAAAACGCCATCAGGCAGATTACGGCCTTTGCAGGCAACGATGGCCAGCAGAACAAATACTAAAAGATAATGGTGTAGTCTCATTCGTCATCCTCCCTTTGTTTCAAATCACGAATTCTTTTTGACAAGGGTGATGCAAAGACAAATTCGTTGAGTTTCTTATTTCTGGTAAAAAGTACCTGTGTATTATTCCCCTCCCATCCTTTTTCACCTTCGGAGATAAACAGGATATTGTCGCCAATCTCCATCACAGAGTTCATGTCGTGGGTATTGATCAGCGTAGTGATATCAAATTCTATCGTAATCTCTTTGATCAGGTTATCGATAAGAATGGAGGTAACCGGATCGAGACCCGAATTGGGCTCATCGCAAAAAAGATATTTTGGGTTCAGTGCAATGGCCCTGGCAATGGCCACTCTTTTACGCATACCACCCGATATTTCTGAAGGATACAGGCGATGGGCTCCCTTGATGTTGACCCGATCGAGGCAAAAGTCTACATGCTTACTTTTTTCTGCCGTAGACATGGTCGTAAACATATCCATTGGAAACTGTACATTCTCTTCAACATTGAGTGAATCGAACAAGGCTCCGCCCTGAAACACCATACCCATCTCCTGCCTGAGCAACTTGATATCCTTGAAATTCATTTTCCGGATATCCCTTCCATCAAAAAGAATCTCGCCTTCATCTACTTCAATCAGCCGTACGATAGATTTAAGAAGTACAGTTTTCCCTGATCCACTCTGTCCGATGATAAGGTTGGTCTTCCCCTTTTCGAAAAGGGTAGATATATCCTTTAGAATAGGCCGCTCTTCAAAAGATTTCTTTATGTTTCTAATTTCAATCATTTAAATAGCAATTGAGTCAGAATCAAGTCAGCAAGAAGTATCAGAATGCTGGTGTTAACAACAGATCGTGTGCTGGCACGTCCCACTTCCAATGCTCCGCCTTGTACATTGTATCCCTGGTAAGCAGGTACTGTCGCAATCAGAAAACCGAAAACCAGGGTTTTAATGATTGAGAAGGTGACGAAAAAAGGGACAAACATCGTTCGGATACCCCCCATGTAAGTCGCTACTGTTACAATCCCGGAAAGTGGACCGGCTATTAAACCTCCTATGATACCGCAGAATACGCTAAGAATAAATAATATAGGACTGATAAAGACGACTGCAATAATTTTTGGAAGAATCAGGAAAGCGGCTGAGTTGACTCCCATTAGCTCCAGCGAGTCGATCTGTTCGGTCACACGCATGCTTCCGATCTCAGAGGCAATGTTTGATCCGACTTTCCCGGCTAGCATAAGGCTTAGAACGGTACAGGAAAATTCGAGGATGAGGGTATCACGGTTGCCAAGACCAACAAGATAGGTCGGCATCAGTGGATTTGACATGTTGTAGGTCAATTGCAAGGTAATAATACCTCCCATGAAAACCGAGATAATGGCAACAATACCAAGAGAATGAATTCCCAGCTTTTCTATTTCGAGTACCAATTGACGCCAATAAATACGGCTCTTTTCAGGTCGGCTGAAAACCCGTTGCAACAATAAAAAATAGCTTCCGATTTCGCTGAAAACCTTCATGAAATTTTTTTATAAAAGTACAAATTATTTAAATATTGGGGGGATTCGTTTTACCGCTCTCTTTTAAACAGAATATGGGTTTAATTTGAAAAAAAAGCTAATTTTGGTAAAAATCGCCTCAAAATGGAAAATTGTAAGAATTTTTGCGTCATTATGGCTGGTGGAATAGGAAGTCGTTTCTGGCCATTAAGTACCACCGATCGCCCAAAGCAATTTATTGATATTCTGGGCATTGGAAAAACTTTGTTGCAACTTACCTTTGAACGCTTTAGCAGAATTATACCCACCGAAAATGTTTTTATAGTTACCAGTGAGAAATACAAAGAGCTGGTGATGGAGCAGTTACCCCAACTCAAGGAATCTCAGGTATTGCTCGAACCGCTCAGAAGAAATACCGCCCCTTGTATCGCTTATGCTACCTATAGAATATTGAGTATTTGTCCTACCGCAAGGATAGTAGTTTCACCTTCGGATCATTTGATTTTGAAAGAGGATCTGTTCCTCAATGAGATAGAGAAAGGTTTAACCTTCGCAGGCGAAAATGAAGTTTTGGTAACGCTGGGCATTCAGCCTTCCCGACCGGAAACAGGTTATGGCTATATCCAGGTGAACGAACGACTTGAATTCAATGGTTATGGGAATCTTTACAAAGTGAAGACTTTTACCGAAAAACCAGACCGGGCCATGGCACAGGTTTTCGTTGATACCGGAGAATTTTACTGGAATTCAGGCATCTTTGTCTGGTCGGCCTTAACCATTCAAAAAGCCTTTGAAAAATATCTCCCCGATGTAAATGCCCTGTTTGAAAAAGGCAGGAAATTGCTCAATACGCCGGATGAGGTTTTCTTTATCAACAAGAGCTACTCTGAATGTCCAAATATTTCCATTGATTATGGTGTTATGGAAAAGGCGGATAATGTTTTTGTACTGACGGCAGATTTTGGCTGGTCCGACCTGGGAACGTGGGGTTCCCTTTACGAAAACCATCCGCATGACAACAAGGGGAATGCCGTTTCAGGGACTAAAGTTTTTCTTTATGATACAGAGGGCTGTATCGTCAACCTGCCGCAGGAAAAGATTGCAGTCATTCAGGGACTCAAAGATTACATCATCGTTGAATCACAGAAGACTTTGCTGATTTGCAGGAAAGACGATGAGCAGCAGATCAGGCAATTTGTGGCTGATGTAACCTTAGCAGAAGAGAAAAAAAGCTGATAATTAAATCAACGATTTCTTTTTTGCGCCTGCAGATTTTGATCCTTTCAACTCTTTTAACAATTTGTCTCTCACCGACAGGAAGTTAGCCTTGTTGGCCGGTGTGACCGGATTGGCAGGAGGTGATTTCAATTTGAGCGGATCGACAGGAAATCCGTTCATGAAGACACGAAAATCGAGATGAGGCCCGGAAGCAAGTCCAGTTGCTCCAACGTATCCGATTAAATCACCCTGTCTTACGCGTGACCCTGCCTGAATTCCGGCACCAAATTTTGAGAGGTGCATGTAGGTGGTTGTGTACACCGAATTGTGTCTGATCTTGAGGAAATTACCTCCACCACCTGGCTGATAGGCTTTCGCAAGTACCACACCATCTCCGATCGAATAGACCGGCGTTCCGGTTGGGGCCGCATAATCTACGCCAAAATGTGGTCTTACAATACGCAAAATTGGATGCATCCTAGCTGCGGTAAAACGCGAACTTATTCTGAACATCTTCAACGGAGCCTTCAAGAATTCTTTGCGAATACTCCGTCCCTGCTCGTCGAAATAGCTTTGCCCATCTTCCTGTTCAAAGTGAATGGCCGTGAAATCCTGTCCTGATGAGTTAAAAATGGCGGCATGGATCGTACCTATTCCTAACTTTTCCCCTTTTACATAATCCTGGTCATACAGAACGGTAAAATGATCCCCCTTTTGAATGGCAAAGAAATCGATGGACCAGGCAAACAAGTCGGAAAGCTGAATCGCGAGCATTGGATCCAGGTTGTTCTCTTTCATGGCATTCCACAGAGATGAGTTGATCGTACCGGATGCCACTTTTCGTTCGGTCGTCAACTCGTTCTTCCCGGGAATAACTTTGCATGAATCAAGTAATAAATTGTATGTATAGTAATTGACCATGTTCTCAGAATAAACAAAAAAGAGCGGCTTACGCAAAGAATCCCGTGAATAGAAGACTGCATAATCGTTTCCGACTTTCATTTTCCGGAGATCAAAAACCGTTTTTGGAAGGTGTGCGATCTTGTCGATCACCAGGGAGGATACTCCTCTGTCAGTTAGAATATCAGAGAGGCTCTCGTTCGACCTAACATTATTCTCTTCGACATGGAAGGAGTCGACGGGCAATCCATACATTAGTTTTGGCTCAACCAGCAAAATGTCCTCCTTTTGATCCAACGTAGGGATCATGTAGTTGTACCACATAATACGTGAAAAGGTGAAAAACAGCAGCAGGAAGATAGATATCCCCAGAAACCATTCTGGAAAGTTTTTCTTGCGTGTAGAACGCTCTCCAGCTTTTCTTAGCTTTCGGAGAATTCTTGATTTAATGTCTGATTTCATCAAACCCCTTTCCATAAACACCCATTACTGAGCCTTGTGAGATAAAGGCCTCGGGGTCAATCTCTTTTATTTTTTGAAAAATCATGGGTGATTCCCTCTTTTTAACAACGGTCATGATCATCTTCACCTGCTTCTTGGTATACCAACCGGTGCCCTCGATGACTGTCAATCCACGACGCGATTCTGTGTTGATAAAGTCCGCTATCTGTTCGTACTTTTCTGAAAAAATGAAAAGCTGAACAGATTGCTGCGCACCGGTAAGGAATGCATCCACCGAATAGGCAACAATCCACATGGTCACATAACCGTAGACCAGTTTTTCGACAGACGAAATGACAAAGAACGAGGAGGTAATAATGATCACATCGCAATACAAAATAATCTTACCAGGACTAATGTTCCTATACTTGTTGATGATCATGGCAATAATATCTGTACCACCTGTGCTGCCACCCTGGTTGAAAGTAATGCCCAGACCAACTCCGCCCAGAATTCCGCCCAAAACGGAAGAGAGAAAAATATCCGTTACAAGTGGTTCTTTAATAAGGATTTGCATTACATTGAGCAGTATGGAGATGACTACCATACTAAAAAGTGTTTTGAGGCCAAAATTCGTCCCAAGAATCCGAATGGCCAGAATGACAAGGAAGCTGTTAATGATCAGATAAGGGTATCCTGTCGGAATGCCAGTTGCATAAAAAATCAGCATGGAAATTCCTGTTACTCCACCTGCCGTAATCTTCAGCGGAATAAGGAAAGCGGTTACCCCGAAAGCATACATCGCCAAGCCGATGATCATAAAAGTGTACATTCGAATGATCGAAAATATTTTCTTGCTCATGGGGAATATTTAGGAGTGCTAAATTAAATCTTTTTTAAAAATTTATTTAATTTCACAACGATTTTGCAAACTAAACTTTTCCAGTAAAAAAATCAAATCGACTAAAAATCAAATTTTTCATCGGTAAACTTATTTTAATCAAATTATATAGATATGAAGATTCACGAATATCAAGCAAAGGAGATTTTTTCTCGCTACCGAATCCCCGTAACCAATGAAGTGGTGTGTTACACTGTAGATGAAGCGGTAGCTGCTGCAGAGAAGCTTGGCCTTCCAGTAGTTATCAAAGCCCAGGTACTGGCAGGAGGAAGAGGGAAAGCCGGTGGTGTGAAACTGGCGCGAACAAAGACCGAAGTACCTGATCTTGCCGGGAAGATCCTTGGCATGGATATTAAAGGGTACACAGTCGAAAAAGTATTGGTTGCGCAAGGAGTAAAGTTTTCATCTGAATTTTATGTTGGACTTACGATCGATCGCAACTCCAAATCTGTTATTTTCATGGCCAGCAGTGAAGGTGGTGTCGAAATTGAGGAAGTTGCCAAGGACAATCCGGATGCCATTCACAAATTTATTATAGACCCTGATTTGGGTTTGACTCCATTTCTTGCCAGGAAAATTGCCTTCGCGCTCTTCACTGATTTCAATCTGGTGAAACAGGGAGCCGATCTTTTCCAAAAGCTTTACCGTATTTTCATGGATACCGATTCTTCTCTGGTTGAGATCAATCCCTTGGTCATCACCGAGGAGGGCCAACTGTTGGCGCTAGATGGTAAAATGAATTTTGACGACAATGCTCTCTTCCGCCAAAGCGCCATCGAAGCGCTGAATGAACCGACTGTAGACGAGCTGAAAGAGCTTGACGCCAAGGAGAAGGGATTGACGTATATCCGACTGGATGGTTCAATCGGCTGTATGGTGAACGGGGCAGGTTTGGCAATGGCCACTCTCGACCTGATCAAATATTTTGGCGGAGAGCCGGCCAATTTTTTGGATATCGGAGGAAGTTCCAATCCCCAGAAGGTAATAGATGCCATGAACCTCATTCTTTCTGACAAGAATGTGAAAGTTGTTATGATCAATATTTTTGGTGGTATCACTCGTTGCGACGACGTCGCCCGAGGATTGATCAGTGCGCTTGAAAAAATCAAAGTGGATGTTCCTATTGTGGTGCGACTTTCCGGAACCAACTCAAAAGAGGGACTTGAAATTTTAAAACAGGCCAATCTTCCGATTGTTGAAACCATGAGCCAGGCAGCTCAGAAAGCCATTGAATTATGTGGAAAAAATTAAGAACCAACTTATTAATTAAGCTATGAGCATTTTAGTCAATCAAAATACAAAATTATTGGTACAGGGGATCACCGGCAGGGATGGCAGTTTCCACGCAAGTAAGATGAAGGCTTACGGTACAAATGTTGTTGCTGGCGTTTCACCCGGAAAGGGTGGTTCGTCTGTCGATGGCATTCCGGTTTTCAATACTGTGGAGCAGGCGATCAAAGCGACTGGAGCAAATACTTCCATCATTTTTGTGCCTGCCCACCTTGCTGCCGATGCCATTCTTGAAGCATCTGAAGCCGGAATTGAGCTGGTCATTGCCATTTCGGAAGGTGTTCCAACACTTGATATGGTGAAGGTAATGCCCTATCTCACAAAAAAGGGAACCAAACTGATCGGCCCCAATTGCCCAGGCCTGATTTCTCCCGGAGAAGCATTGGTTGGCATCCTTCCCGGAAACATTTTCCTAAAAGGGAATGTTGGTTTGATGAGCAGAAGCGGAACCTTGACCTATGAGATGGTATACCAACTTACCAGCAACAATATCGGGCAAAGTACCTGTGTCGGTATTGGTGGCGATCCGGTAGCCGGACTCTATTATCTCGAGCTACTCCAGATGTTTCAGGATGATCCAGCCACAGAAGCCATCGTGCTGATTGGTGAGATCGGCGGGGATGCTGAGGAGCGTGCCGCACAATTTATCAAGAAACATGTAACCAAGCCTGTCGTAGCTTTTATTGCCGGTCAGTCTGCGCCTCCGGGAAAAAGAATGGGCCATGCCGGTGCTATTATCTCCAGTGGAAGCGGAACTGCAGAGGAGAAGATCAAAGCCTTCGAGCAGGTAGGAGTAAAAGTTGCCAAGATTCCAAGCGAAATACCTGATCTGCTTAAACAGGTGATGAAGAAATGAGAAATAGAAAAAGGGAGAATCGCTTCTCCCTTTTTCTATTTCTCATTTCTTGCGGCTTTCAGCACTTCGTTGACCGAGCCATGGAGTAGCAACAATCTCTTGGCCTTGTCTTCGCTGTAGCCCAACTCACTGACGATCATTCGGGTTCCCCTGTGCACCAGTTTCTGGTTGGTGAGTTGCATGTTGACCATTTTATTCCCTTTGACGCGCCCCAATTTGATCATGACAGAAGTGGTAATCATGTTCAGAATCATTTTCTGGGAAGTTCCTGACTTCATTCTTGTACTTCCTGTGACAAATTCAGGTCCCACAATGGCCTCGATGGCTATATCTACACTTTTTGCCAGTATACTGCCGGGGTTGTTCACAATGCAGGCAGTCAAAATATTATGCTCACGGGCTTTCTTTACAGCGCCTACAACATATGGCGTACGGCCTGAAGCTGCAATTCCAATTATCGTATCCAATTCGTTGATTTCCAACTTTTCCAACTCCTTCCAACCCACCTCTTCATCATCTTCAGCAGCTTCGACGGCTTTACGTATGGCCCTGTCTCCACCAGCTATTAATCCAATAACAAGACCATATCCCACGCCAAAGGTGGGCGGGATTTCAGATGCATCCAAAATGCCTAATCTGCCGCTAGTTCCGGCTCCCATATAGAACAGTCGCCCGCCTTTTTTCATTCTGAGAAATACCTGTTCTACCAGTTTCTCAATCTGAGGCATCACAGCACTGATGGCTGGCAAAACCTTCTTATCCTCCTCATGCATGTTCTGAAGCAACTCTTTTACAGACATCATCTCTAAATCGTGGTACAAAGAATCCTTTTCTGTAATGCTTTCGTTATTCATTTTAAACTGCTTAAATGTTATTGACCAGGTGATATTTTATAAGTCCTTCCATTGGTTCCTGCCGGATGGAGACACAATCCATTTGATACTTCGCGCAAACTTCAAGTACAAGCGCACTAAAATGAAAAGCGATGGATCCAACAAAGCCGATTGGGTATGAGCTGTAACCGGCAATTTTGGTGACATTTCGCTCAAAGAACTCAATCAGGCTCGTTCTGAGGAGATTTTGAGCATATTCCGAGGAAATTTCTTCAGAAAGAAACGGGGCAAATGAGGCGAGAAAATGATTTGGCTTCTCCGCTTTATAGACTCTTTGCAGGGCTTCTTCCTTTGTTAGCTGGTATTTTAAGGCAAATTTATCCCTCAACGGTTCAGGCATTACCTCTTTAAAATAATCTCCCAGCAATTTCTTGCCTAAAACGGCACCGCTACTCTCGTCGCCCAGGATAAAACCAAGAGGTGAAATCCCGGCTACGACCTTCTGCCCGTCATAAAGACAGGCATTAGATCCGGTACCTACGATGCAGGCAATACCTTTTGAGGTCCCAAAAATAGAACGGGCAGCTGCTACTACATCGCTGAAAAGTTCAATCCGTGCATCTGTAAACAATTTCTGAAGCGCAATCCTGATGATAGATGACTTTTCATCATTGATGATGCCTGATCCGTAAAAAAAGATTCTTTCAACCCCTGCCTTTAAAAAAGGATGCAGTTTGAGATGTAACTCATCATAAATTGATGTGGTAGTACGAAAAAACGGGTTAATACCGGAAGTATAAACGGCACTTATATCACCATTTTCTGAAATCAGTCTCCAGGAACATTTGGAGGAACCACTGTCTGCAATAAGTATCACACTTTAAAAATTTAATTTTTACTAATTTTTCTTTTACCGGTGGAATTCCATAATACCGAAAATTTCGCCTACTTTTCATGGATGGAAGCTGGTCATACATTCGATAATAGCCTCCTTTATAGCATACAGGTGAATTTTATGAAGAGATAAACCGGATTTTTTGTTTCCAAAATAAGAGAATAATTCGTTTCCAATTGTAAAGATAGAAAATATTACAACATATTACAGGTATTATATAACATGTATGACCAATATTGCATTTTTCATTAATTAGGCTATTTTTGATCTATAAAAAACCGTTCTCCATCTTTTAATATTCTGCGCAATGGTTAAATTCTGTGGTACATGGATGTTGATGATTTGTCTTCTTTCTAATGCGATTGGAAAAGATGTTATCCGGATCAATCAAATGGGCTACCTTCCTGATGGTAAAAAAATTGCAGTTTTCATCAGCGATAAGAGCGTTGTGCTGAATAAATTCAAACTGATCGATAATCTCACAGGCAAGGTGCTCTTCGAAGGAGTCCCCCATCCTGCTGACGGAGCCATGTGGGGTCAAAAAAGTGCCTACAGACTTGATTTTTCATCTGTCGTACAACCAGGAGGGTATCATCTGGAAGCCGCTGAGGGGATTTCTCCAAATTTTGCCGTTTCAACCGATGTGTACAAAGGCTCTGCGGACTATATCCTGACCTATCTCAGACAACAGCGATGCGGTTTCAATCCGTTTCTTAAGGATTCCTGTCATACCGCTGACGGTATTGTAGTTGACCATCCAGACAAATCGGGCAAATGGATAGATGTCACAGGAGGCTGGCATGATGCATCCGATTATCTGCAATATGTGCTTACCTCGGCAAATGCCGTTTACCAAATGCTTTTCGCCTACCACGAAAATCCATCTGTGTACCAGGATAATTTTAAGGCCAATGGTTTACCCGGATCGAACGGCATTCCGGATATCCTTGATGAGGCTCGCTGGGGTTTGGACTGGCTTTTGAAAATGAATCCCGGGAAAGGCGAAATGTATTACCAAATCGCTGACGACAGAGACCACAGAGGTTACAGACTCCCAACGCTGGATACCGTCTCCTATGGATTAGGGAAAAAATTCAGGCCTGTCTATTTCACTACCGGAAAGCCTCAGGGGAGCGGAAATCATCGAAACAGAACCACCGGAGTCGCCTCAGTTGCAGCAAAATTCAGTTCATCGTTTGCCCTGGGAAGTGAAATTTTCAGCAAATTAGATCCCTCTCTTGCTTCCCAATTGAAGGACAAAGCCAGAGAGGCCTGGGAGTTTGCCAACTCCGATCCGGGAGTCTGCCAGACAGCCTGTGTGGTATCTCCCTATTTTTATGAAGAGGAAAACTATATTGATGACATGGAGCTCGCGGCGATTTCACTGTCACAAATTTCTAATTCTCCAGAAGATCGTAATGCAGCCGCTAAGTGGGGAGAGATCGAACAGGTAACTCCCTGGATGGAGCTTCACCGTGCCCGCCATTATCAATACTATCCATTTGTCAACCTTGGCCATTCATTTTTGGCTCAATCTTCTGACAGCCTGACTTCTAAAAAATTCGCAGGATTCATGAAGCAGGGGCTAATGTCACTACAAAATTTTGCCTCAGGAGATCCTTTCCCGATTGGCATACCATTTATCTGGTGTTCCAACAACCTGGTGGTTGCTGCTGCCACTCAAGCCCGACTCTATCGAAAAATCACGGGGGATCGTCAGTTCGAAGAGCTTGAGGCAGCATTGACAGACTGGCTCTTTGGGTGTAATCCATGGGGAACATCGATGATTTGTGGTCTGCCATTAACCGGCGATTATCCTGAAGACCCGCATTCATCCATTACCTACTTGATGAAACAACCCACATGGGGAGGACTTGTTGATGGACCGGTTTACAAACAAATTTTCAATTCGTTGCTTGGAATAACCCTTCACCGAAGTGACAGCTATGCCGCATTTCAGGGAGGGAAGGCTGTTTACCATGACGATAACGGCGATTACTCTACCAATGAACCAACCATGGATGGCACAGCCAGTCTAAGTTACCTACTCTCCTCACTGGAGGTTTCCAAGCCGGAGAACACCGCAAATAGCAGAACTGTGGATAAACAGGGAGCCATTGTCAGGATGAATCAGGCAGAAAAGAAAATTTACCTGATTTTCTCAGCACATGAATTCGGAGAGGGAGGTCCAGCAATTGAAAAATCCCTGAAGAAGTTTGGCTCCAAAGGCTCTTTCTTTTTTACTGGTGATTTTTACAGAAACAAACAAAATTCAGTATTGATCAGACAACTCCTGGCAGATGGCCACTATCTGGGCGCCCATTCGGACCGGCATTTATTGTATGCTGATTGGAACAAAAGAGACTCGACACTGGTAAAAAGAGGTGATTTTGAGAAGGATTTGCGCTCCAATTACAAAGAGATCATTGGTTTTGGAATACAAACCGGAAAAGCCAGATTTTTTCTTCCGCCATATGAATGGTACAACCGGGAAGTGGTATCCTGGGCAAAACAAATGGGGCTGACAACCGTCAACTTCACCCCGGGCATCAGAACCAATGCGGATTATACCACTCCGGATATGACCAATTACCGAAGTTCTGAGCAAATAATGAATGATCTGAAACAGTTTGAATCCAAAGACCCAAATGGGTTGAATGGCACATTCATCCTCATTCATTTGGGTACTGCAGCTCAACGAACGGATAAATTCTACCTACAGCTCGATGATCTTCAGAAATATTTAACCGCAAAGGGATACCAACTTTGCGGCTTATCGGATGTCAACCCATGAGAACCACACGGAATTCAAACAAAATTTGACTAATTTTAGCATATGACCAGCATCTTGAGAAATATTGTTATTGTGATCTTCGTGCTTGCACTTGGAACTGGATGTTCAGATCAACATAAATCCAAAAACATCGCTGAAGCTGGAAAATTATTGACAAATGGTCAGTTGACACAGGCAACAGAGATGGCAAATGACCTTCTGAAATCGCATCAACTTTCGGGAAAGGAGAAAAGGGAGCTTGATTCAATTCTAGAGATGTGCGTTCGGATCCGAAGGGATTTTAAACTGTCTGAAAAAGATGTTCTTCAAAAACTGTCAAAGTATAATCCACAGATAGACAGTACTGAGCTAAAGCGACTGGAAAAAGAGGGCAAAATGGATCTGCTAACCATCGATGGAAAAAGAACCTATTTCTCTTCCTGCATAAGAAATTTATTTCTGCTCGATACCACCTATGCAAGGTTACGAGCACAAAAGGAAGGATCACCGATCGATTCGTTCACCATTTTCAAATTGAAACATACGGCATCTGTTCTGGTTAATACAAAACACTCAGGGGAACCGGTAAATCCGGTAAAGATGAATCTTTCCTACACCATTCGGGTAAATGCCGATGCTGTTCCTGCCGGTGAAACCCTCCGATGCTGGATGCCCTTTCCGAGAGAGAGCAACAAACGGCAACAGTTGGTTCATCTGATTCGGACGGATCCCGCAGCAAATCAAATATCACCAGCCACAGATTTGCAACGCACCATATATCTTGAAAAAATTGCGGTTGCCAACCAGCCTACCATTTTCCATACCGAAATGGAAATC
>JAVHPO010000021.1:2610-7053 GCA_036170635.1 Prolixibacteraceae bacterium | reverse complement strand
GTCCGATCCCGATCCGAAAGTTAGGGCACTTGGGGTTGAGGCGCTAAAGGTGACACTCGAAGATGCCAAAGCCTATGGCGCAGACACCATCCTGCTGGTTCCCGGTAGGGTGAACGAAAAGGTAAGCTACGACCAATGCTGGGATTTGTCTATCGCGGAGATTCGAAAGGTTCTTCCAGTAGCCGAAAAGCTTGGCGTAATCATTGCCATCGAAAATGTATGGAACAATTTTCTGCTTTCACCGCTCGAGGCTGCCCGCTACATCGACCAATTCAACTCGCCTTTCGTGAAGGCCTATTTCGATTGCGGGAATGTGCTGGTCATCGGATGGCCGGAGCAGTGGATCAAAATCCTTGGGAAGCGAATCGCCAGGATTCACATCAAGGAGTATAGCCGGAAAATTGCCGATAAACAGGGCAAATGGGCAGGCTTTGGTGTGGCTTTGCAGGAGGGCGACAACAACTGGCCGGTAATTGTCAAAGCTCTGGATGAGATCGGCTACCACGGTTGGGCAACCATAGAACAACCAGGAGGGGATAACCCTGAGGGTTTAAAAGAACTGTGCCATCGTCTGACAAATATCCTTAATCTTCCAACATGAGAAGCTATTATACGAGCATGGATAGTCCGGTTGGCCGGATAGTCCTGGTTTCGAATGATACACATTTGAAATCACTCTCTTTCAGCGGCGAGCAGGTTGATGAACCTGATAAATTGCCCGAAATTTTGTTAAGGACAGTTCACCAGCTTAATGAATATTTTGCCGGCACACGTTTCGTGTTTGATCTTGATATTGATCCGGATGGTTCCGGATTTCAGAAACTGGTTTGGCAACAATTGCTCAAGGTCCCATTCGGAAAGACCAAAAGCTACCGCGAAGTTGCCGTCAGCCTTGGTTCTGTCTTAAATACCCGTGCGGTTGGGACCGCCAACGGGAAAAATCCAATTGCGATCATCGTACCTTGTCACCGGATCATTGGTAGTGATGGGAAAATGGTGGGTTATGCCGGTGGTCTGGACCGCAAAAAGTGGTTATTGCTTCATGAAGCGCAACATACGAAACGACAGGAACTCTTCTCTTACACATAAAAACTAAAATTAATTTTCAAAAGAATGACAACCAAAACAATTCAGATGGGCTTGGTAATGCTGGCATTGCTTTCTTCCTGCGGCAATGGGAAAAAAAATGTTCAACAGGCAGGATCTAATTCATTTACCGGCGCAAAGGGTGAAGTGCGTTTGATTACCCTCGATCCGGGCCACTTTCATGCAGCCCTGGTGCAGAAAAAGATGTACGACCAGGTCAATCCCGAGGTTCGTGTCTATGCCCCGGAAGGAGCAGATCTCGCCCAGCATCTCGGTAGAATCGAGGGGTACAACACCAGGAAGGAGAACCCAACAGCTTGGAATGAAGTGATTTATACCGGTTCGGATTACTTTCAGAAGATGTTAAATGAGAAGCAGGGCAATGTAGTTGTGCTTTCCGGTAACAACCGTATCAAATCTGAATACATCAAAAAATCGGTGGAGGCCGGATTAAATGTGCTTGCAGATAAGCCGATGGTCATTACACCGGAAAATTTCCCGATGCTGGAAGAGTCCTTTAAAATCGCAGCGGCAAAAGGCGTGATTTTGTACGACATCATGACAGAGAGGCATGAGATCACTTCCATGGTGCAGAAAGAGATTTCGCAGGCGCCGGCAATTTTTGGGACCCTGCTGCCGGGAACGCCGGAACATCCATCTATTGAAGTTTTGAGTGTCCATTTTTTTTACAAAAGTGTTTCAGGTTCTGCGCTTGTTCGTCCGGGTTGGTTTTTCGATGTGGACCAGCAAGGCGAAGGAATGGTGGATGTGGCCACCCACCTGGTCGATTTGGTACAATGGGGCTGCTTTCCCGGAGTGATTCTGCAAAAATCGGATATCGAGATGCTTCAGGCAAGGCACTATCCAACGGTTATGACTTTGGATGAGTTTAAAGCTGTCACCAAACTTGAGAGCTTCCCTGATAACCTCTCCAAATTCGTAAAAGACGGAAAACTGGATGAATATGCCAATGGGGAGATGCTCTATAAAATCAAGGGAATTCACGCCAAAGTTACTGCCGAATGGCAATACAAAGCTCCGGAAGGCTCGGGGGATACCCATTACTCTATCCTGCGCGGTTCCAAAGCCTCCGTTGAGATCAAACAGGGAGAGGCTGAAAAATATTTGCCAACACTTTATGTCCATGCCAATCCGGGTACGGCACTTCCTGAATTTTCCGCCGCACTGGAAAATGCCGTGGTAAAAAACAGTTCACATGCGGGATTAACCCTCGAAAAGGTGGATGAACTAACCTGGAAAGTGAATATCCCTGCCCAATACAAAGTTGGTCATGAGGCGCATTTCAGCCAGGTTACCGAGCAATACCTCGGGTATTTGCGCGCCGGAAAACTGCCCGATTGGGAAGTCCCGAACATGATTGTGAAGTATTATACCACGACGGAAGCGCTGAAGTTAGCGAGGAAATAAAGAGGAGGCGATGGGGAGAAGGGGCGAAGGAGAGAGTGCAACTTGAACGAATATTTTTTCGACCACTATGAGGTATCAAATCAGATCCAGCCGCATAGCGGCGGTATGTTGGTAGAAAAGAACATCGCTGCGAAGAGCCGTCTGCGAGCTGATGTTCAAAAATGAGCAAATTTCAATTTCAGACGGAATGAGCAAGTTTTGTTATATGAATATAAACAAATAACAATAAACATTTCAATATTAGTGCCTTAGCAAGTCCGCACAATTTCTAGATCTTTCTCCTTCCGTCCGAAACGATCGTATGGCATTTTTCAATAGGCTACCGCGGACGGCTCTTCGTCTGTCATTTCTGACCCGGGGTTCCGCTTCGCTCCACCCCGGGCTACCAACATGCCGCCGCTATGCGGCTGGATTTCAAAAAGCTCCACATCGTAGTCAAAAATTTGCAATCCATCACTCTCACCATTCTCCCAGTCTTCTACTCTCCCCCTCTTTCCTCGTGTATTTCAATAGTGTACGAAGCTTCGAATACTTCTCCTCTCTGCAGTTGCTGTACCCCCTCTTTATTTTCAAACCGCTGATCGGTATCCCATTTGTCGGCGATGCCGAGCCAGGGTTCGATGCAGACAAAGTCGCCGTTGGTCTTGGCCCAGATTCCCATGTAGGGGAAGTCGTCGAAAGAAACAGATAAACCCTCTTCAGATTTTTTGCTACGTAGCGTTATTTTCTTGGATTTCAGGTCTTTGAAGATAAGCGCGTCTTTACTGAACAACTCGTGGGTAAGCGGAAGAATATTAGAGTTGCTGAAAACAGGAGCTGTCTTGTCAGAAATAGTCCCGTCATCGAACAGTAGCCAAGTGGCTGAATTTTCTTTGGTTTCAAATTCCAGATAATAATCCTCGTATTTTTCATTTTCATGCCTGGGGCATTTGAATCCCGGGTGACCACCCAATGAGAAGAAAAGTGGTGATATGCCTGTATTGGTAATCAGGTGAACCACCCTGATTTTTGCCTCTTCCAGGATAAACTTGACAGTGAATTCGAATTCAAACGGATAAATTTTAAGGGTCTCTTTGTTTGAAGTCATCCCGAAAGTGAGGGAATCGGCGGTGATTCCCGTCAAGAGAAGATCCGGATTTTCCCTGATAAATCCATGCTTTTTGAGTTCATATTTCACTCCGTTCCACAGGTAGGAGTCATCTTTTAAGCCACCAACAATAGGAAACAGGATGGGCGCCGAGCTGTTCCAGATGGCCGGATCGCTGCCCCACATGTATTCGATGCCGCTTTTCAGCGATTTGATCGAGAAGAGTTCTGCGCCCGGCTGCCGGACAGCAATTTCGAGTTTGGAGTTTTTAGCGTAGTGTAGCATTGTTAATGTGAATTTTCAGTATTACGAAGATAAGTTTAAAATTACACAAAACGAAGTTCAGCGAAGCTAATTTGAACGAATTACACGAACGGTAGGGATTTTATGATGCGTTAATTGTATTTCAAGGAAGATTAACAAAATGTCCATCATATAAACCTTATTTTCAGTTTTTTAATCTTAGTAGAAAATCGAATTTGATTGAATCCATATCTTATTATCTTATTTCAGATTGCTGGTTAATAAGATAATAAGATTCATATCTGAAACATCTCCTTTTCTACTAAGATAACCTTTAAAAATAAGATTTATATTATCTTGATTCTCGGACAACTCTCAAATTCCCTCATTGGTCTGTCCCCATCCTTCCGTCATCTCCGTCATTTCCATCTTTCCGTCGTCCTAGTCGTCTAAGTCATCCACTCTTTCCATCAACGCCCCTCGGCTTCGCTCGGGGACCCAGACTCTTCGTTTCATATTGCCCTTCGGCTACGCTCAGGGACCGGTACTGCTTTCCGTCATCCTAGTCATCCTAGTCGTCCTAGTCATCCTAGTCGTCC
>JAVHPO010000021.1:0-2510 GCA_036170635.1 Prolixibacteraceae bacterium | reverse complement strand
TCCTAGTCATCCTAGTCGTCCTAGTCATCCTAGTCGTCCAAGTCCTCTTACTTGATGTTTTCAACCAAATTATGGAACGCCTTCCTCTCCACCTCCCCCGCTTCGGAGTAATGGGTCACATTTTCGCGTTTTGCGATGCGGCAGAAATTGTCGTAGGTACCATCCTGACGGGCAATGGCGGGGGTGCGTTTGCATTTGAGGTAGAGAACAGAAAGGGAGCACATTTCTACCCGGCGAACCACCTCGTCATTGTCGGCAACTTTAATAGCCTCTTTGAAAAGATCGCACGAATGTTGCACAAATTCATCGGAGAAAATGGCATCTCCCGGCGTCAATCCAAGATGGATGTGGGTATCCGGGGTGATCCGGTTGTGCAACAGATCGAAATATTGCCTGACGAATTTTCCGGCCCGACCGTAATATCCGTACATGAAATCGTTGATAACCGCCTCCGTGTTGCACTCCGGATCCCACAATAATTTAGAAATCAGGTAGGAACGAAGCTCGGAAAACTCGCCGCCGCGGCTTTGGTAAGAGGCTTGCTCCATGATGCCAATGGCGTTGTTGTCCCTGAACGACTGTATGTTGGATTGCAGTACCCTGAAGTTGGGGTAGGGCATTACATAATGGTTGAAATTGACCACATAATCCCAGATGTACATGTGGGGGGCGATGGCCGACCATCCCTTCAGATCATCGAGAAAGGATTTGTTTTCGGGACAGGATTTGAAATCGTGCGCGAAGCAACATTCAATGCTGCACAACCGCACCACCACATTGTTTCTGGGCTTGATATCTTTTGGTGGGGTCCGGGTATACTGGTAGGCCAGTGTGCCAATAAATTTATCCGGGAACTCTTTCTCCACCGCTTCGGCCACCTGATTGACAAACCAGATGATCAGTCCGGATTCGCTCCCCTTGGCTTTGACGATGGCCTGGCATTTGTCGCATTGGCACGGATTGTGACAGTCGTTTTGGGAGACATCGTAAATCAGGTATTCAGGACTTTCGCGCATCCGTTTTTTGATTCTGTCCGTAATAATGCGCAACACATCCGGATTTGTGAGACAAAGTTGTGCCTGTTCATAAATCCGTTTACCATCGATCAGACTGTAATACTCGGGATGTTTTTTATAGAATTCTTCAGGTGGCATCAGTGGGTAAAATGTATGAACCGCCCAGTAACTCTCGATACCGCCGGGTTGTTCGCGGTAGCCCATGGCCCCGTTCATCTTGTTGCGGGTGGCCCAGATCGGATCAAAAGCCTCAAAATAGAAGTCATTCCGTACCCGGATGCCCGGTTTTTCGGCATGGTCGAACCAAACAAATTTAAGTTCCTCCCGTTTTGGGATCACATTCACGGTAGGGGTATACCAACGGCAGCCCAGTTCTCTTTCCAAAAATTCGAAGACACCGTACATGGTGCCGCGCTGACGGCCTCCGGTAATGAAGATGTTGGGGCCGGAGTTGTAGTAGTGGAAGGATTCTTCGGTGGAAGCGGACTGGGATGACTGGGATGACTGGGATGACTCGGACGACTGGGACGAGGGGGACGAGGGGGTGAGGGGGCGAGTGGTTGAAAGGGAAGATTTGCCGATGACGATTTGAGGACCTTTGTAGCCTGGATCTTCTGGGAGAAGCGGAAGTTCTACCCCACTGATCTCTTTCAGCCAATGCTGAAGCTCAATGGCGGCCCATTTTTCTGATTCTGAAGCATTGTTGGCAATGATGATCCGGTAATCAGATTTTCCATGACTGAAAAGTGCATATTCGATTCGCTTTCCTGCAGTGAATTCGCTCGTTCGTTGCAATCTCTTCCCAGATTTCAGCTGAACGGTAACCGTTGCCAGGTAAGGCTGGTAATTGGCTGACGGGATTTTAAGGGGGGCATAAAAATTGGCAGTACGATCCTCCTTCAGGATCTCAGTGCCGTGTATGTCGCTGATGGTTACAGTTACTTTTTGAACTATGTGGTTCAAAACCTCCGGAGAATACGAGGAGTCGACGCTTGCGGTTCCGGATTCATTGGCCCATATTTTGAAGAGATCGCCTCTTTCAAGGGCATCGGCAGCCGAAAATTCGTGAAATCTCAGGGCAAATCCCCATTTGTTGCCATGCTGCTCGACTTTTAAAAGAAGCGTGTTGGTTCCTTTTTTCAGAAGGACAGGGATCAGGTCGCCATCGATTTTGACGCCGCGCGAGGCAGGATAGTCGTAAACCTGTTTTCCGTTGACGAACAAAGTTGCCCCGTCGTTGGTTCCCAGGCCGATTAGTTGAACGCCATCTTCGGCGGCTTCAACCATGGTAAATGCATAGGCAAAAACGGGATATGATTTGGAGATGGCTGATGTCAGGTCGACGATCGAATCGGTCGATTGCCAATATTTACAGACAATCGACTTTTTGCCGATTTTGATGACATCACCTGATTTTGCCGAAAGGCCTTGCTCCCCGCCCAGTTTGCCGAGATAATCGGTTTTGAATCCGGGAAGGTGATCCCACGATTTTGC
>JAVHPO010000020.1:0-1392 GCA_036170635.1 Prolixibacteraceae bacterium | reverse complement strand
AACCGAACCAGCCCCCTCGTAATCTCCACTTTGTATATCGCAATAAGTTTTTCCTGTTCAGTCAGCTGACTTTTTATTCCCAAAATCAAATCATCCGTGAGTTTTAGCTGTTCCGTAAGTTGGTTCAGGTGCTGCAGATATTGAGCGGAGTAGAAATGTCTGTAATTCATCCTGCTGTTTTCAGTCAGCAATGTTTTGTCTTGCAGTAATTTGCGTTGTTTGCCGTCGTAGATGGGGAGCGCGAAGTTTAATCCGAAACTCGTGCCGAAATTGTGTGGAATATTTTCAGGCGAGAAGGCCATAAATCCTGCATCAGCAACAATACTCAGTTTAGGACGGTAGTTCAGGTCAATCAAATGCCTGCTGTTGATGTTTTTCAAACTGTCAATTCGGAATTTTATCATTGCAGGAGAGTCGTTGATGTCGAAAGTGTTGCGGAGCATCATTTCAGGTTTCTCGAGTACAGCGCTGGAGTGATCGGTTATACCGCATATGAAATTTAGCAACCCCAGGTCGTTTTTATACTGGATCATACCCTGCTTGATGGCTATCTCCTGGTTGGTGATAGCGAGCGCCATGTTCATTCGGTCGGTCTGGAGATAGATGCCCTGATCCACCAACGATTTCAAAATCTCCTGCTCCTCTTTGAGCAGATTCAGGGTGGACTGGATAAATTGGATTTGCCGGAAGTCCGCATATGCAGTAAGATACTGTGCCGTAATTCCGAGCCTGAGATCCGTTTCGGTCAGCTTCGCATTGACCCCAATGGCCTGATTGGAAAGGGAAATATCCCTGAACTGGCTCTCTTTGATCCGTTTGTTGAGCAGCGGTTGCACCAGGTTGACAAGGGCAGAAAAATTGCCCCCATTGGTAATTGCTTCCTCATATCCTAGATTTTTGCCGACAGGTGCGTACAGGGCTTGTGAAACATGGTTGATTTGTGGTTTGTAGGTGGCGCTGGTCAACAAACTATCGAGCGTACCCGAGAGTAATTGGTTGTTGAACTCTTTGAGAAGCGGACTGTTTTCGAGTCCCTTTTTCAGGTAGAAATCGAGCGATTGGGCATTTGCCAAACAGCTGAAAGTTAGAAAAAGTACAATTGCAAGTAAGTTCTTTCTCCGCATCGTTAATCCTTCTCTATAAATTAAAGCTCAGAAATTTGTTGTGAAGATAAGAAATGATTCTGTGGAAAATTGGGAGGAGTAGAAAGGATATCGGATTCGCAATGATAGATACATATCATCTGTCATAATTTGCATTGCGCGACGATCTATTATCAAATATTGTCGCGACTGGCTCACAGTATATTTGACTGTAAATCAGTAGATTGCTTCGTCGTGCCTCCTCGCAATGACGGTATGCTGTTGATTTTGTGAGGGTGGAGAGAAGGAG
>JAVHPO010000019.1:0-7126 GCA_036170635.1 Prolixibacteraceae bacterium | reverse complement strand
AATAGAAGTAGACCTCCATCCGGCGGCTATGGGTGTGCGCAGGCATTGTATTCCATACGCTTCCGGGTCGAAGTTCTGTCATTCCCATCTGCAGTTGGCAGGTTTCAACCACCTTACTAATTAACAACTGATTGATCTGTCTTTCGTTAGAAGTCTGCTGCGATCCCATTTGAAGAACATTCGCATCCTTCAGGGTTATATGGCGGGTTGGAAACTCTTTGTGCGCTGGGGCTGAATTCATGTAATACCGGGCGGGTTGGTTCGCATTTTCCGAACTAAAAAGAATCATTTCGGATCCTTTCCCAATGTAAAGGGCCTCTTTGAAATCCATGTTATAGACCTTTCCATCGACTGTAACAGTTCCTTTACCTCCAACATTGATGATGCCCAGTTCGCGACGATGGCAAAAGAATGGGGCTTTAAGCGGTTCAATGGCGGTAAGTTCGAGAGGAGTGGTAACTGGGACTGCCCCACCTGTAATGTAGCGGTCGTAATGGGAATAGACAAGATGAATCTTATCTGCTTCCATTAATTTTTCAATCAGAAAATGTTCCCTGAGTTGTTGCGTGTCGTAGTGCTTGACATCGGAAGGATGGGAAGCAAACCGTTCTTCGAAATGGATGGTCATAGTTTTGGGTATTTATTTTTAATGAGTGAACTAAAGTGACTAGAGTGAACTAAAGTGACTTAACTCCGGCACAAATATAATTAGTTATTCACAATTGCGCAATCGATTGCATAAATATTTTGTATATTTGAAATGAAAATGAAAATTTCACCATATTTGTACCTCTTTGATTATTGAAATGCATAAAAAAACAGATCCAACCATACATGACATTGCCAGAGAGCTAAACATCTCTGCCTCAACTGTTTCAAGGGCATTACAAAACAATCCGCGAATTAGTCTGAAGACAAGGGAAAAAATAATCTCCTTAGCTAACAGTGTGGGTTACAGACCAAATACCCTGGCTTCCAACCTAAGAAACAAGAGATCAAACACCATTGGAATCGTGGTGCCGCTCATTAACCGATATTTCTTCTCTGCCGTCATCAGTGGAGTGGAGGAGGTTGCCTTCAAAGCCGGGTACACCGTCGTGATCTCACAGTCGAACGACCTCGCCGACAAAGAGATCTCCATCGTTCACTCCATGTTAGCCAACAGGGTTGATGGACTGATCATCTCCATAGCCATGGAACCAACCAATTACGAACACTTGAAAACCTTTCGAAAAAAGAACATTCCTTTGGTGCTTTTCGACCGCACCATCGCGGAAATTGACACCAACAAGATAGTGGTGGATGATTTCATGGGAGGTTTCAGGGTTACCCAGCACCTGATCGATCAAGGCTACAAACGAATTGGCCACATGGCAGGTCCTCAAAATCTCCAAACCTACCTGGATCGAAAAAACGGATACATTGAGGCCCTTTCAAGAAATGATCTTGCATACGATGAATCATTGGTCGTTACCAATTCCCTGAGAAGTGATGATGGAATTGATGCAGTCAGGCAGCTAATGGGCCTACCCGTACCTCCTGATGCCATTTTCTGTGGCAACGATACGACTGCCCTGAGTTCAATGATCTACCTCCGCGATAGAGGGATTCGAATTCCAGAGGATCTTGGGATTGTCGGATTTAGTAACGAACCTTTCTCAAAAGTGGTTTCACCCTCTATTTCGACGATTGCACAACCCGGATTTTTAATGGGACAGAAGGCGGCAGAATTGATATTACACCAAATAGAACACAAGGATCGATCATTCAAAACCATCGTTCTTCCCACCGAATTGGTCGTGAGGGAATCCTCGAACAGAAAGAGATGCTCTATTTGATCAACCGAACTGCATTCGCCGGTACCTCTTTTCCCACTGTTAACTGCTTGCCGGATTCAACGATGCCCGTATTTATCAACTTCACGTTTTCTGTTTTTGATCCGGAAAAGTGGAACAACTGATTGGTGGTTTCCGGATATTTAAATCCATCCAACACAACATTTCGGCTATTTTTAAAATCCAGCGAAGGCATCTTTTTGGTTGACAAAGACAAATTTTTGATTTTGATTCCATTTGCATCTTCACAAGTCATTCCGATATTTGACTCCATCCGAATATTCTCAAATGTTATATTTTCAAGATTCATTTCAGGCAGGCCTTTTAACAAAAGCCCCTGAAGGGCTCCCTTACAATTGATATCCCTAATGGTAATATTTTTGAATTGGGGGGTTTCTGCTGAAGCAACAGGAATGGCCGTTTCTTTGTTCGCATCGCCTTCATCCAGGGCCTCCGATGCAGATTTGCCTCCGTAAAAAAGATCGAAAGAGATGGCTTGCGCCGGAATGTTGATCATTTCGATATTCGAGATGAAGATGTTCTCCACTACCCCACCCCTTCCGCGATTACTTTTGAAACGCAATCCAACATCAGTCCCGATAAAGGTACAATTGGAGACATGCATGTTTTTTACTCCTCCCGACATCTCGCTACCGACCGTCACGCCGCCATGTCCATGGTAAACGACACAATTTTTTATGATCAGATTTTCGTTGGGAATGCCACGGTCGCGACCCTCTTTGTCTTTGCCAGATTTGATGCAAATTGCATCGTCGCCTACATCGAAATTGCTGTCATACACCAGACTGTTTTTGCAGGACTCGATGTCGATCCCATCTCCGTTTTGAGAATACCATGGATTCTTTACCGTCGTATTGCGCACCGTTAAATCCTCACAGAGAAGCGGATGGATGCACCAAGCGGGTGAGTTCTGAAAAGTTGGACCATCAATCAGCACCTTTTTGCAGGAGACCAAACTGATCATCACAGGCCTGAGAAAATCGCGTATTTTTTCAAATTCAGCCTGGGTCTTAAGCTGGCGTGGGACGTTCATTTCGGCAATCTTTTCTCCTGCCCTGAATTGCTCGGATGGGTACCAGGTTTTACCATTTTCGCTCAACAATCCTCCCGATGCAACCAGCTTTTTCCATTGAGCTTCTGTCAATTTCTCCTTCTTTACTGATCTCCAGGCATCGCCTGAGCCATCCAGAACACCCTTGCCGGTGATGGCAACATTTTCGAGATTTCTGCCATTTACCGGTGAGGTACAACGGTAGGTATTGAATCCTTCAAAATTGGTACTAACAAGCGGATATAGATTTTTATCTGGAGAAAACAGGATCAGCGCACCTGCCTCGGTGTAGAGTTCGATGTTGCTTTTCAAAGTGATAGGGCCTGTAAACCAGGTGCCCCGAGGCACTACAACCCGTCCTCCACCCTTTTTTGAAAGGGCATCAATTGCTTTCGAGAAGGCTTCCGTGCAAAGCGCCTGTCCGCCACCAATGGCACCAAAGTCAACAATCGAAACTGAATTGGCAGGAATAACTGGTTCTTTGATGACCGGCATTTTAAATTCGAGTCCTTTGTATAAATCTGATTTTCTTTCCTTTTGGGAATCAGGTTGAGCGATGGTAGCAGATGAAAAGAGGACAACTGCAAAAAGGGCTATTAACGATTTAGAAGATCTCATAATATCAAGTTATATTTTTATTTTTTAATTCTGAACCAGTCGATATCGGCTGAACCAGCATCGTTGATCACACCGTTGCGCAAGGCATAGAAGCCAACTTTGGCCCCAATCCAGCGCCCCGGACGGGCAATGAAAGATTTCCCGATGGGCGCAAACGCCTGACCATCCGCACTAAAACTAAAACTACAAACCGCTCCGTTGCGAACCTGAACCCTCAGCCATAAAGTAGAACCATCAACCGATCTGGATTCGGCAACCTCCTCTTTACCTGCCTTGTCTGCTTGCTTGCAATAGAGCGAGCGTATTTCAAGTTTCGAATTATTTCTAAGGATGGATAGTGCGCCATAATCCGTCCCCATGATCACCAACCCAACCTCCTCCCCGTCGAACCGGGCATCGAAGGTTAATTTCGCGGTAGCCGTGAATTCCGGCGCGGGAAACTTCTGAAGCATCAGGTTGGGGATGCCCCAAAGATTGACCGCTTCAATTGGTCTTGGAATACAATTCAGCCGGTAGAACCCCAAATTTCCGGATGGAAATCCGTAGGTGGTTTTGTAGTTGGCATGCCATTGCCACTGCAAACCAAGTTGAGCCGTGTTGAATTCGTCGCTTTCGGGTGGAGTCGTAACCGGATAGCTCTTGCCAACATTGGGTTTTTTATAGTTTCTGACGGGATTACCTGTTCCATTTCCATCTTCATCTGTTCCGATGACAGGCCAGTTATCGACCCATTTCAAAGGATTCAGGTGAACCACACGGCCATAAGCATCGAGGTCCTGAAAATTGAGGAACCAGTGCTCGCCGGTTTTGGTATCCACCCAGGCTCCCTGGTGCGGTCCGTTGATACCGGTTTTGCCCTGCTCCATGGCGATCCTGGTTTCGTATGGTCCAAAAATATTTTTGGAACGAAGAACCAGTTGCCAGCCTGTAGAAACTCCCCCGGCAGGTGCAAAAATATAATAATAGCCATTCCGTTTGTATATCTTAGGACCTTCCACGGTAGGATGAGCCTTGTGCCCGTCGAATACCATGACACTGTTTCCGGTCAAGGCGGTTCCTTCGTTGTTCATATGACTTACCAGGATGACGCTTTTAACACCTGCACGGCTCCCGGCAAGGGCATACACCATGTAGGCCTTGCCATCTTCATCCCAAAGCGGTGAAGGATCAATCAATCCTTTGCCCGCCTGAACCAGCAGTGGCTCCGACCAGGGGCCGGAAGGGTTGGATGTCTTTACCATATAAATGCCAAAATCCGGATCGGGATAGTAGATGTAATATTCATTTTTGTGGTAACGTATGCAAGGAGCCCACACACCATTACCGTGCTGCACCTTGTCGAATACTTCAAAAGGAGGCTGTTTTTGAAGGGCATAACCGATCAGTTCCCAATTGACCAGATCGCGCGAATAAAGGATTGGTAAACCGGGAATGCAGTTAAAAGAGGAGGCCACCATGTAATAATCGTCGTTGACACGGATGGCATCGGGATCGGAATAGTCGGCATACAGAATGGGATTTTTGTAAGTTCCATCGCCATTGTCGGCTACCCAAACATTGGAAGCTGAGGGAACCCCTTGTGCTTGAATCTTTTCTGAATATATCAGACCCAGCAATGCTATAAAAAGTAAAGATATTTGCTTCATCAGATCAATTGATATTTATTTGTTATCCAAATTGTACCATTTCACATCTCCGGCTTTTTCCCAGCCAAAGGGTGCAAAAATAGAATCTTTTCTATATTTAGCCACATCATTTTCAGTTAGAACATGCGACCAGGAAACCCGGTTAACGGTTGCCGCGCCTTCCCCTGAATTCCCATATTCGGCAAAAAAAGTACTCTTTTCGCTTTCGGGTTTCGACCAGTTGTGCCATCCCTCAGGCAATATAAAAGAACCCATTTCGCAGTGCAGAAAAGCAACTTTGGCATAGTTGCGCCAGGGTCGGCCGAGGTACACTTTTTTTGCCTTTTCGAATGCTGTTATCCTGCAACTGAGGAAAACAAAACCAAAGGGCTTGCCCTCAGGTGTGCTGGCTGCTGTCAGATAGGAATCTGTTTTACAGTGAACCGTGCATTTTTCAAAAACGACTGTCGCTTCACCAAAGATAAAATCGGTTGTACCTTCGATGGTGCAGTTGTTGAAGAGCTGACGGCTAAATTTTCCAGCAGCATACAAAGTATCCTGATTACCAAGAATATGACAATTGATAAAAACGCACCGGTCTCCTTCCACATGAAGCGCAACCGCCTGTCCGACAGGACCCGCAGCGTTTTCTACCGTGATATTCTCCAACCTGAAATCGTTGGCCTGCACGAATAAGGTGTAGGTATAAAAAGTACTGTTCCGCCCCCTGTTGATTTTGTTGAAATAGTCGTCGAATGTGATGATGGTACTGTCGGCACTCTCTCCTATGATGGAAAGTTGAGTATTGCATGATGGGACAACCAGCTTTTCCTTGTAGATTCCGTTTTTGACAAAGATGGTGACCCTGCTGACGGGGAATGCTTTGCAGGCATCGATGGCCTTTTGGATAGAGGTATAGCCACCACTGCCATCCTTCGCAACGACAAAATCGTAGTTACCTCCCATGGCTGAAGCAGCCAGCAGCATCAGGAGAAAGGAAAATAGATGTTTCAGTTTTATCATTGAACTTCAACGTTTTAATTAATATTCACACTATAATGTCACACTATTTTTGCGGAATTTTTGACCTCCCCCAACCCCTCCAAAGGAGGGGAGTAATGCACCGATGTTGATCCGAATGGAAATCTGAAGTCTCCCCTGGGGGAGATTTAGAGGGGTCAAATTTAAAAAATGAGGCATTATATTTTCTTTAACTCAATTTGCTGGATTTACTGGTATTTTACAATTTTTTGCGCGTATATCACGCTGTTAACATCAGTCACGGAAATGATATAAATTCCCGGACTTAAGTCGTTCAGACAGACCTCAGCGCTGGTGTCGTAACCATTTTGGTCCTTAACACCAGCTCCTGAAAGCGCGTATATCCTGATCATTTTAATTTTATCCCGAAGGTTGACATGCAGTATTCCTGTCGTGCTATCCATCTGAAAATTCGTTCCGGCATTTATTTTTGCGTTCTCTGCGACGACAGTATACAAACCATCCTTCAATTGGTTTTCGGTGATGGTGGCTACCAGGCTATTCAGATAGACTTCAATGTTGGGATATTTGCCATCCACGGTAGTAAGCTGGGAGTCTGATGAACTATTTTTTAATAGTCCGTTGGTATCCTCCCATGCATCAGGCATTCCATCACCATCGCTGTCGGCAGGCGCAGGAAGTGTTTTGAGTTCGGGCCACCCGCCAACAGCGGTTTGAGTATCGATGATACCGCTGGAACTTCCATTGCCACCATTAAAAAAAGTTGGGATTCCTGTAGTTACATCATGAATTATTCTCTGGTCCACAGCATCACGGACCAGGCAGGCACCCGCATAATCCAGGACTTTCAGGTATGCTGTCTCAGCAGTGTGCAAAGTAATATTTGCGGCAGGAAACTCTTTGACTGACTTTAGGTCATTTATCGTAACAACAGGCGTGTACAAACTAAAATTTGGATGCGGATTTACACCCAG
>JAVHPO010000018.1:0-1401 GCA_036170635.1 Prolixibacteraceae bacterium | reverse complement strand
TATGCCCAGTCCCCCCAGAAGTTCAACTACCAGGCTGTCGTCCGCGATAAAGGCGGCAACATAATGGCAAATCAGGCAGTGGGTATCAGGGTAAGCATTCACGAAGCCTCTGCAGAAGGAACCATTGTTTACCAGGAAACACATAATGCCATTACCAACCAGTTTGGCTTGGTAACCCTGCAGATTGGTGACGGAACAAAAACCAGTGTTTCTCCTTTTTCTTCAATTGACTGGTCGCAAAAAGCCAAGTATATGCAGGTTGAAATTGATCCTGAAGGCGGAACGAATTATACAGACATTGGTGCTTCAGAACTTCTGAGCGTGCCTTATGCTCTTTATGCTAACGAAGCAGGGAATCAGGCTGATTCTTCCAAAACAACACTCGCTGTGGCGCCGCTGAACAATACAATGCGTGGTGATGGTACAAACTGGGTATCCAGCGCATTCCTGTTTAACACAGGAACCAATATTGGTATCAATACTACATCACCTGTTGCCACGTTTCAGGTGAATAACGGTAGTGTTCTATTTTCAGGGACTACAGGGACAACTCCTATTTCCGGAGCAGGAACAAGATTCATGTGGGTTCCTGAAAAAAGTGCTTTACGAGCAGGGATTGTAAGCGGAGCGAAATGGGATCAAGATAGCATTGGTGCTTATTCTATCGCATGTGGCATCAACACCAAAGCCTTTGGCTCCAGTACTGTAGCATTTGGATATAATTCCTTTGCCATGGGAGATAATTCGGTGGCCATGGGAAGGAATACGAAGGCTTTAGGAGACGCATCTGTATCCATGGGAAAATATACTACCGGCTTTGGCTTGTATTCGTTTGCAGCAGGGTATAAAGCAGCTGCGAATGGAATATGCGGAGTGGCCTTGGGTGCGAACTCCAATGCAAATGGCAACTATAGTGCAGCCACGGGAGTATATACCTATGCAAAGGCTTATGGATCATTTGTAGGGGGAAGGTACAATGTGATAGCCGGCGACAGCACCACCTGGGTAGCGACTGATCCAGTGTTCGTGATAGGCAATGGTACCAGTTATGCTGCCCGTTCCAACGCCTTCACAGTACTCAAAAATGGTAACACAACCATAGCAGGAACTCTAACAATACAAGGTGGCAGCCCCGGAGTAGGAAAAGTTCTTACATCTGATGCCGTAGGTCTGGCATCATGGTCTGCTATCTCAGCTGCAGGCGGTTGGTCAACCACAGGCAATGCCAGTACTGTTGACGGCACCAATTTTATTGGCACTACCGATAATGTACCTTTTACCATCAGGGTTAATAACCAGCAAGCAGGAAGAATAGACTATACTTTAGCCAATACTTTTTTTGGCTATCTATCGGGTTTTTCCAACACAACTGGGAACTTTAATACAGCCAACGGATTTGAG
>JAVHPO010000017.1:0-27460 GCA_036170635.1 Prolixibacteraceae bacterium | reverse complement strand
GTCATACAATTCTAATTCCTTCTTTTTTGATATTTGAGAACAAAGGAGATGCGTTATGTTTTGTTAGCCAATCTTGTTTTGAATAAATTAAAGGGGAAAGAACCTCACCGGTTTCGAGTTCAATTTCATAAAAGTTATCCATAAACTTTGTTTCAAAATCGAATGAAACATTTTGCGAGTTCAACAATACTAAAAAATCCCAGTCAGAGACTTTTTTTGAAGTTCCTCTGGCTCTGGATCCATACAAGTAAACCTCTGAATTTGGAGCTGTCTGGTTCACAACATCAACAACTCGCTTCAATATGAAATCTTTCTTGCTCATAACGCAAATATATGATTTATAGTGATCTTAAGCAATTTTGCTTGAATCTTTTTGTCTGAAACCCAAAGATGCAAAATTTTATTTGTTGATCATCTCAACCTCTAATATCCCTTCCTGCTTAAGATCTTCGTAGGTGACATGGGATAGGGAAACTCCTGCGGAGTTCTTCTTTGCTACTACTCTTCTATCTCCTCCGGTTGAAACCGGAGGTTATTCACAGTAAACTCCTGCGGAGTTGGGGTAATGGATATTCGTTTCGATTTGCCCGTCAGGGCATTAATTTCAATAGAAAGAGAATATTAGAGGTTCAGGTTTCCCCGTCAGGGGATCAATGACGATCAGGGATGCATCAATAATTGTGTTTGTATGAGAATTGACAATCGTTTATCCCCATACGGGGAATCGGCATTTGTTACGACTTGAATTTCTATTGACATTAATGCCCTGACGGGCAAAGGGCCAACTCTAATTTGAAGAGAGGATCTTGGATTTCTTGAAGCTCTATTGACATTAATGAAGGGCAAAGGGAAATATTTACTTGTCAGTCATCTCGAAAACAAGCTCACCCCCTTTCCGCAATTCATCGTAGGTGATGAAAGAGCGGTTCAGTTTGTTGCCATTCAGCTTTATACTTTGGATATAAATATTTTTCGGAGAGACCTTGTTTGCCTTGACTGAAAAGATTTTTCCGTTTGGCAGGTTGATCGCGGCAGCTTCAAACTGAGGGCTTCCGAAATAGTACCTTCCATCGACAGGATTAACAGGGTAGATGCCAATCGCACTAAAGACATACCAGGCCGACATTTGGCCACAATCTTCGTTGCCGCACAACCCTTCTGGACCGTTGCCGTAAAGGGTATTGATGATTTTGTTGGTATAAAACTGGCTCTTTTTGGGCTTTCCGATCTGGTCGTACAGATAGGCAACATGGTGGCTTGGTTCGTTGCCGTGTGCATATTGACCAATAAGACCTGTCACATCCTCTGTATCCTCTCCGAGTAACTCGCTGGTTTGGGTGAAAAGGCTGTCGAGCATCACTTCCATTCCGCTATCGCCTCCCATCAGCTTTGTCAGGCCGGGCATATCATGCGGAGCGAAAAACGAATATTGCCAGGTATTGCCCTCCACACAATGGGGGTTACCATATTCCGCGAAACGTGGGTGAAATGGTTCATACCAGGTGCCGTCACTGTTTTTTCCCCTGAAAAGGTGATAGGTGGGATCGTATAAATTTTTGTAGTAAGCCGAGCGACTCATATATTTTTCGTAATCAGCTTTCTTTCCAAGCAATTTGGCTACCTGCGCGATGCACCAGTCATCGTAGCTGTATTCGAGTGTTTTCGATACGGTTCCGTTTTTTTCCTTGTCGGTCGGGACAAAATGGTATTGACGGTAAAACCCCAATCCTTTCCGGTCGGTTTCGGATACCTGTAGCAATGCCTTGTAAATTTCATCCGTATCATATTTCCCCACCTTTTTGGATAAGGCATCGGCAATCAGAACCGCCGCGTGGTATCCAATCATTGACCCACCTTCATTGCCCGAAATTTCCCAATAGGGCAATTCACCGGTCTGTCGGTATTTTGCCAGCATGGAATGAATGATGTTTTCCTCAATTTCCGGTTGCATGAGCAGCAACAGCGGATTCTCTGCCCGGAAGGTATCCCACAACGACAACAGGGTATAGTGCGTGTAGCCTTCTGCTTTTTCGGGTACCTGATTGAAATTTTTGTAATATCCGTTGGCATCCGAAAATCGGTACGGCGCCAAATAGCTGTGATAGAGCGAAGTGTAGAAGATGCTCTTTTTGATAGAATCGGATGTTGTGATTCCTATTTTGGAGAGTTCACTGTTCCATTTTTCCCGGGTAGCCTGGTGCATCTTGTCAAAATTCCAGCCAAACGGATCGGCAGTTTTCAGGTTGGCCAATGCCCCCTCTTCGTTGACGGATGAAATGGCCACCTTTACCAAAAGTTCCTGACTTACTCTGCCGTCAAATGAGAAGGCAGCGGCCAGATGCTTGCCTTTGGCTATCGTTGTTCCATCCGATTCTTCAGTCAGGAAAAACTGATGCTTTTCTATTTTACGGGAAAATTGCATGGCAAAAAAGACCCGTTGATTGGCTTTGCCTACAGAAAAGCGGTAACCGGTGACCAATTCCGGCGACCTGTAATGCACCATCGCATCTGTTGTCCGGTCTGTATTGATAAATCCGAGATTCAGGATGATACTTTGCTGGTCTGCATTTTTTTTGAACTGGTAACGATGCATCGCCGCCAGTTCTCCGGTAGTCAGTTCCACATCGATGTCGTCTTCGGGAAGTTTGACCCTGTAATATCCGGGAGAGGCCTTTTCGGTAGCATGCGAAATGACAGAACTGTATTTAAGCAGAAAATGCTTGTCAAAAGGACCGGGATGTCCATCCCGATCTATAAAACCGTTTGGATTAACTCCTTTTTCGGAAATGATTTCACTGACTGTCTGGTCGCTTTGGGTAAAATATTTTTCCAGGATTGGCTGAATAGTCGGCATCACCGAAATGTCGCAATAGTCGGCAACTCCGGTACCGCTTAAATGGGTGTGCGAAAATCCGACGATCAGGCTGTCGGGATAATGATAGCCACTGCTGTATTGCCAGTTCTGTCCGCCATTGTCGGGACTAAGCTGGATCATGCCAAAAGGGTAGGCCGCGCCGGGAAACATATTGCCAAATCCAACGCCCATTTCACCGCCGGTCCCGATAAAGGGATTGACAAAATCTACAGGTTGTTTGGGTTGCGCAATCAGGTTATTGCCCAAAAGAAGGGCAAGAATAATTGTAGTAAGTTTCATAGTAGTAGTGTGAAGATCCGAAAGAAAGATGCAAAAATAATCCTTTCTCCTCACAACCCACTATTTGATCCCGTAGTGATCCCTCAAAATTTTGCTGAAGAGCTTTCCCGGTAGGATATATTTTAGAACAACGGCGAGCTTTTGTTCCAACGATGCAATGATGTAACGATGACAGGGATTCTTACATTCGACAATACGAACCAGTTTTTTTGCCAGGATTTTGGGGTCCCAACCTTTGGATTCATCGTTTTCGATGATAGAGAGTGTCTTGGTGAACTGGGCCTGGTATGGATCACCTTCCCCGGAAGGAGAGAGAAAGCCTCTGCGGTTGGCTGAATTGCTGGTGTGGAAATCGCCCGGATTGATCACCACTACCTTGATGTTGAATTGTTTAACTTCCATGCGAAGCGCCTCGCTGAATCCTTCAATGGCAAATTTGCCGGCTGAGTAGATGCCTTGGTAAGGAAGGCCCATCAACCCGCCAATGGAGCCAAAGTTGATGATGGTGCCGCCGCCCTGTTTGCGCATAATGGGCAATATGGATTGGCTAAGCTGGACAAGTCCCAGAAAATTGGTGTGCATCTGAAGCTGAATGGTCTCGAAGGGAAGCGTTTCGAGGGGTCCGCCTGTATGCATTCCTGCGTTGTTGATCAGCACATCTATTCGTCCTTCATTTTGTAGCACAGTCTCCACGACAGCCTTAATTGATTTTCCATCGGTAAGGTCCATCAGCAACTCATTTACCAGCGGATCGGATCCACCGGCCTTACGAACCGTTCCATAAACCGTGTGTCCGGCTTTTGCCAGCAATGATGCCGTCTCTTTTCCGAAACCAGAGGAGATGCCAGTTATTAGAACTACTTTTTTCATGAAGCGGTTTTATTAAATGTGAAAATTGGAAAATATAGAAATTGCATCCGGTCCCTGAGCGAAGTCGAAGGGTCACATTTCCACATTTTCACATTTTCCAATTTAAAGAGTCTACGCCAGGATGCCCAGTTTTTTAGCTGCGGCCGTAATTTTTTCGATGGAAATATTCACCTGCTCTTTGGTGTGTGTGGCCATCAGGGAGTACCTGATCAGGCTGTCCTCTTTTGGTACGCCTGGTGAAACAACGGGATTGACAAAGATGCCGTCCTCTAATAGTATTTTTGTGAGCATCAGTGCTTTGTAGTCATCACGGATGAACAATGGAATGATGGGCGATTCTGATTTGCCGGTATCGAATCCCATCGATTTAAAGCCTTTCAGGGCATAATTGGTGATACTCCAAAGATGTTTGATCCTTTCCGGTTCACTTTCCATGATGTCGAGTGCTGCAAGAACCGTTGCAGTTGATGCAGGCGTCATGCTGGCGCTGAAAATAAGCGTACGGGAACTGTGTTTGATGAAATTTATGGTATCCTTGTCGGAGGCAATAAAGCCTCCCAGTGAAGCAAATGATTTGGAGAAAGTGCCCATGATCAGGTCCACACTATCGGTCAGACCGAAGTGGGATGCAGTTCCGGCACCATTGACGCCAATCACACCAAGTGAGTGAGCGTCATCCACCATGATTGTGGCGTTGTATTTTTTAGCCAGTTTCACAATTACAGGTAAGTTGACGATATCACCTTCCATGGAAAATATTCCATCTACGACAATCAATTTGATACTGTCATGGGTACAGTGTTTTAATTTGCTTTCGAGCGACTTCATGTCGTTGTGGGCGAATTTCAGTACCCTGGAGAAGGATAACCTGCTGCCTTCGATGATGGAAGCATGATCCAGTTCATCAAGAAGCACGTGGTCGTTTCTGCCTGTTAGAACCGAAACAACGCCGAGGTTAACCTGAAAGCCGGTACTAAAGCAAAGTGCGCCTTCTTTCCCGGTAAATTTGGCTAATCTTTCTTCGAGCTCAATGTGAATGTCCAGAGTCCCGTTTAAAAAACGTGAACCAGCACAACCGGAACCATATTTATCAATGGCTTTTTTGGATGCCTCTTTGATCTTTGGATGGTTGGTCAGACCGAGATAACTGTTCGATCCAAACATCAGGACTTTTTTGCCGTTTATCGTAACTTCGGTATCCTGATCCGATTCAATAACCCTGAAATAAGGGTAAATACCTGCCGCCATAATCTTTTGAGGCAGATCAAATTTTGATAGTCTTTCCTGTAAAATTCCCACTTTATTTTCTTCTAAAGTTTATTTTTAGTCGCCAAATATAGTAAAAATGCCTAGTGAAACGGCCAAAATGAACCTTGTTTAAAAAAACCGGACCGTATCAAATGCTTATTTATATTCGTTCTGCTTAAAGTTTTACAGTTTTCACGAGATTACCGGCCTTTCTGGAGCTGTAATTGATCTTGATTTCTCCCTTACCTTCCACCAGAAACTGGTATTCCGCAAATCCATAACTCGGAACCGAAGTATAGATAGTTTCAGGTTTGTGCTCCTGATAACTGATTTTGTTGTTTCTCAGGTCTGTGATTTTACCGGAAGCGACTACTTTGGCACCGGTAACCCTGAGCATATCCTGTGTATATAATCTGGTACTTATTGATTTGAACGACATGGTTGGAAGTCCCTTTGCATTCTTGAGACGAACCCTTACCTGGTGAAGATTTTTACCTATCTCCTTTACATCGAAAATCTCCATGCTAATCTCAGGAGTCTGTTCGGCTGCATACAAAACTACCATGGCATTGCGGTGAACCAGTTCAGGAAGCATAAAAGGATGGGGTAAACGGGAACTCATCTTCACCCAGCCTCCAATTTCAATATCGCCATATGTTGGATGTTTGAATGGTTTCCACTCTTTGTACAACTCGTTCAAGCCAAGATAGTCGTTGAATTTAATCTGTTCCCTGCTCTCTTCAGGGCTGCCCCCTCTTCTGCTTGGAGAGGATTCCGTTTCTGCTGCCGGAACAACTGGCTTGTTGATATTTTCACGGTAGGTTTCCTGGCTTCTCATGAAAAGTTCTCCTACAAAAGTGTAGGAACCTTCCAGGTTAAACATGTGTGAATCGGTATCACCATGCGTGTCGTAGAGATCGTACGAAGGTTGGTACACGTAGCCCGGAGTCATTTTGAGGGCGTTCTTACCAATAAGGTCATAGACGGCAACATCTTTTGGATCTACCAATTCTGACTTGATGGATGGTGCGCGTAGCCACATTCCGCCAGAATTGTGAAAGGCAAAATTGACGATGATGTTTGGCCGTTGGTGAATGTATGTGGCTATTGCCTTGATACCCAGTGCACAAAGCGGAAAATTCCCTGCCCCGTTCTGAGCATAATTTGGTTGCCAGTCGTAGCCCCAGTTGCGGTTGCCATCGAAATAGCCTTCTCCATCTTCGTTGATTTTTCCATCGTTATCGTTGTCAATTCCTTCAGATCCCAATAGGGTCCATTCGCCTTTCTCGCCAGGTTTTACTGGTATCATCAACCTGCTGTCTTCAGGATCTGTTTTGTAATCGCCCAGCGGGTCTTTGATACGCATCATGCAGATGTTGCCATCGCCGTCCAAATCATCCGGGCCATCTTCGTCCACCAGACCATCGCGGTCGTCATCTTTGGGGATTCTGAAACTTCGGTCGGAACTAGGGGTTTGGGCCTCCTTGAAGAAATGATACCTTCCGTCTACATTGACGACCGGGATAATGTAATAGACATTCTTATCTACAACCTTGGTGATTTTATCGTTCTCTCCATATTTAGTCAATAACATATTGGCAAAATAGAGGCACACTTCACCAGCCTGTATTTCATTGCCATGAATGTTCCCATCTACATAGACTCCTGGTTTTGAAAGAGCTTCACCTGTTTTTGCATTGTTGACGGTAAGGGCATAAATATCACGTCCCTCCTCACTTTTTCCGATCACATCAAGTTTGGTAAGATCAGGAAAGGTAGAATGTAGAAGCTTAAGCGCCTCAACAACATCATCGTAGGTATAATACCGGTCGAACCGCAACGGAACTTCAATTTTTGCCTTGTTTTCAGCCACTACCGTGAAGGTTAAACAGCAAAATGCGAACAATATGAATAATTTTCTCATGATTAACCTCCAATCTTAATTTGTTTTACAGTAGCATCGAACAGCGGTGATTCGATGTGCGCCTTCAGGGCTTTCTTGTCCGTTTTGATGGTCCAGGTAAGTTTTTTGACCTGATTGCCTCCAATATCGCCGAGCGGTGTGCGGGCGTATCCTTCCAGGAATTGAAGATTTTCGCCTTCGAGGATCACCACAACTGGGGCAGGCTGCTTGTTTTTAGCACCCATGGCAATTGGGTACGGCAGTGCACCATTGTTTTCGACAAACAATTCGAGTCTGTAGACACCGGCACCCAAATCTGTAACTACCTCCTTCATCAACTGAATATCGGGTAGTTTTTTGGACAGGGTCAACAGCCATGGAAGTTGTACTTTACACAATGAGTCTATTTGGGTGACGGGTGGGGTAGATGTTACAAAAGGTACAATTCCTCCAATTTCAACTTTTCCGAGGGTTGGATGGGTGTAAGGCTGCCATTTCACAAATCCTGCCCCGCTGAGTTTTTTATCAATATAAGCCAAAATGGTCTTTTCCCTTTCGTCGGGGTCAGTGGTTCGCGAAACAGATTCCCTTGGTCCCATCTCTCTTGGCCCCATATCCTTTGGTTTTTGTTCGGCCGGTTTTGGCAGGGTGAAAAGATTCATGCTAAAGGATGGAACACCCAGATGGTAGTATGCCCAAAGTTCAAATGATCCATCCTTGTCGGGGTCAGCAGCCAAACGATCCGTTGAAAAACCTTTTGCTTTCAGGTAAGCTTTGTATTTATCGGAAAGATCTGTATAAAATTTCAGGTCTTCCTCCAGTGGATTGACAGCCGCTCCGAGTCCAAGAAACCCGGCCACTGCCTCTGCATTCATCTCCTGTCCGCCACGGCTGGGCATGGCCGTTTTGAAAAGCTCAACCACCTCTTTCATCGAGTAGGTCTTATCAGGATCGGCGCCAACGCGTGAGGCAAAACGGGCAGGTATCTTAAGGCTCTCCATATTGGCTCCACCTTTTCGTCCACCGCGCGGAGGGGCCATGCAGAAATCAGAGGTACCAAGGGTGTACACCATGGCAATTTCGGGATGATCGAAAATAAACTTCATGACGCCGTATGTTTCGGGAGCTTCTCCCGGCCACAATCCAGTCTCTTTGGCATTGGATTTAAACAGGTGCGGAAAATTGATCCCCGGATTGATTCCGCCCGGACCGTCTTCATTGATCTCTCCGTCGCTGTCGTTGTCAATACCTTCCGGATAGAGTTTAAATTTGCCCCTTTCCCCTTTGGCAGGATCTGCTTTGGCCATGATCCTCGGATCTTTGTCGGAAATAATATAGGTACCCTCCGGATCCTCCACCCTGATTTGAGTAATCCATCCGTCACCGTTGAGATCTTCCGGACCATCTTCGTTAAGCTGATCGTCCTTGTCATCATTGACTGCTGCATCGTTGACAGTGCGTTCCCACTTAACATTTGAAAAGTAACCGATAGTAGCATCCGGATTGGGCAATGGCAGGATCATCCACTTCACCTTCCGTGTATAGTTGGCCGAATCGAGGAGCATTTTTGCAAGGTAGAGCGCTCCTTCGGTAGAGAGTGGGGTTTTTCCCTCGAAATTCGCCCCAACAAAAATGGCTGGCACGTTTTTGAGTTCTTTACCAATTTCCAGAACGTAAATAGGCTCTCCTCCAGGACTCTCTGCAATTTTGTGGAGAGCGGTGGTGGCAGGTGATTTTTGCTGCAACAATGTCAGCGCTTTCTGAACTTCGGAATTGGTCTTGTACTTGTCGAACGATAGGCCATTTTGAGCCTTTAGATTCACTCCTACCGCAAGAATAGCCAGAACCAGCAAGTTGCGTAGTACAATTTTTATCATCTGGTATAGTTTGAATGGAAAACTCGGGATGAGTTTGTTTTACAGTACGTGAAAGTAGAAGATAATTTTCAAAAAATCGTCTACAATCCCACATTATTTTAAGAAACTAGGCTTAAGGATTCATTTTCCATCATTTCAAAGTCCATTCAAACTAAAATATATGCAGCAAGTGTGTTGATATTTAATTACTTAACAGGCGATTTTAGATTAGCCTCCAGCCACTTGTTGATCAATTGCAATCCGCTCAATGCCGAACTGTCGTTGGGACGAATGATCAAAGCCTGTTGAAACAATAATTTCGCATCCGTATGGCTGTTGTTGTTCAGCTTAGCCCAGGCCAGCATAATGACCGAATCGTAATCAAGCGGATAAAGGTTGACCACTTTTTCGAAGAGATTTGTGGCTGTCTTGTAATCTTTTCTATTGAAATAAATGACTCCAAGCCAGTAGTTCGTCGTCGTATTTAATGGATCTATTTTTAGTATTTCCTGGTATTGCTCTTTTACTTTCTCCCAATTTTCGATAGCACTCAGGGGCTTGACGCAACCCAGTCTGGCCTCAATAGCATAAGGTTTTAACGCGATTGCTTTTCTGTAAAAGGTAATGGATTCCCCGTATTGTTTGGCCAGGTAATTTAGCCATCCCAGCCGGATGTTGGAGTTGTAATCGTCCTCCTTGTAAACCGGTTTCATCTCGTCTATTGCCAGAGTATAATTCTTTTGATTTTCTGCAATATAGCTCTTGCTGAAAGCTGCCTGTAAATCGGTAATGTTTTGAGCCTGCATTGAAAGAGACATCAAAAATATTGCCGCTGTTATCCAAAATTTCCTTAAAGTTTCCATTTTAATCCTCCTGAATATGAATATTGATAATAGTAATTATTGTTTGTGCTGTTACTCATCTTTTGTTGATCGAATGTGAAATTACCCAGAACTGACAGATGTTTGCCAATGAAATAGGCCAGGGAAATCCCTGATCTGAACATGGTAGGATCTGCAGGGTTATATACGTACAGGGAGTTGAAAGTGTTGTAATTTTTTAGATTTCCCAGCGTAATATTTCCTTCCGCCCATAGGTTCTTTGACAATTTAAGACCGGCTGTCTGTGAGTAGATGGCACGAAGGGAACCACTTTCAGACATTCCCACCAATGATACTGTAATGTATAAATTCGATCTGCCCGGTAGAACTACTCCTGTTTGTAATCCTACTTGTTTTGTTATTGCGGAAGAAGCTTTTAACATTGAAGCATTTGTCTCAAATGTAAAGCGGTTCAGATGCGCAGCAAGCGCGATCAGACCAAGATTTCCCGGATAGGAGATGTTGCCAACATTTGTGAAAAGATGGTGGTAGCCACCCTTGATCTGCCAAACCGGATTCAAACTCCACTTAAAAATGGCCACATATTCGGGCTGCCTGGTGAGTACGTTGCTGATAATCTGTTCGTAATAGGAAAATCCCTGGTAGAGCGAAACCTTGTATCCCAATTCTGATTGAATACCAAACCGGTAGTAGACTTGATTCGAACGGGTTGTCGTCTGATTGGTTTTCATACTATACTCCGTATCAATATACCCGACAGGATTGAATCGTTTGAGGCCAAGTTTTTTTATCGTTTGAGCAGAAAGGTTACCAGCATAGTACCGGGAATTTTCGGAACCGGAATTTAGGGCAGAATAGTAGAGATATTCCTTTGTTAATTCATCTTGTTGATCAAATGCCAATGCCTTTTTATATTGAATTCCCGCCGAGGTATAGTCGCCGGTCATAAAATTGGCATAGCCTGCGCGCTGACGAATAAATTTGGAATCAACTCCTTCGTTGAAAGCAACATTGGTCAGCGTGATCAATTTATTCCACTCACCCTTCAGGTAATATTGATAAGAGAGGCTGTCGGCTTTCTGAAAACCTAGTTTGCTTTGGGTAAAGCCAAGAAGTGGAAGGAATATAAATATCAGGATTATAGACTTGCGCATGTCGCTTCAATTTTGATTTTATCACTGGAGAAGGTAAATTTCTCAATTCGATTGTTATTTACTAATATGGTTCCACTACTCTCATTCCTGCACCTGCCGAAAACAGAGAGATCAATTCTCGATGTAAGTGTCAATGATTGGGTGTGGTATGGATCATCGCTTCCAGTTTGTAGCATGGAATAGTTGGCTTTGACCCTATTGGTGAAGGGTGCGATAAAATCATGGATCCAAATCATCCCGTTCCTGTTTGGAAGGGTATTCAAAGGAAGTTGGTCAGATATCTTCAGATTTTCGTAATGGCCAAGCAACACTTTGAATGCCGTGAGGTAAAAATAGTAGAGTAAAGAGTGCTTACTCCCGTAAAAGGTAGTAAAATACAACATGTTCCCATCGTTGACATAATAGGCAGAACTCTTCGTTGAGCTGCAATAGAGATAGCTGTAATTGTAGGCATCCGTAAAGGCTTCCCAAGTCTCGGTCTGTTCAGCGCCATTTTGGTCTGTATAATTGAATTTCAGGATTGTACCGGGCGATAAATCAAATGCCTTCTTCAACAAGTTGTTGGATTGTAATCCGGAAATAATTTCGCCTTCCAAAGGGTCTGTAAACGAGCACAATTTTTGGCCATTTGAGCCTGATACGAGGTAGTAGGAGAAAGGATAACTGATAGTCTTGGAACCTGGTTTAGGTGAGGACTGAACCTGAAAATGAAGATGGGGTTGTGGAGACCTACCTGAATTGCCGCAATTTGCCACAATATCCCCGCACTTCACATGATCGCCCTCGGCTACTTTAAAACTGCCTTTCCGCAGATGCGACAATTGGGTATACAATCCTGGTAAGTGTCTTATCGTAATTGTATTGCCCCAATTGTTGATCATCTCCTGTCTGCCAATCTCATTGTCGTCAATGGTATCAATAATCTCTTCAACAATCCCATCTGCAGGTGCCAGGACAGGTTTATTGTAGCAGTGGTAATTTTCGCACTTTGTTCCTTTACCGCTAAAACTTTTCATCTCTTCGTCGAGCAACATAAAATCAAATGCCTTACTCCATTCACCCTTGTGGGTGTACCTGCCATCGTGACCCTGACTAACAATCCATTCTCCCCAGAATGGTAACTTCAATGGGAAATAGAGCAATTGCGACAGCCTGATTTTGTTGTTAGTGTAACTGTACAGATTGGATTCAGGACTATAATTCTGAATGGGAGTCAGGATCATTCCGGTCGGGTTCTTTCTCAACATAAGAAAGTAAATAAAGTATATGACAACCACTGAGAAAGGAAGTGAAAAAACGGGCAGCTGTATCCCGCCAAACAATTTGGTCATAAAGAGCAGCACAACTGAAGTAAGCGGTACGAGTATAACTGTCCACAAATATGATTTTTTTGAAGGAATTACGAAAAAGCCACCAATTGCCAGTGCTGTCATGATATAATTGGCGCCGATGTTGTAATAGGAGAAGCCTGCAGTGGCAGAGCCGGTAAAGGATGCAAAAAAATAGGCAGTAAGAAATCCAATGATCGAAAGGGAGAAAGCAATTCTTGAACTGATTAGCAATAAAACGCTGATCAGAAATCCTGAAAGCAGGTTGTTTTGAAAAAATATAGAGCTGAGTGAACGCAGGTAGGTATCGGCCAGCTTGCTGATTGCAAGTGAATCAACGTATTGGAGGAAGTTTACCAGGTTGCTTCCTCCGACGGAATAGGCTTCATTGATCCAGTAAATATTCCTTTGAGTGAGACCAAGATTTTCAAAGGTAGAGGAGGGGAGCACTATCAGCCAGAATCCTATCACAAAGGGAATACTCAGATAGGGTAATCCGTATTTTCCGAGCCATCCACCCAGGGTGACGGACAATATCAAGGTTAGAAGAACTGCCAAAAACAACAAACTGAAATAGACAAGGCCCGGATCAAAGAAGGTTCCCATTCCCAGTCCGATCAACAGAGCATTAAAACTATACAAACCTTTTCTGAGTTGAATTTTATCAAATCCCATCGAGTTGGCAATCAGAACGGCAGTCAGGATGGCGATCAATCCGCTTAAACCGGCAAAGAAATTGAAGAAAGAAATAAAGATCATTACGAATGCGAACAACCTGTTGTTCAAAAAGAAAACGATTGAATAACTATTCAGCGTCGCAGGCAGTATCTCCTCATTAATCGTACTCAGATGTCGTTTGATATTCATTAGCGACCGAAGGTTAAATAATTTTCAATATTTGGTGGATCTGTCTGTTTCAAATGTTTCATAGACAGGCTTCCCAACAGATAGGCTAAAGATTTTTGGTCAAATGTTCAGGGACAATTTCCACACTTTCGAGATAATCCAACGTCTCAGCTTTACGGATCAGGTGCGGATGACTGCTTTGATCCAAAAGGACAATGTTGGGGCGCAACGTTATAAACTGCATCCACTGGGTCATGTTGTAGGCGCCCACTTTGTGGACAACCAAATGATCTCCTTTCTTCAACAGTGGAAGCACGACATTCTCACGGATTACGTCAATGTTCATGCAAAGGGGGCCGAATAATACTGTCTCTTCGGTATATTGACCTCCCTCTTGCGCTGGAGTAACTTTGTGATCATACCAGAATGAAGTAAACAAAGAGTTAACGCCAAAATCCATGATGGTAGAGCTACGGCCATCAGAAAGTCGCTTGTTGGCCAATACGGTTCCAAGCAGAAAACCTGCATCATCGATCAATGCCCTTCCTGTCTCAAGAATAAGCAACGGAAGTTCCTCCTGCCTGAAGCCAAATCCCAGGATAACATCCGTAATGGCATCGGCAAACTGATCGATGCTGGGAACAGTATCAGTGCCAGGCAGGTAGGAGCCTTTCAGGGTATTCGTGGAAGGAAATCCGCCTCCAAGATCCAGGTATTGGATGTGTCTGCCAAATTTCTCGCTGATATCCCACGACAGTTGGCACAATTTTGAGGTGGCAATGGCATATGCTGAGCTCTCCAGCATAAAGGTTCCGATGTGGCAGTGAAGACCAACCAGATTCAGGTGTTCACTGCTCATTATGCGCGATATGGCTGTCCATGCCTGTCCGTTTTCATAGTTAAACCCAAAACGGTCCCATTTGGGATAAATCCCTGTATCCATGTTGACACGAATCGCCACCCGGGGCTTAAGATTATGATCTTCACTCAGTTTGATGAGCGCATACAATTCATCGAAATGGTCAATGTGGATGAGTGAGTTGTTTCGCGAGGCTGTAATCAACTGATCATCGGTCTTATCAGGGCCATTGAAAATGATTTTACTGCCGGGAACGCCATTTGCAAGGGCTTTTTCATATTCAAAACCTGAAACTACCTCCGCCCATGATCCCTCCTGATGGAATACTTTACAGACGGCATTCAGGTAATTGGTTTTATACGACCAGGCAAACTGTACTTTTGGATAACGTGTCTTAAATACCCGAGTGGCATGCTGGTAATTCCTTCTGATTTGTTTTTCTGAAATAACAAAGAGGGGTGATCCAAACTCCTTAATTAGCTCTTTTACCCCAACACCCTCGATGTTTGTGACCACTTCATTCTTTGCCTGTGTACCGAATTTGTTGACAAAACCAACATTCAGCTTTTTAATGATAGGACGTTCGTATCTTAATTTTTCCATTTTGATATTTTTATCCTTTACCCTTTACCCTTTACCCTTTATCCTTTATCCTTTATCCTTTATCCTTTACCCTTTATCCTTTATCCTTTATCCTTTATCCTTTTTTGCTACAATTCCCCTTCTCCTGATATTTTCTGAAATTCGCCTACATCGGTAATCAAATCCCAGGAATACCGGATAAATATTTTACCTACCTCATAGTTGTGGAAAGGTTCGACATGTTCGCCCATAGCCATTTTTACGAGAGTGGCAGGTTGATTTTGTCCAACTGCTGCTGTAAGATATATCCATGCAGGAAAACGTGGGTTTACTTCCATGATGTACGATACCCCATCTGAAGTTTGCATGATCTCCAGTTCACATCCACCTCTCCATTTGGTTACTTTCACAAATTTCTTTGCCAGTTCGATGTAAGAGGCATCCTCAATCGTGATTCCGGCCCAGGCTTTTCCCTTGTCGGTAATGTAAAGCTTGCGCATAGGAATCACACTGATGGTATTTCCTTTCCCATCACCCAGGGCAGCAATGTTTATTTCTGTGCCGTTGATAAATTTTTGGGCAATGACCGGCAATCCCCATTTAGCCTGAAGTTGATAGAAAGCCTTCTGGGCAGCTTCCAGTGTATGGACAATTGTGGCATCGTAAAATTTGCCTTTGACCACCAGGGGATAGTCCAATTCAGCAGCAGCCTTGGCAAGATCTGTGACATGGTTAATAATCCGGTCTTCAGGAACCATCATCTGGTGTTTCTTGCCAAACTTGGATAAGATCGTCTTGTGACGCGCCTCAAACTGTTCAAGTTCTGGCAGAAAGGAATGAATTCCAATCTTCTCAAGTTCTTTTCTCAACTTAATGAAACTGAACAGTTCTGCATCAAAGTTGGGGATTACCAGATCAATTTTTTCATTGTGATGGATCTGACTCAGGCGTTGAAACAAACTTTCAAGACCCGCCGATGGGTATGGAATCTGGTAGGTTTTATCAACCAATTCGTGCATGTAAATACCCGGCTCTAATGCCTCATAGCTGAGGCCGATAATACGAACATCAAAATCAGCACATTCCCTTAAACAACGAATGACGGCAACACCTGGTCCCGGACTATCGATTGCATTAAGCCCGGTAACCGCAATCACCAGTTTTCTCTTGTTTTTTATGTTGTGCGATGTTACCATTTCCTGATCTATAATTTTTTTGCTCCTATTCAATTACTCACTCTTCCAGTAAATTGTGGTCCCTCAGTTGAGAAAAGAAATCATCCAGATCCTTCTCCAATAGATTTTTTTCCACATCATATTTTGCACAAATCAGCTCAATGATCTCCTGCTGAGATTTGTCTTCTTTAAAAAAGGACAATATTTCAGATCCGATGTTATTGGATGAGAAGGAGTCCCCTGATCCGGGATTAAAAATAAACCCAGTATCACTGGTGGCTATGTTTTTTTTAAAACGCATGATGTGTAAATTTTGATTCTGTAATTCAGTATATATGACTAATAATCAATCATATATAAAATGTCTTGTCCAGAAATTTTTGAAAATTATCTTTGTATTGTTCCCCTATCGGGATGTATATTTTTTCATCGAAGATGATCCTGTTTCTTTCGATCACTTTTACCTGGTTAAGGTTGACAATGAAAGACCGGTGTACCCTCATGAACAGGTTTTCGGGTAAGATGGATTCAATATTTTTCATTCTCATCAAAGTTGTCAATGGCTTCTCCTTGATCTGATGGATGATGATGTATTCGTTAGATCCTTCAATGTATTTAATATCAGCCAGGAAGACGCGAATCAGCCTATGTTCTGCCTTTATGAAGATGTAATCCGTTGCGGCTTGCACTACCTCCGCAGGTTTGGTGTTTACATCAAACCAGGCCTTCGCTTTGTTGGCTGATTTTAAAAACAAGGCATAACTGATTGGCTTCAGGAGATAGTCAATGGCATCAACCTGAAATCCTTCTATGGCATATTCGCTGTGGGCAGTGGTAAAGATGACCGGTATTTTTCTGTCAAGCGACTTAACAAAATCCAGACCGTTCAGATCGGGCATGTTGATGTCGACAAAAAGCAGATCAATATCTCCTTCCCTTATGAAACGCAAGGCTTCAAAAGCGCTGGAACAGAGCGAAATGGTTTCGAGAAAAGGCGTTTTTGCAATGTATCCACCGATTTGTTTTAAAGCCAGCGGTTCATCGTCTATGGCTATGCATCTGATTTTCATAATGATTTGTATTGACGTGAGACAATTCTATCTTTCAATGGGTACACTTAAATGGACTTGGTATTCAGTATCAGTTTCCTTCACCTCGTAAATAAAATTGTTGCCGAAATGAAGTTCCAAACTCTTTTTGACATTGGCTAATCCTATGCCGGAATATCGTTTTTCCGGATTGGGGACCTTTGGATGTTTGCTGTTTTTTATGATACAGTTTAACTTATTGTCTGATAAAGCGATGCTGAATAAAACGAAAGAATCTTTTTGGTAACTCACTCCATGTTTAAATGCATTTTCCAGCAAGGAGATAAAAAGCATTGGTGGAATTTGAAGGTCAGGTATTTCCTCAGGCACCTCCAGGTTAACTTTTACTTGTTTGGAAAATCGTAGTTGCATCAGTGAAATATAGCTTTCGATGAAGCCAATCTCCTTTTTCAAACTTGTATATCCCTGCGAAGTTTCATAAAGGAGATACCGCATCATGGTGGAGAGCCGAATAACTGCATCTTTGGCATCTTCGGTATTCAGATCTATGAGCGAATGGATGTTGTTGAGGGTATTCATGAAGAAATGCGGACTAACCTGATGGCGCAGAAAGGCAAGTTCTATCTTGAGTTGTTCCTTTTCAAGATCTTTCTGTCGATCATCTGCAATCAGCCATTGTCCGATTACTTTAAAAGTTGTGCTACTTCCGACAACCAGAAATGAGATGATCAAATTGGCTATGATCACCAGCGAAATAGAGTTGTAATCTGTTACACGTTCGGGTTTGAAGCCGACTGGAGCCGGCATGCCTGATCCCAATTCCATGGGAATACCTGATCCCAGGTTCATGGGAGGCATCACCAAAGGGGCAGGGAAGAGAAGGGAATTTAAAAACGGTCCGGCTACTGAAATAATTATTATCATTGAAATAGCCGAAAAAATATAGGTTTTGTATTTCTTGGTGATCAGGTATTTCGGGATAAGAAGGAATATATTTATCAGGAATACCATGAAAAATCCAAAGATGCGCAACCATTCGGAGAGTAATTTATCCCAGTCAAGAGACGCATAGCCCCATTGATTGAAAAAAGGAATTGAAAATATCCCAATCCAGATTATCCCAAAAAGCAGAAATTCAATTACCTCTATTTTTAAAGACTTGTTCATCTTTCTCCCTATCCTCCTAATATTCAATCACTATCCTCCTAATATTCAATCAAAGATAGCGCTCCAACGAGAGATTAAACGAAAAATCAGTAAAAAGCTTGATATCATCAATAAAAAACCATTTTTTGACCGGTGTTCATTGAAGTTTCACCATCTCTTTCAGACAATCCCTGCACAGGCAATCCTCATAATGGGATGACAGGTAATCAAGCATTGTGTCTGTTATCTCCACCTCAAAGCATTGACAATTTGATGTTCCGGTGCAAATATGGTTTTTGTTGCAACGCTCACATGCTTTGGGCTCATATTTTGAAAGTAGCGGGTAAGGTTGAGACATATGGATTAGAAAAATACCTCTGTTCTTATATTTTCGGGAGTGATTCCTTGCAATTCAAGATATCCTGAAACTTCACTCACCATTGCGGAATTTCCACAGATATAATAGATCGAATCTTTTCTGATTTCCCGTCCTTTTAGATAATGGGTTACGCGTCCAAAGAAATTTACACCTTGATCCCTGGAGGTACAGGCCTTGTAGCAACCGGTTGGGTAGTCTGCTGCATCGTAAGCTTCCTCGTTATGCTTTACACCGTGTATGACGTCACAGTTTAGTCCGGGATTTGATAAAACCATGCTGTGGAAGGGTGAGATCCCAGTGCCGGTGGCAACAAAAGTAAAATGGTTGTTTTGGTTTAACTCACGGTCTCTTAATATGAAAAATCCGAATGGACCGGAGATTTCTACTTTGGTACCTATTTTAATGTATTTCAGCTCTTTCGAGAGCTTTCCATTGACAACTTCCTTGATAAGCAAATCGATATATGGGGCATTCTCCTCACTGTAAATTGAATATTCACGAGCCATGTTTTCTCCTGGAATGTTCAGGACGAGGTACTGACCAGCTTTGAATTCGAAATTGTTTTTTTCGAGCCTGACAATGTAGGTGGATTCAGTTAAATTTATAATATCCAGTATTTTACTGTTGGCAATTTTCTTCATTCGAGAAAAGTAGGAATTTTTTTTGTGCCTTAATTTTGGTGACTGGGCTACGATATATTGATTTTGTTGCATTTTTAAAATATTAAGCATATATATGTTTTTCTGCATGGTAGGAGGAACGGACAAGGGGGCTGCTTTCTACCATGCTGAATCCTTTCCTTAAAGCAGCTTCCCGGTATTTGATGAATATTTCCGGTTTTATGAATTCCACCATCTGCAGGTGATGTGAGGAAGGTTGCAGATACTGTCCGATGGTCAGTACCCTGCAGCCGGCAAGAAGAAGATCATCCATTGTTTCGGACACCTCTTCTTCCGTTTCACCCAATCCAACCATGATGCCGGATTTTGTGACAACCCCCGATGCTGCTATGATTTCCAGGACCTTCAGGCTCCTGTCATACCTGGCTATATCCCTTACTTTTGGGGTAAGCCTTCTGACAGTTTCCATGTTGTGGGAGATGACTTCAGGTTTGGCAGCAACAATCTTGTTGATTAGCTCTGCATTGGCGTAAAAATCCGGAATAAGTGTTTCCATGGTAATGCCAGGGTTTATCTCTTTGATTGTTTTAATTGTCAATGCCCAAAAATCGGCCCCTCCGTCAGGAAGATCATCGCGCGTAACCGAGGTGATCACACAATGCCTGATCTTAAGCGCCTGTATTGTCTCGGCCAGCCGAAGGGGCTCCTCCATATCGACAGGATCAGGAATCATGTTCTTGACATCGCAAAACCGGCAGTTTCGGGTGCATTTTTCACCCAGGATCATAAAACTGGCCGTCGATGCCCCCCAGCACTCTGCCTTATTCGGACAATTACCGCTCACACAAATGGTGTTTAACTGCTGTTTGGCAGCCAGGTTCTTCAGGGCGATGTATTCTTTTCCCGAAGGGAGCGGGGTTTTCATCCAGTCGGGGAGCCTACGTATTGGAATGGTCATGAAGGACTAAAAGAGTGTAATAAAAATTGCCAGGGCGAGCAGGGCATCAGTTAGCAGAACTGTAACTATGTTGGCACCCAGAGCCGGAACCAGTTTGTCGATGTTGTCGTAAAACTTCAGCGTTTTTGTGGTAGCAACGAAAATAACTGGCAGAGGCAACAATCCAAGGTAGAGCCAATAGGAAGAAACTCCTGCCAAAGGCAGTACCAGGATAATGAGAAAAGTGGTAACAACTCCTGCCGCATAGACAAATGCCGCTTTTCTGTAACCTAGTTTGATGACCAAATGTTTTCTGCCTCCTTGCTTGTCGGCTTCTGAATCGGGAAATTGATTGAGTAACAGAAGCAAAGCTGTCAATATACCTGGGGGAATAGAGACCATGATAACCTCAAAAGGGAGTAACGCTGCCAAAGGTTGACCAGGTGTGGCAGTGAGTGCTATAAAAGTACCCAATACGACAAGAGTTCCGAGTGTTAAACCGGAAAACAGCTCTCCCAACATTAATTTTGTGAGTAACGGAGTATAAAATACAATGGAAAACGCACCTGTTAGCATGATGGCAAACAGGGACCAATGCACTACTATCCCGAAATAAATGCCAATTGATCCCGCGATTAGGAGTGTTGCTATGGCGGCAATAAGTACGGAGAATGGATCAGTAAACCCCGAGTTCATCATTCCGCTTCCGCCACTAAAAGGTGTTCTATTTGTGTTTTTATCGATCCCGGTGTGGTGATCCGAGTATTCATTGAAAAGGTTGACTGAGGCATGTGCCATGACCGTTCCGAAAATGAGCAGCGCCGCATCAAACCAATGAATGGAATGGCCTGCAGGCAAATATTTATAGGCAAGTGCGATGCCTATAAGCACGAGGAGTACAGCCAGGACTAAAAAATTGGCCCTGATCTGATTAAGCCAAACTACTAATTTATTTGGATGTTTCATGATAGTTGAAAATTGAGGGTTATACAATTATTTCTTTTGGATGATCCATTATCCTTTACTTTTAAACGATAGTATAATCAAGATGATTCAGTTTTAAGTAATTTTCAGTTTTTAACCGATAGGGGGAAATGGCAAGTAGATACCCGCCACCCCCTGATCCACAAAGTTTTAAATAAAAATTTCCAGTCTCTATACCATATGAAAAATATTTTATCATGGTCTCTGGAATCATTCTTTCGAAGTGTGAAAGTTGAAATTGTGAGTACCTTGAGATTAGGGCTGTGAAAGAATTGAAATCATTTGCTGTCAACGAATCAATTGTCTGATTTATTACAGGAATATACTCTTCGTCTATTTTTCCCCTGAATTCAGGTTCAAGGTATTTTTTCATGAAATAGGTGACCAGATCACTTGTATTCCCTATTAAATGGGAGTTGATCAGGAACAAAGAGTAGGTATTGAAAAACGCTGACAGATCCGGTGTTGTAGAAGTAGCGTATTTGTTTTCGATGAGTAAGGTTCTATTGAGCAGGGAGGTAAGAGGATCAATCCCGGAGCTTATTCCATGAAAACAACTCTCAATTTCGGCAAGGTAAGATTGGGTTCTCCGATAATCATTAAGCGAAGTATCAACAGCATACCTGTCGTACAAGGCAGCTGTAAGGGCACCGGAGCTACCCAATCCTGAACCGGATGGAATGGATGAATCGAAGTACAATCCCTTGTTTACATCTTCCTGAAATTGTTCCAATCTGATAAAGCCGAATTTATTGCTGTTTAATATAAAATAGCGAAGCAAATTTTTTAGTGATGTATTGGATCCGGTTTCCTCTGCTTTTTGGATGCCTGCCGAACGATCCATCATACTTAGACGGCCTGAGAACCGGTCGTAGGGCGTAGAGAGCGCCTTCGAATTCAAGAGAATCCCATACTCTCCAAACAGTAATATTTTTGCCGGGAATTCCATCTCAGATTACAAATTCAGGGGTTAGTAACTTCGGCCCACTGCCTATTTTATCGTCAATCCATAGCCCGTTTTCGCAATACCGGATGAGCCTGTCCTTTACAAACTGAAGCACCATCTCACGCTGATCTTCAAAATAGATCAGGTGAACATTGGGACCGGCATCTATGGTAAAAAAGAGGTCAAGTCCGGTTGATTCCCTGAATTTTTTAATCTCTTCGATGATTTGAAGCGTATTTGGCTGGAGCAAGATTGTTCCTGAAGAGGAGGTCATCAACAAAGCATGTAATGAAAGGGCTTCATTTTCCGCTATTTTAGCAATCAAATGATAATTTTCCTCGGAAATAGCTTTTATTAATTCGCCTAAGTTGCTGTTGGACTGATTCTTTCTTCCGTCCCGGTAGGGATGGGCGGCCATCATTGCATGCCCTAAACTACTTGATTGCTGTTTTTCTTTGGAGTTGACAATCAGGATAATATCCCTTGTTTGCCTTAGTCTGCCGAACTGGTGCAAGCGATATGGAGTAGCGTACTCATCGGATGAGCCTTCAATGGAGGCTATTGCTCCCCAAGTGACGATACCCCCATACAAAGAGCGGGTTGCACTTCCTGAACCAAGCCGGGCAATGACAGATGCCCTTCTGAAGAAATCCTTGTCACTCAATTTTCTATTGGTAACAATCTGCTCCATGCTTACCAGGCAGAGCGCTACTGCTGCCATGGAAGAGGCGGATGAGGCAATACCTGCCGAATGGGGGAAATTGTTTTCGCTGTGGAATATCAGTTGGTAATCAGAAAGAAATGGCATCTCTGATTGCAAATGACTGAGTAGTTGATCTATTTTTCTCCCAAATTTTTGATTCAGCGCTCCATGAAAATAATATTTCATCCCTATCGCCCCATCTCCTTTATCTTTTTTCCGGATAGACAAATAGGTTGTGGTGCATGAGTTCTCCAGGGTAATACTCAAAGATCCGTTTTCAGGAAGCTGATTATCCCTTTTGCCCCAATATTTGATCAGGGCTATATTAGAGGGAGCCCTCCAGCCTATTTTGATACTCTTATCATCCATTATTATCTGTTGTCAAAATATCGATTGGTTGAATTAGCTTGCCAAAACAATTTCGCGATATTTAAATATAGTTTGCAAGTTTTTCTTGTTGAAGTAGTTACGAATATATTCCTCTGGTTGGTCCGATGCGGCAAGCATGAAATCCCCACCCCAGGCCCCGAGTGATTTCAACGACCCTTCAAAATCATCGAAATACAAAGACTTTACTGGTTCTTTGCGGACGATCCAGCCGATATACTCCTCATGCAGTTCCATCAGCCATCGAAAAGTCTCCAGATTTTGGGCATTTTCCATGTCCGACGTCAATTCAGAGAGAGCTTGCAGATCATTTGAAGTGACCATCGATAGATCCAGACCACCAAAACTTTGCTGAGAGTTTTGTTTCCTGTTCAGGTAGACAAAATACAACTGCTGGTCAAACAACGGTTGAAAGTTTGCCTTTCTGTAGGAGGGTTGATCGTTCCTGATCTCATAAATAATCGGGGAAGAGGATCTGGCACAAGCAATATCGTATCCGGATCCATTGAAAATCATGCTGTTCAATTCAAACGGATCACAATCAGCCCAGTCCGCCACATTGGAAATTAAGGTACTGCTCGATCCGAAGCCCCATTCGGGTTGGAAATCCATTGCGGAAATTGCATGGTACTCTTTCTGTGAATCCAGAAAATTAGAATTAAGTGTTCTTGCTCCCGACAGTATGCTACAAAGTGTAGACGAAATATCCGGCGAATTGGTTTCAATCACACGGAAATCGGGGAGGCGGATTGTTGAGGTAAACCAAAGGTTGTTGTTAATTGTAGACTGCCATCGGATCATTGACTTCTCCTCCTTCTCGTTCACTGTCAGGGACTGGCCATATTTCAAAGGCAATGCCAGGGATAGTGCACCTTTCAACACAACATATTCGCCCGATACCATTAGTTTGGCACGTGATTCAAATCTTTTTTTATCAATGGAGTTCATCTTTCAATACAAATATGTTTGAGATAATCCTCTACTGCCGCAAAGCTTACGGTTGTCCCGCTAAACTGGCTGATAACCCTTTCCCGCTCTGGGTCACTCACATGGAGCCGGTTGAGAATATTGAACAAGTGCATCCTCATGTGTCCCTCCTGTATACCGGTGGTAATCAGGGATGCAATGGCCGAAAAGTTATTGGCCAGACCGGAGGCTGCTGCAATCATCATCAGCTTCCGGGCATCCGGATAATTCATGATGGCCAGTGTTTTTTCAACTACCGGATGAATCCGGGTAATCCCGCCAACTGTCCCAACCGCCAATGGCAGTTCAAGTTCGTACCTGAAAGTTTCATCCGTCAGCTTAATCGTCGTTAAACCCCTGTATTTCCCATTTTTGGACGCATAGGCATGTACAGCGGCGGCGGTGGCTCTCCAGTCGTTACCTGTCGCTAAGAGCAGGGCATCCACACCATTCATAATCCCTTTGTTGTGGGTTACTGCTCTCGAAATGTCCAGATTGGCAATGTCAACAGCCTGTTTAAACTTTGTTGCGAAAGCATAACCTGTCAACTCCTTGTGCCACTCCGTCAGACTTGTGACCGGACATTCAACAAAGCATCTCACGATACAATCAGGGGTATAATTGGATAGTATTGACATTATAATCTCCACACTACTTTCAACTGAATTCAGTTCCGGTATCTGCCGCAAAACAGTGGCAATGGTTTCGAGACAGCTGTTGATAAAATTGGCCCCCATCGCGTCAGCAGTTTCGAACGAAACATCTATCTGGTAATAATCAGGTAGTTCAGATGTTTTATCAAGAAGCTGTATCTCAGTGATTCCGCCTCCCCTTTGTCTCATCTTCCCGGTCAATTCGCTGGTAGCCAGAAATAGTTTCTGCCTGATTCCATTAAATATGTTTGAGATGCTGTCGGGGTTTCCGTTCCAGATGAAATGTACCTGACCCTTTTTGGTCATAGATGCCACCTCAGCCCTGAAACCACCTCTGGTTGACCAGTATTTTGCTGCTTTGGAAGCTGCTGCAACCACAGAACTCTCCTCAGTAACGAAAGGAACGATGCAGGATTCACCGTTGATCAGCATATGGGGTACAATTCCCATTGGAATGGGAAAGTTGCCGATGTAATTTTCGATCATATCCTGAAACAACGCCTGCTGCTCCCTTCCGGTAGCGCAATAGTCTTCAAAACTGCCCTTTTTATCGGCAGTTAATGACGAATTTTCTACGATATAATTGATCCTTTGGAATCGGTCCAGTTTAGAAAAGCCGGCAAATTTAGTCGTCATTTTAAATGCTGCTATAATTGTTCTGGATTTTCAAGGTAAGAAAGCTTTTTGCCATTTTGTATCCCTCAATCTGATCTGCAACAAATTGCTGCAGCTCTGAATAGTGACCCCTGCTGTATTTCAAAAACAGGGAAGCCTGGGCATATATTGCAGGAATGATTGATTTCTGTGTCAGGTAAAATCCATCCAAATAATTACGTATGCCGCCGGAAATGATAAGTTGGTTGCATGCAAATTGATTTCCCTCAAGGGCCATATTGTTAATGATATCCACCATCTCATTGGCTGTAACGCCAACATTCACAAATGGTTTATATTTTAATATTTGAACAGGTGATGTACGGCTGTTTTCTATTTTTGAAAAATTGGTTCCTCCGAAAGCGCCAAATTCAATGGCTGCAAGCGGAAGTTGCATTAGCCTGCGAATGCTCTTTGGCCCGAATCCCTGCCCAACCTCTTTGACAATTAGTTGAAAATCTGTTATCTCCAATAGCTTTTCGATGGTTTCAACCGGGGGATGTTGAATGATGTTGCCCTCAGGCTGAATCCACTCCTGAAGCGGATTAACATGAATGATCAATCCATCCGCTTTTAGCTTGTCTACCAGACGACGCAGGTCATCGGTCTTCTTTTTTGCCAGGATCTCCTCTACCTGCGCAATCCCCAGGTTGGCAAAAAGCGGATAATTGTCTCCGATAATCGGACGCACATTGAAATCGTCGAAAAGCGAATTGTCTGTCAGCAACATTCTGCAAGAGCCCAGTCCCATACCCAACCCAAATTCGTTACAAGCCCTCGCAAGATTTCGGTTGATGGTGCCGGAGAGGGCATGTCCACCAGTCATACTTGACACCCAGATAGGGACTTTCATTTTTTTCCCGGCAAATAGAATTGGATCCGGATCGCCTTTCGGAAAAGCAGAAATCATGGGCTCATAGAAGAACCTGCTATCCAGCTCGTTGACGCTTGTCTGCGATTGAATGGCCAGATTGATATGGTCCGATTTGCGATCCATATTGCCCTGGTCAACCAATTGTCCGGATTCTTTTGCCTGAAAGGCTGTTTTCATCTGTTAATATTTTGTTTTTCATTTGCCAGATGGAATACCCACATTATCATTTTCGGTTGGTCCCGACATGTCGGGATGGGTATTTCATGAGAGAGTCAATTAGATCTATACAATATGGCGTGAAATGACCATCTTGAGAATTTCGGAAGTCCCTTCTCCAATCTGAAGCAACCGCTGATCGCGGTAAAATCGTTCAATGTGGTTTTCACGCAGGAATCCATAAGCGCCATGAATCTGAAGTGATTCATCAGAAACCTCTTTGGCAATCTCGGAACAATAGAGTTTCGAAATTGCCGCCTGCTTGCCGAATGGTAATCCTGCATCTTTTAAGCGGCAGGCATGGTAAAGGGTATTTCTTGCCAATTCAATTTTTGTAGCCATTTCGGCCAGTTTGAACGATATTGCCTGAAATTGCACCAATGTTTTTCCGAACTGTTTACGTTTTCTGGCATATTCAACAGCCATTTCAAAGGCGCCCTGCGCAAGTCCGAGTCCTATGGCCGCAATAGACAGTCTGCCGGCATCGAGTGTCGAAAGCATGATTTTCAGCCCTTCACCCCTGTTCCCAAGGAGGTTGGCAGCGGGAACGACACAATTGTCAAAATTCAATTTCCCGTTATCAACAGCACGCCACATCAGCTTCCCCTTGATTGGTTCGGTAGAATAACCCGGAATGGAGCGATCCACCAATATGACGGATAGTTCCTTCTCACCGTTCTTCAAATCAGTGATGGCCTGAAGCGTTATTCCGGCGGCAATCGGTGAGGAGCTATTGGTGATAAATACCTTGGATCCGTTGATAACCCATTTACCGTCCACCAACTTTGCTTCGGTTTCAACCCCTTTGGCATCCGAACCAGCATTGGTTTCTGTCAGTCCAAATGCCCATACTTTTTTGCCCGTACACAACCCGGGCAGGTATTTCAGCCGTTGTTCCTCGGTCCCATAGTGATAGATCGGGGCAATTCCCAGCGAGTTGTGCGCAGCCACAGTTGCTGCAGGCGAGCTGTCAATCCGTGCCATCTCCTCAATCGCGATAATGTAGGAGAGATAGTCGAGCCCCTGACCTCCATATGCTTCAGGCAGGGTAATTCCAAACAATCCGGCCTCTCCCATCTTTTGAGCCAGTTCTACAGGAAACTCCTCCTTTTTATCCTGTTCTATGGCG
>JAVHPO010000016.1:0-7165 GCA_036170635.1 Prolixibacteraceae bacterium | reverse complement strand
ATGCCGGGAATGCCATTGATCGATTTCTCGAGTGGTTCGGTAATCTGGCTTTCAATAATATCGGCATTGGCACCGGCATAGGAGGTATTGACCGAAATCAAGGGAGGATCGATGGCCGGATACTCACGGATGCCTAAAAAATTGAACCCGATTACTCCGAAGAGAATCAGGGTTAAACTCATTACCGTTGCCAGTACAGGTCGTTTAAGCGATAGTTCTGATATATTCATCAGTATATAATTTGTTTTTCAATGGTCTGATGGAATACCCACATATTCATTTCCGGTTGGTGTGATCATTTTCTCATGGCTATTTCACGTTAAAGTATCGTTCTGTTTAATTGACAATCAGTTATTAAATCTTCTCTTTCAGGCTAACAACCTTTTTTACCTTAACAGATGCTTTTGGCCGAACAAACAACATCCCGCTCACAATAATGGAATCGCCGGCATTCACACCGGAGGTCAGCTCGATCAGGTTGGAATTTCTTAATCCGGTCTCTACATTCACAAAGAGGGCTTTGTTGTGCCTGACAACCACTACCTGGTTGGAGAGCGCATCCGGGATGATGGCATTGGAAGGGACCATTATCCCATTTCTATTCTGGGCCAGGAAGACTTTCACAAATGCTCCCGGGTGAATAATTCCCTTCGCGAGCATGGCCCTTACTTTAATGTTTCTGGATACAGTATTGATCTGTGGTTCAATGGCTGTGATGGTTGCATCCAGATTTTCTGCAAAACCTTCCGACTGTATTTTTACTTTGTTCCCTTTTTCAACAATGGATGCAAAAGTTTCGGGCACCGTAAAATCAATTTTAACCTTGTTTGTCTGGTAAAGGCTTCCGATTAATGTTTGTGGAGTGACATAGGCCCCCAAACTAACCACCCTGATTCCAATTTCACCTGAAAAGGGAGCCTTGATGACCGTTTTGTCAATCTGTGCATTGAGCACTTTCATGTTGGCCTGGATGGTATTTACCTGACTCAATGCCGCATCATAATCGGCCTGGTTGACCCCGTTGACCTTCAACAGGTCACTCAGCCTTTTCAGCGTTTTATTGGCCAGTTCCAACTGCGTCTTTTGCTGTTCCAGTTGCGCCTGAAGGTCGGCATCATTGATCCGGGCAAGAACAGTTCCCTGTTTGACAGAGGCACCATCCGGGAGATTCAGGTAGATCAGGCGCCCGCTCACTTCGGGACGGAGTTCCACCATCTCGTTGGAAAGTACGCTGCCATTGACCTCCAGGTTACTGGCGATATTCTCTGAACCGGCGATCACTACATCTACAGCTATCGGAGGTTTTTCGGCCGGACCCTGTTCCTTGTTTTTTGCTTTACATGAAATGAGTAAGGACAATGCAATCACTCCACCAATTATAACACAATACTTCATTTGATTATCATTTGTTTTTTAATTGCTTCCGCATCTGCGGGAGAACTCTTCATTTTAGTTTACGGAAAGGATGAATTTTTGTTTAAAAGATACTTTGGTGAACAGGCTGTTTCTGTCGCCTGGTGCGCCGTGGGTAGCCATCTCACCACCATTTCTCTCCCCTCTCATTCCACCCGACATACCTCCACCCGACATACCTCCGCCACGTCTGCCTCCGCCCATTCCACCTGACATTCCACCTCCGGCCCTACCTCCGCCCATACCTGTTGATCTGCCACTGTATCCTCCGCCTGAAGAAGGGCGCTCAAGTGCATTGACTGTTATGTTCAAGGTAATCAGCTCATTAAGGTGGATCAAATTCGAAGCAAACAGTTCTTTTAAAGGGATGGATATCTCATAGACAATGTGCTGAATACTGTCAGCGCCAATTCCAATATTGATATTCTCTTTGCTGTTTATTGTCAAATCAGTAAAGTTGGATTTGAATCCTTTGCAGGATACTTTAGTCTCTTGTAAGAGATAGGTCTGAACTAAATTGTTAGCGATAGATTTTTTTTCAAAATTGTTTTCACTTCTTCTCATGCCCATTACATTCACACCAGGGAAACTCAACTCTGACTTAAATTTTTTGTTTTTTTCATTCGAAGATAACCCGATAGTCCATCCTGCACTCATCAGTTTTTTCATTCTCATCTCGTCTTTCAATGTGAAGCACAACAATAGGTTTTCTTTGTCATTTCCTATGGCGAACATCAAACCGCTGTTTTCATCATAAAAATTGAGTGGTTTGTCCCAATCCTTGTCGTTGCCATCAATTTTTATCACTGACGATACCCATCTTGCTTTAGAAACATCACCTTGAGAAAATAGGTTCAATGAAAATGAGGTAATTAGAATGCTGAACAGAATGATATTCTTCATAATCTAAGGTTTATAAGCACACAGAATTTTAGGATAATGCAAGAGGTGATAATTTATAATATTATAACAATCAATTATAGATCTTTTTATGGACTGTTCCCATCATCTTTAGTTTAATTTGACATCTGGTATTTATGTGTAAAAGTCATATTATTTGACGAGGGAGATAAGGATGTTGTCAGAGCTAAAGCAAATGAATCTTTGAATTGTTATTCATTCACCATTGCCGCTATTTTGCGAACGGAACATGCATTGAAATAGCCCAATGCCCCATTTGAAATATTGGATACAGGATTGGCCGGAGAGGCCGATTCCCCTTCGTCACTTCCGGCAGTCCGAAAATACTCATAGACACCATGATCAATTGACTCAAGCCAAACCAATACATGATCCCCCTTCACCAGCTTGATGTCACTTCCCCTTGAGAGCAATGCGTATCGGATGGATGCTCCTTGAAAAAGATCATCATTAAGTACATAAAACACCTTTTGCCGGACATTGTTGATAAAATAAACGAAGCGGTAATAGTTGACCATGAAAGGTGGATCAAGTAGCCTGACTGTTGTGAGCTTCTCACCACTAAATAAACTTTTGGAAAAATATATACTATCCATGGCCACGGCATAGGGCATTGTTGCATTGGAAAGGTAGGTCTCATTCCCGGTTTTGACCGAAAGGGAGTAAGTTCTTCCGGGTACTCCCCGTAGTTTTGAAGTCAAATAGGTACCTGCCGTTGTTTCGGTCAAAGTTTCATTTTGACTGAAATTGTCTGTTATGACCACCTTTGCTCCAGTGATCGGTGGGTAGTTGTTTGAAGCGTCGAAGTTGACAGAGTTGGATATTTTGACAATATAGGGTCCTGGCTGGTCGTAAATATTACCTTGAATTACAATTTTTGGCGTGCTGTTTTTCAAGTCGAGTTGGATCACCCTTTCGCAAGAAACAAATATTAAAGTTAAAGCGATACCTGCTAATATACCTGCTAAAATTCTTCCACGCATTAAGGTATCTATTTTCTTAAAGTCCTGGTAAGTTGCTGTAAGATTTGGGGTAATTCTTTGCATCTCTCAGAATTTAAAGTTGTAGGTCACGGATGGTACTATCCTGAAAAGGGTGGTCTGTACTGCCTCAGTTTTGGAAGGATCCGATTGGCTGTCGCGGAAGGTAATCATGTAGGCATTCTCGCGTCCATAAGCATTGTAGAGTGAAAAATTCCAGCTGGATTCAAATTTAGCACTCTTTTTACTGATCCAGGTAGCACCAAGATCGAGGCGGTGGTAGGCCGGCATTCGGTCGGCATTCCGGTCGGAATAGTAGAACATGGTTTTGCCCTCTACCGAATACTTCCCGGTAGGGTAGGTAACGGCATTGCCAGTGTAGTAAACCCAGGTAGCGGAGAGTGTCCAGCTTTTATTAAGCTCATACATTCCAACCAGAGAAAGATCATGGGTGCGATCCTGCTTTGCGGGATAAAAGTTTCCACTGTTGATGGTGTCAAATTTTCGTTCGCTTCGTGATAGTGTATAGCTGATCCATCCGTTGAAGCGACCCTGCTTTTTCTTCAGAAAAAGCTCCAGTCCATACGCACGCCCCATTCCAAATAGAATTTGGGATTCAACATTTTCGTTAAACATGAGCTCCGCGCCATTTTTGTAATCAATCTGGTTCAATAGATTCTTGTAGTAAGTCTCGGCCGAGAACTCATACCTGTTGTCGTCGAAGTTATGGTAGTAGCCCAGCGAAACCTGATCTGCCAACTCAGGTTTAACGATGTTACTACTTGGAATCCAAAGATCTGTGGGATTCCCGGAGGTTGAATTGGAGAGTAGATGTAGATTCTGAACATTGCGGCAAAGAGAGAGTTTGACGGAACTTTCCTTACTGAGAAGATAATCGACTGTGATGCGAGGTTCTGCATTCAGGTAATTCTTGACAAATTGTCCGGAATGGTAGAGGGTTGCGCTGGTAATTCGCCCGTTGGAATCATAAGTGTAGATATCTCCGGGACCGAGAGCACTGAAAATGGAAAGTCGGGAGCCATATTCGATTTTGATTTTTTCATTCAGCCGGTACTGATGGGAAAGATAGACTGAATTTTCCCAATCGTATTTGTTGGTAAGTTTCTTTAAATCGATGTTGGCATCTGAGGTGATAGCACCAGGAATTATTTTGTGGTAAATGGAATTAAACCCAAACTTTAGGGTCGAATTAGCCTGGATGTAATATTGAAGATCCTGTTTGATCCCATAATCCTGAATTCGTGAAATGATGTTCAGCTTGTTCCCATTGTTGATGAATATTTTGTAGTCGTAGTTGCTGAAAATCATCGAAATATTTGAAAATAGCCTGTCAGAGAAAAGATGATTCCAGCGCAATGTTCCGGAGATATTGCCCCAGTTTATTCCAAAGGTATTTTTCAGTGTGATCAGGTCTTTGCCAAAATAGCCGGAGAGATAGATACGGTTGTTATTGTTGAGGCGGTAACTTGCCTTGGCGTTAAGATCGTAGAAGTAAAGTTTCGTCTGGTTCTTGTTGCTATCGGAAGAGAGCTTCAGGAAGAGATCGGCATATGTTCTTCTGGCAGTTATCATGAACGAACCCTTCTCTTTGACAATAGGGCCTTCGACATTAATTCGTGATGAAATAAGTCCAATTCCACCAGAAACCTTCATCTTTTGGTCGTTACCATCGTTCATTTTGATATCGAGTACAGAAGACAATCTGCCACCATATTCTGCAGGCTCATTTCCCTTGTAAACGGTTATATCCTTGATCGCATCTGAGTTAAAAACGGAGAAAAATCCCATCAGGTGAGAGGCATTGAAGACGGTTGCTTCGTCCAGGAGTATCAGGTTTTGATCAGCGGACCCACCCCGGACGTTGAAGCCACTGCTTCCCTCTCCGGCAGGCTTGATGCCTGGCAATAGCTGGATGGTCTTAAGTACATCGTTTTCGCCGAAAAGTACCGGAATACTCTTGATCTCATTGGTATTGAGTTTTTGCATGCCCATGGTCATCCTGGAAACATTTTCATCCTTCCGCTGACCCGAAACCTCCACTTCACCCAGTGTATTTACCTGTTCAGTTAGCGCGAAATTCTGTTTAACAGACTGATTTAGATTGATCTGTAGAATCTGAGGGGCATAACCGATAAATTGTCCGGTGATCTGGTAATGTCCTGCCGGAAGGGTGATGGAATAGAAGCCATAGGCGTTGGTGCCGGTTCCTTTACCTTGAAGCTCTTTGATTGTTAATGTGGCTCCGATCAGGTTCTCTCCGGTTTTGGCATCCTTGAAATAGCCGCTGATGGTATACTTTTGCTGGGCAAAAGATTGAAATGCCGGGAGTAGAATCAGGAAGAACAGATAAAACTTCAATCTTTCCATACAATTCCTTCTATCATATTCTGTTCCATCTTCTGCATTGTTTAAAAAAGGTGAAACCCTGATTTTGTTTCAGACGACAATGATAAGCATTCATATTCAAAATGTTGTTTGAAATGGGCGGAAACTGCATTCAGGTTCGACAAAATATTGTACTTTTAGGCTATGGGATCACATCATTAACTTATACAAATCACAATGACTACTTACATGATGCTCTCTGTTACCTTGATCACTCTTGCACTCCTGTTCTATTCGCTTGGTGTTTGGGCAGAAAGGCTGGTACGCTATCTGAAAGGTTGGCACGTCGTGGCTTTCTGGACCGGTTTTGTCTTTGATGTTTCAGGAACCCTGGCCATGGCGAAACTATCGAACAATCCATTTGATCTGAACGACTTGCATACCCTTTTCGGACAGCTCGCCCTTTGGCTGATGCTTGCCCATGCAATATGGGCAACAGCTGTCGTCAGAAACGGAAGCGAAAAACGGCGCATCGAATTCCACACCTACAGCCTGATGGTCTGGATGTTTTGGCTGATTCCCTATATTGGTGGTATGTGGATGGGTATGGGGAACATGTAGGGTGGCTAAAAAAAATATTACACAGAGGAAATATCTCTATTAATCTGGATATCAGTATTATTGAAACTTGCCGCCTCTGCAAAACTTCCAGAGAGAAGAGGAGTTGCACAGAGGGGAAAAATCGCAGGCAATTTTTCTGTTGTCGGCCATGATTCGCAATATAAGGTGAATTAAAGCTTTTTTGCAACCAGCAGGAAGATTGTGTATATTCTGCCGGATTCCCGTTTCATCTCAAAACAGGTTTTAAATTCTATTTCCGTGAACCCAAGAGCTGATGCAGCTTGTTTGAGATCCATCGGATCGAAACCCCAATGGACCTTTACCTCCGGACCATGAAAGGATCCATCTTCGGTGTATAGATCGGCAATTGCAAGGGTTCCCCCCGGATTCAAAAGCGTGAAAAATTTCTTCAGCATCGGTTCGATTTCAATAACATGGTGCAGAACCATCTGAGAATAAATGAGATCATATTTTTGATGATGAACCTCCTTCTCAAGATCCATGCACAGCGCTTTGAAATGGGTAGCTTTGTGCCAGGCAATTTTTTCCTCACATACCTTGATCATCTCGCAGGAACTGTCAATCAGGGTGACCTCCTTCAATTTATCTTTCAACAAAAAACTTAAAATGCCGGTTCCCGCTCCAAATTCCATCGCCTTCATGGGATGGGTGAGTGAAACCATTGATTCGAGCGTAGCTGCAATCGCTATCGAGCGCTCCGTATGCATCTTATCTTTGTCCCATTCACGGGCAACGTTGTCAAAACTGCTCATAATTCTAAAATTTTAAATCTGTTAATTCTATTAAATCTTGATCCCGCGCTGAAAAATCGTCCCGATTACGTCAAGATTGACATGCATTTTGTGCAAGGAGTCAACAGCAAT
>JAVHPO010000015.1:0-1406 GCA_036170635.1 Prolixibacteraceae bacterium | reverse complement strand
TTCACGGGTATAGCCGGGTCCGATTTTTGATTCACGGGTTTCGTTAAACTGGTCTAACGAATAGCGTGCAAAAACGCTTAGCTCCTCAGTGATCTTCCAGTCAGCCTTTAAATTACCGTAAATCCGGTCCCTGTCATAACTGTTGTTGACTTCATAGGCCAGAAAATATGGGTTGTTATAGGTATAATAAGGAACATTTTGTTGAATGCCCTCTTTGCCGGGCGCCCAGTAATCCCTAAAAACCCGGATATCCGTATTTTGAGGCATCGCGAATGCCCATTGCATCGGATTAGTTCCGGTGTTCCCGGAGGGGCGGTTATTTGACCAGGATTTATTGATATTGATATTTGAACTGATCGTAAAGTTATTTCGAACCTTCAGGGAGGCAGAAGTTGTTAGGTTGTTCCTGAACATATCGGAATTTGGAATAATCCCTTTGTTGGTCATATTAGATAAGCCAATTCGATAGTTGAAAGCTTCTGTGCTGTTTGAAACCGCAACCTCATTTGATGTCGTAATCCCGGTTTGAACGAAATTTTTAACATTGTTGGGGTGTGAAACCAATTCCGTTGGAACCTGGACACCATTGGCATCTTTGGGACTATTCCACTGTACCGCAAAATACCCCCTGTCTAAAGGAATACCGCTACCACCCGTAATAGAAGGATCTACAACCATTGTCGTACCAGGAGGTAAATCATCTGGAGTATAAGGCAAGGCGCCGTTTGCAAATCCCTTGGAGATATCCCAGAATTTATAGGGCTTGTCGAAAACCGTGTTGGAGGTGATATCAATTTTAACCCCCTTGTTTTTCTTACCCGATTTGGTGGTAATTAATACGACCCCATTACCGGCGCGCGAACCATACAGTGCCGCTGCACTGGCACCTTTTAATACTGATACATTTTCAATATCATTTGAATTAATGTCAGAAATGGCATTCCCATAGTCGACGCGGTTGTCGCTACCAAAACCGGAAATGTTATTCAGCGTATTCGAAATTGGAACTCCGTCAACCACAAACAATGGCTGGTTATCATTACTCAACGAGGTTGCACCCCTGATCACCATACTCACGGATGAACCTGTTCCGCCAGTTGAATTAATTTGGACACCTGCAACTTTACCTGAGAGGGCATTTATCGCATTTTCCTGCACGACCCTTGACAACTCCTCTCCACTAACTTTGGCTACAGCAAATCCAAGGGACTTTTCCTTCCTGGAAATGCCCAATGCGGTCACGACAACTTCATCAACCGAAGCAATATTCTCGCTCAACACAACATTGATTACTTTCCTGCCATTAAGGGGAACTTCCAGCGTTTTGAATCCAATAAAAGAAAAAATCAATACACATATTTAATCTAAAATTTTTATAAAATTGTTTTGATTAAAAAACAAAAAGA
>JAVHPO010000014.1:3006-7198 GCA_036170635.1 Prolixibacteraceae bacterium | reverse complement strand
TGAGTGCTGGATCCCAAACCGTGTTGATGATCTGAATTTTTTCGGATCCGATAGATTGGATCAGTTCATTGGTCCCGTCATCACAGTCACCCACTGCCACTACAAAATGATCGCAAAGCGGCAGGATAGAGGTAATGGCTTCCACGACCGGATAGTCAAACTTTACTCCATTTTTTACAAAACTAAATCCGCAGACTTTCAAGGTAGAATAATTGGTTGGAGGTAAATATAAAAACTATTGGCTGTTAGCTATTGGCTTTTGGCCTTTAGACGGTAAATTCGGGCAATTGGCCAAAATTTATGGTAGCGAAATAGTCGTCCAAAGTCTCAGCTCGTCTGATTTCGACCACCTCTCCGTTTGTTCGCCGCAGCAACTCAGCCGAGCGCAATTTACCATTGTAGTTGAAACCCATGGCGTGACCGTGCGCTCCGGTATCGTGGATGACCACCAAATCCCCTGGCATCATTTTAGGTAAAACCCTGTTGATGGCAAATTTATCGTTGTTTTCGCAAAGCGAGCCTGTTACGTCGTACATGAATTTAGAGGGATTCTCTTCGTTTGAAAGTACAGTTATGTGGTGATAGGAGCCATAAAGTGCGGGTCTCATCAGATTAGCCATAGAGGCGTCCAATCCCGCATATTTCTTGTAGGTATTTTTGATGTGTAGTACCCTGGAAACCAGGAATCCAAAAGGTCCGGTAATGGCCCTACCCGATTCAAAATATATTTTCAGCGGATCAAGGCCACTGGCAACAATGTACTGCTCATATCCTTTTTTGATACCACTGCTCATTCTATCGAGATCAACAGCTACCTGGTCCGGCTTGTAAGGGATACCGATTCCGCCGCCCAGATTGGCAAACTCGAAACGAATACCCAAAGTCTGGTACAATTCGACGACTAATTCAAACAGGATGGTGGCAGTTTCGACAAAATAGTCAGGATTCAGTTCATTGGAGGCAACCATGGTATGAATGCCAAATCGCTTGATACCCTTGTCACGCAAAATTTTATATCCTTCAAAAAGTTGCTCACGGGTAAAGCCATATTTTGCCTCTTCAGGATGTCCAATGATTGCGTTTCCCTCCTTGAGAGCTCCCGGATTGTATCTGAAACAGACCAACTCAGGCAAACCAACCTGCTCTTCGAGGTATTTGATATGACCAAAATCATCGAGATTAACAATTGCACCAAGTTCAATGGCCTTCTTGTATTCGTAGGCCGGCGTATCGTTCGAAGTAAACATGATCTCTTCCCCGCGCATCCCAACCCGCTCGGCAAGAACCAGTTCTGCCATCGAACTGCAGTCGATGCCAAATCCTTCCTGGCGTAAAATCTTCATTAAAAATGGGTTCGGAGCCGATTTGATGGCATAAAACTCTTTGAAGCCGGGATTCCAGGAGAATGCCTGAACAAATTTTCGGGCATATTCACGCATCCCTTTTTCATCGTAAATATGAAAGGGTGTAGGAAACTTCTCTGCAATTGCTGTAACTTCTTCTTTTGAAAATGGTAATCTCTTCTCGCTCATTGTAAAAAAATTGGATCCGCAAATTTAAGAAACAATTACACGAATTAAAACGAATGAACACAAATTAACCCTCCCAACCACAGATTGCACAAATTGTCTGAAGCAGAATTTTCAGAATTTTAGAATGAACAGAATTGGAAGGCATTTCAAACGAAATAAACCCTTCCCCACCACAAATGGCTCAAATTTCACAAATTGAAAAGTAAAAGCACTTCTCAGTTTCAGTGCTACCAATGTTCCCCTTTCCACAGGATCTGAGCCACTCGCCCCCTCGCCAAGTCACCCACTCGTTCTTCCCGTTTCTCGTTGCGCTCTTGCTGTTTCCATTCCCCATGCACCCTGCCCTATGCTCTCTGCTACCTGAACAGTTCCCGGCTGAGTATCCCGGAGGCAATTTCACGAACCTCACCTGTCAGGCGGATGTTCCATTCTTCATCCACCTCAAGTTTCAGGACACCTCCAGGCATGCGTACGGAAATGTTCCGATCAGTGAGCCCCTTCTTCACCATTACGGCAGCAATCGCGCTGGAAGAACTGCCAGATGCCTGTGTAAAGCCTGCACCCCGTTCCCAGATCAATGCCGCCACCTCATTTTTGGAAATAACTTTGACGAATTGTACATTGATTCGGTTGGGGAACATGGGATGGTTTTCGATCAGCGTTCCTACCCGTTTGATTTCTTCCTCATCGAGCTTTTCCCTCAGAACAACACAATGAGGATTACCGACAGAAACGCAATGGAAACGGTATTCGTTCCCGGCAATTGAGACAGGTTCATTGAAACACTCTTCCTTTGAAAAAGTGACCGGTATTTCGGCGGACCTGAAATTGGCTTTCCCAATGTCTACCCTAATCATAAAGGCTTTCCCGCCGACCAATTCAAGGATATGCGCAGTTACGACTCCCCCCAGGGTATCGATGGTAAAATGATGGTTTCCTGTAAATCCGTAGTCGAAGAGGTATTTGGCAAAAATCCGTAGTCCGTTTCCGCTCTTTTCGGCTTCGGAACCGTCCGGATTGAGGATACGAAGTCCAAAATCGGCTTTCCCGGTAGGTACTTTCAGTAGAATTCCATCAGAACCGATGCCAACATGGATGTTACACAATTGGATGATTCGCTCTCTGGAAAGTTCAAAATCTATCGCTTCCTGATCAAATACAATGTATTCGTTTCCAAGTCCATGCGTTTTAACAAAAAAATTCATCTCCATAACAGGCTGATTGTGGGGTTTGCCGTAAAAGTACCCAAAAATTTATTTCGTATCTTTGCAAAGCAGAATTGTTTTAAATATGGCAAGAATCAACGAAAATTACCTGAAACTGAAAGCAGGTTATCTGTTCCCTGAAATAGGACGTCGCGTCCGTGAATTTGCCAAGGCAAATCCAGATAAAGAGATCATCAGAATGGGCATCGGGGATGTTACCCAACCCCTCACACCAACAGTTATCAAAGCTTTTCATGAAGGAGTTGAGGAGATGGCCTCAGCCGCCACCTTCAAAGGCTACGGACCGGAACAGGGTTATGATTTCCTTCGCGAAGCAATCGCCAAACACGATTATCATGCCAGAGGCGTTGAAATCTCTGCAGATGAAATATTTGTCTCAGACGGATCGAAGTGTGATACCGGAAATATTCAGGAGATTTTTGGCAGTGAGAACAAAATAGCGATTTGCGATCCGGTTTATCCGGTTTATGCAGACACTACCGTGATGTCCGGTAAGACTGGATTCTGTCAGTCGAACGGCTATTTTGACGGTATTGTCTACATGCCATGCAACGAAGGAAATGGATTTCTTCCGGAACTCCCATCAGAACGACCTGATCTCATCTTCCTCTGTTTTCCCAACAATCCTACCGGGACAGTCGCCTCCAAAGAGGTACTGAAGAAATGGGTCGATTATGCCATTAAGAACAAATGCATTATTTTATATGATGCTGCCTATGAAGCATTTATAACAGACCCAACGATTCCACATTCTATTTATGAGATTGAAGGAGCCAAATCTGTAGCCATTGAATTCAGAAGTTTCTCCAAAACGGCCGGTTTTACCGGAACGCGTTGTGCCTTTACAGTTATTCCGGATGAGTTGATGGCCTACGATGAGGCGGGTCAGCCACATCAGGTAAAACCCTTGTGGATGCGGAGGCATACCACCAAATTCAACGGTGTTTCATATCCGGTCCAAAAAGCGGCAGCCGCAATCTATTCGACAGAGGGGGCGAAAGAGGTCAAGGCCGTGATCGATTATTACCTCGAAAATGCCCGTATCATGATTGAAAGCCTGAAGTCGCAGGGCTATACTGTCTTTGGCGGAATCAATGCGCCCTATGTTTGGGTGAAAACAAAAAACGGACTTACCTCCTGGGAGTTTTTCGACCTTTTGCTCAACGAGGCAAATGTGGTTGGGACACCTGGATCGGGCTTTGGACCTTCCGGAGAAGGATACTTCCGCTTCTCTGCCTTCGCTGAAAGGGCAAATGTGCTGAAAGCGATGGAACGGCTAAAAAAATTGGGAAATGTGACCCTTCGGCTTCGCTCAGGGACCGGTGGAGCCAGATAAACAATTAGGAGTCTTTCGGATTTTTAACATTTTTTTCAGTCTATTTTATTAAAATTCGGAAAATCACGATCAGAAGTTAAGTACTTTAGTCACTTTAG
>JAVHPO010000014.1:0-2906 GCA_036170635.1 Prolixibacteraceae bacterium | reverse complement strand
TGCGAGAATTTCCAAAAAGTGGGCGCTTTCAAATTTCGGGGTGCAACGAATGCGGTTTTCTCCCTTAGTGAGGCTGAGGCGGCCTTAGGTGTAGGAACCCACTCCTCGGGGAATCATGCCGCAGCCTTAGCCCTGGCTGCAAAAATCAGGGGCATAAAAGCTAACATCGTCATGCCATCAAACGCACCTGAGGTCAAGAAGATCGCGGTAGCGGGCTATGGGGGCATCATTACTTATTGCGAACCTACCCTTCAAGCAAGAGAGGAGACCTTAAAAAGGCTGGCCGACGAGATTGGCTTGACCATTGTCCATCCCTACAACAATTTCAAGGTCATTTGCGGTCAGGGTACTGCTGCACTGGAGTTGTTGGAGGAGGTGAACCTACTCGAAATTGTGATGTGTCCCGTAGGCGGAGGCGGACTTTTATCGGGTACCGCCATTTCAACCAAGACCATTCTTCCCTCCTGCAAAGTTATAGCTGCCGAACCAAAAAACGCGGACGATGCTTTTCGATCCTTCAGGGACGGATTCATTCATCCTTCAATCAATCCCAAAACGATTGCCGATGGACTTTTGACCTCCCTTGGGGAGCTGAATTTTGCCATCGTGCAGAAGCATGTTGACGAAATCCTTACTGCCTCCGAAGAGTCAATCGTTGCTGCCATGCGGATGATATGGGAAAGGATGAAGATCATCATTGAGCCTTCCAGCGCAGTTCCGTTGGCTGTGATTATGGAAAATAAAATCAATTTCCATGGAAGGCGCATCGGAATTATTTTGTCCGGAGGAAATGTTGATCTGACGAAGCTGCCGTTTTGATCATCTGAATTTTACACCCAGCGTAACATTGACCGCATTCTTCCAGTTTAATTGCTGCATATTTGCATCCATCGAGTTATTGAGGTTAGCAGAATAGCGAACATCAAGTGTTACAAAACCTAACACATCAACTCCACCGCCAAATTGCAAATCGAAATTGCTTTTCTGCCTGGCATGGGAAGGTAATGGGTTGGACTCATCAAGGAAAAATGACCCCTGAGGTCCAGCCATCACATGTGCACTGATAATACCCAGGTTCAGAAGTCTTAACCCTACCATCACCGGCACCTTCAATGTATTAACCTTTGTTTCTATTGCTGCAGCAGAAGAAATGGAATAGGTTTCCTTGTGAGTTGCGTAATAAAACTCGGGTTGCAGGTACAATACCCTGCCAAACTGGAAGAAGATACCGAACTGCGAATTGGAATCAAATTGGGTCTTAATGGAATTTTGGTCAATGGTTGGGGTGACCAAATCCAGACCTACTTTGGGACCGAACCAAAAATGTGTTTTTGATTTTGAATCATCATTTTGGGAGAAAACAGAGCCGGAGCTGAGTAAAAGTGCAAAAAGCACCAGGATAAAGTTCTTTTTCATAAACGCCTTTTTAAGATAGATTTAAAAATAAAGATAACTTTTAACTTATTGTGCGAATTTAGCCACATGTGAGAAACAAATTATAGACCATATTGTTCCCTTCAATTTTTAAGACATCTAACGGAAAGGCCATATTTGAGGTTAACAAAACTTTTGGTTATGGTTCCATTTCCATAATACAAGTACCTATAATAGGCAACATTGGTTAATGCAGGAGTTGTACTCCACCAGTTACCATAATTCCCAATATTACTGTATATACCAGAGTTGGTACGATAACCGCCGGGTAATGCTGTGAAACCGGACAAATTGGTTGCCAGTACATTTGGAACCTTCCAGTTAAGCACTCCCAACTCCTTCAATTGACCACCTGCAACCGACTCGCCACCAAGGAAGGTTGATAAAGTTGTCCATTCTGCATCTGAAGGCACATGCCATCCCGCAGGACACAACTTACCCGAACTTGCTGCATACCAGTTGTACAACGCGCCATATTTATTCTTGTTTGTAACCTCATCGTCGTTGAACCAGCAGTATCCTGGGTTAATCAGGTAGCTCCATGTTGTGCTATTGTCAACCAATGCAATAGCTGTGCTATCTCTAAATCTAGTGGATCTTAAATTTTCAGTCATCCAAACTTGTGATCCAATGGCAGCAAAGTGATAAAAATTTCCCTCTCTGTCTTTCACCAGTAACTTTCCCGTTGAAAATGTACGTTCGGCGCCATAAGCGGTACCAACCATATTGCTCGCATAAGCACGAAGGTAATAAACAGCATCCGGAGTCAGGTTCGAGATGACGCTTGCAAAATTTCCTTCCCCCGACCCATCTGAAGTGAAAGAATCCCCAATGGTAGGGTTTTTGGTAGTACTCCAACATACTCCCCTTGCGTAAACCGCAGCACCACCATCGCTCGAAACGATACCACCTGAGCTAATGTCTGTTTCACTGGTAGCAGAAACTGCCTTGGTAGAAACAACAGGAATTGTTGCCAAGATTACAACTGTTACCTGGTTCCCATAACCTGTACCAGCACCATTCGTGGCATAAGCTTTGATATAATAGGTAAATCCAGGTTTCAATCCCAGAATTGCGCTGTTAAAAATCCCGACTCCTGTCCCATCAACAGTTGTACTGTCTTTGTATTTAATTGTCGGATTTTGCTTCACACTCCAGCAAACACCCCGGGAAATAATAGACGAACTACCTTCTGAGGTGATGTTACCTCCGGTATCCACAGTTGTGGCTGATGAGCTTTTTGCAGCCAATGACACAAGTACAGGCACCTCACTTATCTGGCTTTTTTTGCAGTTATAGGCAAAAACCAACAATAATATTATTGCCGTAGCTATATGACTTATGGATATTGATCTTTTCATATTTGCTCATCAACTCCCCGATTAAAAATATCTTGGTGTGAATCTGCAAAACCGTTTCCGTTTGACGGGAAAATCATAGCTAAGCATAAATTCGTGGGTACCTGCGTTGTA
>JAVHPO010000013.1:0-7207 GCA_036170635.1 Prolixibacteraceae bacterium | reverse complement strand
GGATGATGACTCAATTGGTTCCCTATGAATGAGACAATTGTCCCATCAAAATAGGGATTGGTCAGATTGCCAAAAAGTTCAGAAAATTCGCCAATAAGCAGGAACATGGTTATTCCCCTGAAAAAGTCAATAGAGAGAATTCTTTCATTCTCGGAAGAAAGTTGCGTGGAGTTTGTCATCCTTTAGTCAGTTGGTGTAGCTAAAATCATCGTTAGAGAAGACCAAATTTATGTTTTATTTTGTTAATCTCACTGATTTTTAATCACGTTCAAACATCGATTTGTCGGCCCCGCAGATGGGACAAGTCCAATCATCAGGCAAATCTTCAAATTTGGTGCCTGGTTCTATGCCCGAAATGGGATCGCCTTTCTCAGATTCGTAGGTATAATGACAAAGCTGACATTGCCACAACTCATTTTCAAATACCTTTTGCAGAATTTCACCTTTGATTTGCGACTTTTCAACATAGGTAGGAGCATTCTTTGGAGAAAATCCTTTCATAACCTCCCGGTAATAATTGTAGGTCAATGGTTTGATATCCAGATTAATTAAATCAGAGGCAATTGCTTCTCCTATGAAAAGTAGGTGAGTTCCAACATCGAAGGTATCCGTTATTTTGCAGTCGAACCATGCCACACAAGAATCTGTAATTATAGGTGACCCTGTTTCACCAATAAAATAGTTTACTCCCCTGAATTTATCGATCTCTTTGCCGCTTCTGTATCCAAAATCCCCAATCAAACCGGTTGACGCCTGCTCACCCAAGACTGAGAAGGCGAAAGCGCCACTTTTTTTCATGATTTCGGAGGTGAAATTATCTTTGTTACAACTAATTCCAAACTTTGGAGGATTAGCAGTTACCTGAAAAACAGTATTGGCAACATAGCCGGCTTTGGTATCCTGAAACTTCGAAGATACCATATAGAGTCCATAAGAAACCTTAAAAAACGTCTCAAAATTGATCATGATAAGTCCCTGTTTTAAATGAAAATTATGAAACTTAAATATAATCTAAAAAGTTCTAATTCCAGCTTGATTTTTTGAAATCATCACAATATTTAGTTACTGTTTTTATTTACAGTCCTTTGTAATTTGATCTACTTTGATTTTTGTGTTATAAAACATATTTCAAACAAAAGGATAATTTTTATCTTTGTTCGTTATCGTACACGGAATAATTAAGACTAACATATATTCATTTAAAAACTTAAAAAAATATGTCTGACAGAAGAGAGTTTATTCAAAAATCGGCTGTAGGTGCTACCGCATTGACAATCGGAGGCCTTGCCATGAGCTCTAAAAGCTATGGCCGCATCATTGGTGCCAACGACAGGGTAAATGTAGCCGTGATCGGGTTTTCTGATCGTTTTAACAGTGCCTTGTTTCCAAGTTTCAACGATCATGCGAAAGCCCAAAATTTTCAATTTGTTGCCCTTTCGGATCTTTGGAACAAAAGGAGGGAAGACGGTAAAGCTTTCATGAAAGCGAAAGGCGGATGGGATGTTGAAGTATGCCGCAACAACGATGAGTTGTATCAACGCAAGGATGTTGATGCGGTAATCATCAGTTCCCCGGATTTTGCGCATGCTTCCCACCTTGCTGAGGCAGCAAATCATAAGAAAGATGCATACTGCGAGAAACCTTTCGCAGAAACCATGGAAGATGCCAAGGCTGGACTGAACGCTTGTCATAAAAACAATACAGTTGTTCAGATAGGATCGCAAAGAAGAAGTACCGCCAATTATATTGCGGCAAATGAGTATTTAAGATCAGGAAAATTTGGGGATATCGTGATGGTCGAAATGAGTTGGAATGTAAACCAACCCGGCCGTTGGAGAAGGCCTGAAACTGTCAAACAACTCAAAGAAGCCGATACCGACTGGAAACGGTTCCAGTTAAACCGCCCGGAAGCTGCCTGGGATCCAAGAAAATATCTGGAGTTTCGTCTCTTCTGGCCGTATTCCTCCGGGATAGCCGGACAATGGATGTGTCACCAGATAGATACAGTTCACTGGTTCACAGGCCTGGCCCATCCACGCAGTGTTGCAACCAATGGAGGAATTTATCAGTGGAAAGATGGCCGGAGCAATGCCGACACCTTGACTTCAGTTTTTGATTACGGTGATGACAAAAAGGGTTTTCAGGTGGTCTATACTTCACGGTTCAGTAACAGCGCCGGTGGCACAAAAGAGTTGTATTACTCTAATGGCGGTATGTTGAATCTGGATACCAACAAAGTAACCGCGGAAGGCGGATTGCGTGAAAGAGAGGCCAAAGAAATGGGAATGAAGGCCAATCTGCTCGAAAGCTTTGAATTACCGCAAGTTGCCATGGCAACAGGCGCCGATACCAGCAAAGATCCTTCAACCTCCGCACACATGCTCAACTGGATGCAGTGCGTAAGGTCCCGCGAAAAAACCCATGCACCTATCGAAGCCGGTTACAGTCATGCTATTGCGGTCATCATGGCAAATGCAGCTTATCGCACCGGATTGCGTGCCACTTTTGATGAAAAGCTTCAGGAAGTAATTTGCGGTGGGAAAGTATTCAAATATTAATCTTCCGGATAGTTATAAAAACAAAGCCTTCGAAATCTTCGAGGGCTTTTTTTTATCTGCAGGCAAATGTCAGTTCTATCATTCTAAATACTTTGGCATTGCTCTTCTGGTCTTTCAATCCGGTCTGAAAGAAAATCAGATAGGTCTTCTCTGAGCAATTGAAACAGTAAATTGTCCCGGAAACCTTCGTTCCTTTTACCACAGATTCATAGTCCGCTTTTTTTGCATCCATACTACCAAAATTGCAGCTTTCAATCGCAGTGAATTCAATACCGGACTCCTGATAAATGGCCTCCTCTTTCATGTTTTTCTCTTGTACCAGAATTGATTTTACCGGATTCTCTACATTGTTGATGGTAACCAGGTTGAATAGTCCTGTGGAATTTTTCTTGGTACTCTCGGCAGAATAATAATACCCTTTGTTTGGAAGGGTTTCATCTGAAATAGTTTTCCAATCTTCTGGTATGGAAAACGATACGCCATTCTTTAAATAATTGAACTGTTTCTCCTTTGCAAAGAGTCCCGGAACGGTTATGAGCAGGATAAATAAAAAAAGCGCAATTTTACCCTTTGTTAAAATAGAATCAAAAGGTAAAATTGCACTAAATCCTGAATGTTTTCCATTCATTACTCGACTGTTTTAAAGTGGTCCTTGTTTTTCTCGATAATCAGACGATACCACCAATCAGGGTAAGAGGGATGCAATGGTTGAGCAGGTTGTTTTCCATATTCATTTCGCTCAAAATGCCCGTCTTTTTCCTTCATGACATTACCATCCTTGTACTTAATCATCAAATAGTGGCTCAACTCTTTCCATTCTTTCACGGTAGTCTCAACCTGGTTAACCGAGTAGGCAGTCAAACTCTTGATCGCACCAGCTTTGTCCCCTTTGTTCCATAACGTCTGGGCCTTTTGATCAATGGCGCCAATTCCGTTGATAAACTCTTTTTCCTTGCGGGATTGTACTTTCTGGACATCTTTGATCATGTCGTCATAACGGAGATAGCAAAAGTTCGAAACCGTGTTGAAAATCCAGAAAGCCGAAGTATCCGACCAGGTCAGGAAGTCACCATTGCCAACTTTCAGTGAGTTTGGCACTTCGGTGATACCACAGTAAACCGGCATGTAGCAAGTGGAATAGGTATCGTCCACGCCAAACCAAAGTATACCTCCAATTGGATCAGGCAGGTCCGGCCGACTTTGCGCAACAAATGAAAATCCGGTTTGCTGCGTTGAAATAGCCCGTTCATGGCAATAAGAAACGGAATCAACTTTGAATCCCATTGGTCGCCAACGGTAGGGAAGAATATTAGGTCCGGCTCCCGGATCTTTGGTCATATCCAATACAGTTCCTTCAAAATGATCGCGCATCATGCCCATTACATTTTCAACAGAGAGGAGAGCGTCCGGTTTGATCCATAGAGGAATCCGATTGGTCGCATACCCATTTTTATCGTAGGTAATTTGTCCCATCACATATTTTTCATACTGCCCCATGGATTTGTTTACCTTATTGAAACCGGCCCAAACACGGGCATCGCAAGCACGCGCACCACCAAATTCAACAGGCGCGTATGTATCGGAAAAACTAAACTCACTGTCAGTACCTTTGAACCACCCCTTTTCCCTGGCAAAAGTGATTACATCCGGGGCGTAAAGGCACTCTTGGGCGTTGTCCTTAGGGAATTGTGTAATCCTGGCCTGATTGGCATGCCCCGAAATGTATCCGTCCGGTATTTTTAATGCAACCCAAACAGCCCCTTTCTGACCATCCCCCTTTCCGATCATCTCAAGAATCCAAACTTCTTCTTTATCGGCGATAGAAAATGATTCCCCACTGGAGGCATACCCATAATCTTTGACCATATCAGTCATGACTTTAATGGCTTCCCGGGCACTCTTTGCACGCTGCAAAGTCATATAAATCAGACTTCCATAATCAACTATGGCACCAGCCTGCGAAGCAAGCTCTTTTCTGCCGCCATAAGTCGTTTCGCCAATGGCTAGCTGGTGCTCATTCATATTTCCAACAACCTGATAGGTATGGGCGACCTGGGGTATTTCCCCCAAAAACTTACCTGTATCCCATTCATTCACATCAACCATGGTTCCGGCTTTGTAATTGGCAGCAGGCCAGAAATAGAGTTCCCCATAAAGCGTATGTGAGTCGGCCGCATAGGTAATCATTGGCGTTCCATTGACGGTTGCCCCCTTGGTAATCAAAAAATTGGTACAACCATTTACCTGATTTATTTGTATAATGCTGAAAATTAATGCAATAAATATTCCGAATCTTCTCATATTATTAAATTATTGATTGTAAAAATGCCTTAGAAACCTCCCACCCGATTGCAGACGGATCATTCTGTTAAAAATGGTCTAAAACAGTCCTATCTTTACTTAAATAAAATTCAATTCCGACAAAAATAAAGAATATGTTCATTCAAATAGGGCAGTAGTTCTCTTAAAAGGCTTTTTTTTAATGAGTTTTATCATAACTCTACAAGTTTTATAGATAAAAACCCGCCCTATATACAGCTATGTTGTTTCTTTCGTCTTTTACCGTAAGTTGCAGTTTGTGCAACTTGCCCATAACAATCCTTTTCCTGTCAATATTATAGACCAACGCAGCAGTTTTTGCATCATACTCAAAAAGCGCCCAATTCCCGTCAATTTCACCTTCGTAAGATGATATTCCTGACAGGTTGTCAGTGATTTTAAATTCAATTTTTTTCTGATTGAGCAAAGTCTTGTTATCCTTGATGCTAAGTGCCTGAATCTTTGGAGGAATGGTGTCTAAAACGACTGTAAAATTGCCAAAATACCTGGGAGTGGCTGTCACCCAACCGTTTTCATATGTACCACCAACAGTTGACAGACCGCCTTTGGGTTCAACAAGAACCACAAGGGCTTTATTTTGCTGGTTTGCTGGGATTCCATTTGTCTTAATTGACAATGCATACGGTTTATGTACAGGAACAAAGGGGTAATGAATACCATGAATTTTGGAGCAGTACCTTTCTGTTTTTGGTTCGGAATGATATTCAAATGGAAGGTTATCATAAAGGGCGCCATCAGGTAACTGAACCTTCACTTCATCATTTGTGAATTGATTCGGCCGATCATATGAGAATAGATTTGTTACATTCTTTTTTGGTTCAGAAAGTTGAAATTTTTTAGATAACAACTTGAATGAGAGGATATTTGAATTACCAAATGCATCGGCAACGACTATTTTAACAGTATGGATATTACCATCCATGATCTTCAGGATCCCCCTGTTTAAATCGGTCTTGTAGATATCCATTTTGTTGCCAGGCTGCAAATACAACCGGTGAACCCACCTTTTGTTTTTGATGAGTTCCTCATAATCGATATGGCTATTGACATATCGTCCCTGGTCAAAAGCCAGATGATCCAATTTGAATGAAAAGGCAGCTTCCTGGTCCAGAAACAATTCTGCCGAATAGATTCCACATTTCAGTCCTGTTCCATTGAAATCATCATCGGCTTGAAACCCCAATCCAATCTCTCCGAATACTTCGATTGGCTGTTTTAATTTCAGGCTACTGGTTGTTCCATTTGATAAAATCTCGATCCGCTGTTTTTTGCCGCTTTTGTTTACAGAACTTTTGGCGTCGAGTGGATACAGGTAGAGTGAAGTTATCCTGGGGACACTCTTGTCAGCAATGGAAGAAAGATAAAAGAGTGGATTTTGTGGCTTTTCTGATCGGGTATCCCTGATTTCAAAATGAAGATGAGGTCCACCGGAACTGCCGCTATTACCGGAATAGGCAATGATTTCTCCTTTCTTGTAGGATAATAAGCCTTCCGGAATAGTGAGATCAACCGCAAATTGCCGCAAGCGGTACTGCTCCTCAATCACATAGGATTCTATTTTTGGATCGAAACGGGAGAGATGTCCATAAACCGTTGTATGTCCATCGGAATGCAGTAAATAGAGGGCATGGCCATACCCTGATGGTGAGACGGATACCCTTGCAATAGATCCCTCCTTGACTGCGAAAACGGGTAATCCTGTTTGACCTGCTGTACGAAAATCCAATCCGGTATGAAAGTGATTTTTTCTCAACTCCCCAAAACCACCTGAGAATGAAATAGGAATTTTTAGAGGGGTTTGGTACCCTGACACTCTTTTTATCTGTCCACCTGCTCCATTAAGTATTAATAATAAGAGCAATATTGCTACTGAAAATCGATACATGTTTTATACTGAGATCTATGTGGCTAAAGTAGCAAACTTTGCCTCAAACGGCGATATTGGAGGGGTTAATATTTTGGAATATTGAATTTAATGTTAACTTTGTGACAGTAATCCTTGAACATGACAGAGCGCGAAACTCTTTTATTACGAGAATTTAAAGAAAAACTCGACCAGATGATTGGCCTGCATCAAAAGATGAAAGCCGAGCATCAATTACTCAAAGAAGAGAATAAGCGGCTGGATGAGCAGATCAATTTGTTGACCATTTCCAATCAGGATGTGACCAAGAAATTAGAGGATTTGAAGTTTGCTAAATCATTGGCTGGTGCGAATGAAGATTCGCATGAAGCTAAAATTAAGATAAATAGGTTGGTGCGGGAAATTGATAAATGTATTTCACTTTTAAATAAGTAATCCGCCTGCT
>JAVHPO010000012.1:0-1414 GCA_036170635.1 Prolixibacteraceae bacterium | reverse complement strand
CTACCAAAAGATTCCCCAAGGGGCTTATCTTTGCGGCACCACCAATTCATAAAACAGCTCAATTTTGGCTAACTATCTCGACAATCTGAATGAAGCCCAGCAACAGGCAGTCAAAAATTTCGAAGGTCCTTCCCTGATCATCGCCGGTGCAGGTTCGGGTAAAACGAGGGTCTTGACATACAGAATTGCCAATTTACTCCAAAACAAAGTACCTCCATCCTCCATTCTTGCGCTCACTTTTACCAACAAGGCAGCCCGGGAGATGAAGGAAAGGATTGCCAGTGTCGTAGGTCCGCAGGTAGCCAGATATCTTTGGATGGGAACATTCCATTCCATCTTCTCCCGAATCCTTCGGGCGGAAGCCGCTCTTATCGATTTCCCTTCAACTTTCACCATTTACGATACCCAGGATGCCAAGAGCCTGCTGAGGACCATTATTAAAAGCATGGCGCTGGAAGAGAATACCTACAAACCCTCCATCATCATGGGCCGCATCTCGGCTGCCAAGAACAATTTGGTCCTTCCTTCCGGATACAGGCAAAATGAAGTGGCCCGCGAAAACGACCAGGCCGCCCGTATACCCCGCACCGGTGAGATCTATGAAGAGTATGTGCGGCGGTGCAAAAATGCCGGGGCGATGGACTTTGACGATCTCCTGCTAATGACCAATGTACTTTTCAAACGGTTTCCGGAGACCTTGCAGAAATATCAGCATCTCTTCAGATACATTTTGGTGGATGAGTACCAGGATACCAATTTCTCCCAATACCTGATCGTCAAAAAACTGGCTGAATTGCACCACAACCTAAGTGTAGTAGGCGATGATGCCCAAAGCATCTACTCCTTCCGGGGAGCCCGGATCGAAAACATTCTCAACTTCAAAAACGACTATCCCGATTTCAAGGTATATAAACTGGAACAAAATTACCGCTCCACCCAGACCATTGTCAACGCCGCCAACAGTATCATCTCCAAAAACAAAAACCAGCTTCAGAAGACTGTTTACAGCGAAAATGATGCGGGCGCCAAAATCAAGGTACTCAATGCCCTGAACGACCAGGAAGAGGGTTTTCTGGTTGTCAATGAAATTTTTCAGAAACGGATGTCGGAACACGACAACTATTCCGACTTCGCGATTCTGTACCGCACCAATGCGCAATCAAGGGTGTTCGAAGAGGTGCTTCGAAAACGGAACATCCCTTATAAAATTTATGGGGGTCTCTCCTTTTACCAAAGAAAGGAGATCAAGGACCTGCTGGCCTATTTCCGACTGGTGATCAACCCAAAAGACGATGAGTCGTTCAAAAGGGTGATCAACTATCCCGTCAGGGGTATCGGCGCCACTACCATTGGAAAGCTGGAAGAGTATGCCAATCAAAATGATACGAGCATGTTCGCGGTTGCCACGGATCCG
>JAVHPO010000011.1:12574-27718 GCA_036170635.1 Prolixibacteraceae bacterium | reverse complement strand
ATACTCTTTTGCTGCATAGAGAAGGGTAATAATCCCGGATTGGCAGAAATCTCCTTATTACTCATAAGACGGGGCTTACCATCTTTCAGTGCTATTGGTCTGAAAGCCTTAAAACCTGGTTCTCCAACCACTTCGCTGGTATTAAATAAAAAATTACCTTTCCAGAACCGTTTGATGCCAACCGTACCATCGGGCTGGGCGTCGACCGATAGAAGGACACCCGGCGTATCGGAGGTTTGAGAAATCCTGCGGACAAGAATCAGCGTGTGACCATAGGGATCGGCAAAAACCACTCCGGGCCTAAGTGCGCTTGCAGTAAGGGGAACAGGGTAATAATCAGAGCTTTCGTCGTTTAATGCGGTGCGGGCAGTACCTGAATGAACGCCATTCATCACCATTCGCACAAAAGTATTGAACTTCCGGGTCGGACCGGATCCGGAGAGGCTTGTCTCATTGGTGACCCATCTGCCAGTTCTTGGTGCTTTACCAAGATACCCCCGGTCGCACTCGTGGTAGCCAAAGGGAAGCCCCAGTTTCCAGGCAAAGTATGCACGGAGGTAGAATGGATTATCGGCACAATCAGGCTGCATCAGAACCCTGTTTTTTTCAACTGCATTATCTTCATTCAGAGAGAGATGGTTGTAGAGGAAATTTCTGTCGCTGTTCTGGGTCACTTCATCCAGCGCTTTCCAGGAGGCGCGTTCATCGGCATCGTAATAGAGCGCGTTGACCCACGCCGAATAGAGCTCTTCGGATGCGGCATCCCATCCCTTCTCAGTTTTCCAGACGCCCTGATCGGAGGATTGAACCGGTTGACTTTTGACTGCAAAATCAATCTGAGCCTCCTCTTTACTATCCTGCAGTGTAATCCGGTATTTACCTTCAGGTAATCCTTTGAACTGCTCAATGCGCCAGAAGGGTAATCCCTCCCCGCTCCTGCTTTTCAGGGATTCTGTGGCATCGGAGGAAATTTTAATTTTTGATTTCAGGATACTTTTACCGCCAACTGCGAGCACACTGAAAGGTTCACCGGGTTTTGGATGTTTAGGCGATAACAGCAAGGCTGTTACAGCCTTATAATCATTTTTATCTCCGCTATCAACTTGTAAGCCATTGGTTGATTTATTGTTAGATAACTCATTTGCTTTGTCCGAACGGGCCCCGCAAGAGGTCATGGCAAGCAAAACCAGTGTTATTGTTGTGGTATACAGTAATTTGTACATTTAGTATTCAGTTTTGACATTTCTGTGATCCAATGGGTTTCAAAGATAAATGAAAATCGAGAACGATTCTTTATAATACAATTTTAAAATTCACCACAATAGGCACATAGGACACATTAGTTTCTATTGTGTCCTATGTGCCTATTGTGGTGAAAAATAATAACAACCACAAATAAAGTGACGTTTATTGGTGGTTCAGAACTGTCAATTCTTCTATGATCCCAATAGCATCAGAGATGCATTTTTGACAGATCTTTTCGAATAGCTTATTTTCGACTGCAAAGTTATGCCCTTCTTCCGATCTCAGATCACATTTCAGCAATTCGCTGCACTGTGTGGTATGGTGAATGGATTTAAAGTAATTGATTGCCTTTTCAGCTTTAAGTTTCATATATTCAGTAATATATATATTTTTATTTTTTTGAGTCCTTTGTGCTTTCCTTTGTGACCTTGGTGGTAATTTTTTTTCACCACGAAGGACTCGAAGGGTTGCACGAAGGAACACAAATAGCTATAATATTGATAGTTGCGATCTCACCCCTCGCCCCTTCGCCCAGTCACCCCCTCCTTATAATTTCAACCACGAAACTCCTTCACTGCTTCAAACATCGCCACAATATTCTCAGGCGGCACATCTGACAAAATGTTGTGGACTGTATTGAAGACAAAACCCCCGCCTGGGGCGAAGACTTTCAGATTTTCTGTGACATGTTTTTTAACTTCGCTCGGAGTGGCCCTGTTCAATACGCTTTGCGTGTTGATTCCACCACCCCAGAAGGTGAGCTCTTTGCCGAATTCAAGTTTCAATTTCTTGGGTTCCATGTTGATGGCATTGATCTGGACCGGATTCAGAATCTCGAATCCAGCTTCTATCAGATCGGGTATCAGTTCATAGATGCCGCCGCAACAATGCAGCATGGTATGGGCCCGGGAGTTCGCTTTGACAAAGTCGCACAGTTGCTTGTGTCGGGGCAGAAAGAACTCCCGGTAGGTTTCGTTTGAGAAAAAAGGTCCGGTATTCGTACCCAAATCATCGCCGAATTTCAATATATCGACCACGTCGCCAACGGCTTCGCACACTTTTCCAAGGAACTCTATGTGCCGCAACATCAATTCATCCAATAATTTGTGTACATTCTCCGGTTCCAGGTAGAGGTCCATCAGGAAATTGTCGATGCGACGAAGAAAAGTGCCCCATTCGAAGAGATTACAGCCAACACCCAATAGCAAGGCTTTGTCCGTACTGAGTCTCAATTCGATGGTTTTTTCGCGAAGCATCTGCCAGAAATCGGGCTCATCGATCCAGTCGTAGGGCGTAAATCCAAATCCGCCCCATATGACCCGTGACATTTGTGTACCCAAATCGGCATAATCAGGTGGATAACTTTCTATGTAGGGAAAGATCATCTGGTCGAAGAAGGTGGTCCCTTTGGGCATTTTGCCAATGTATTCGCCGCTTTTCCCCGGTGCTAACCATGATCCATCGGTCTGTCTGACAGGATTGAACCATATTGGATAAAGTGCCGGAGTACCTTCGATTAGCTCCAAAGGTTGCCAATAATCCGCTGCTGTATTGAACGCCCGTCCAATATCGATTACATCAACGCCAAAATGATCCAGCAGTTGCATTTCAGGCTGTGTAACTTCCTGTATCACATCGTAAACCTTGTTTGGGAGGTGCCCCATTCCAAGATGTTGTATCAACCGGCGGTAGGCAACCACCGAGATGCCACTGCTGGGGGTGGCTCCCAGGTCAACCGGGACACGATCGGGGGTTTTGTGTTGAATGGCGGCAAGAATGCGTTCTCTGGAGTTCATGGGAATATTAAAAATTACGAATTAAAAATTACGAATCATTGTCGTATGTTTCACAAGCAAGCGACTCCGCAGGAGTTTTCCGTGAATAACCCCCAGTGCAACTTGGGGCTGAACAGGATAAAAAACTTCATAAACCCTATCGGGGTTTCCCATAACAAAGTATTACAAGCTTTATCTTGAAATTGTTGGGTAACTCCTTCAGAGTTGATAGTCATGTGTGCATTTCTTTTCCTCCGGTTAAAACCGGAGGTTATTCAGAGGCAACTCCTACGGAGTTATCATAATAAAATGAAATATTAAATTATAAATTATTTATTTACAGTCAAATACATATTTTGATTGAAGCTATTAATTACATATAACTCCTAAGTACCAATAGCCAATCGCTAAAAGCCAACAGCCAACTGCCATCACCTACTTGCTTCTCCTGGCCTCATTCTCTCCAATGTACATCTCATTGTACAAACCGGCTATGGTTCCCGAAACAGTTGATCCGTTGTAACGCATCATGTTCATGGCTTTCACCTCTCCACCACCAATCCGAAGTGAATTTCCCTCTTTGGCCAGATTATCTGTCCCAAAGTTAAAGATATTCACTTTACCGGAATGAATGGTAACGCCCGTTTGTGAACCATAGGCGAAATTATTGAGCAATTGCTCATCTGAAGAACCCTTGATCACGATAAGTTGCTCATTCGGACGGGTAACAGGGTCAACAATCTCTTTGAACACATTTGACTCACTGGCCCAGTCAGGAATATTGTATCCAACCCTGCAAACTTTGGCCCCGTTGGTCAGACAGCCTTCGATACGACCATTTCCCGAACCAATTACGATCCCGTTGTGGTAGATGGTACCAATCACTTTGCGGATAATGTGGTTGTTACATTGATTGGAAGCCAGGTCTATTCCATTGAAAACGCCGATCATTCCTATGTTGACCACGTACAGGTGATCCCCGTTTCCACGGATAGCAAACGGGTAAGGCTTAATTCCTTTGGCAGGATTGTTTTCCGGGTAGAAAAAACGCAAACCGCTTATACCTGAATGATTTCCGCTTAATGTAACCAATGCGACCGCCCCTTCTGCATCAGCTGTATTTGCGCCTTCGTATCCCATCAGTACGGTTCCGAAACTCTGTTTTCCGTCCAGGGAGGGAATGGAAGAGCTACCGCGAAGCTCTACATTGGCAGGTACAGTCAAATGGCTACTTATCCTGTACCATCCTGCCGGGAGATAGACAACTCCTCCCCCTTCAGAACCAGCCTTATTCAGCTTTTTCTGAATGGCTGAAGTTGCATCTTCTTTTGGCAGTGCCGATCCGGGAATCGTATGTGGAACATCCGCACAGTTGTATAGGATCAGACGTGATACTTTAGGGAGAACAACTTCCTGGTAAGTTTTAACTGAACCGGGATTGTTAACCCATACATTTCCGGAAATCTCACCTGAAATTTTACAATCTGTCACTTTCAGGTAACCTATGCTTTTGTTGTCGACGGCAAAGCTGCTTCCCTGAAGTGTACTTCGCAAAAATGCGGCACCCCACCGTGGATCCAACTGATTGGCCTCCATTGCGGTTTTGCAATCATCTATTTGTGCGCCAAAAAAAACGCCACAGAAAGAGATTCTGGATCCTTTAATAAATTGAATTCCGATATTGTACCCTGAACAGCCAATTTTGTAGAACTGGTCCCACTCCAGATCGCCAAAAGTATAAGCGATGCCGTTCTGCTGTGTGTAATCCCGGAGCTGCGAAAGGGTTGGTGCATTGTATTTTTTTCCGGCCTTCGCCCAGTATTTGCCACTGAAATTGATATTTTCCCAGGTAGAGACATCACTTGCATTTTCAGCAACAATACCACGAAACAAAGCGGTTCCCTTGATATTTTTAAAGGTGCCTACTTCTATTGGATTTTTGTTGTTCAGGGCATTGACCCCTAATCCTCGATAAGAATTGAGTATGGTACAATTGATAACGGCCGGACACATCTCCCAACCTGCTATGTAAAAAGTGTAATTGTAAGGGATTGGATGCACTGCATTCTGGTTGGGATAAAAAGTAGTAAGGCCCATAACCCCGGCACTGTAGCCTATTTTGAGCAGAACGGGACCCTCATCGCCGGACGGAAGTTCTGCTGAAAGAACAGTGCCATAACCTCCTGAACCTTTATCGGGATCTCTCCAGTCGCCACGAAGCGTGACAAAGTTTCGGACCTCCAGGGTACGCGTGATTTTATAGGTTCCGGCCGGTATCCAGACAGTGCCTCCTTTTTGCTCAAAACATGCGTCAATTGCAACCTGAATGGCAGTTGTCGCATCTTTGGAACCGGTAGGATCTGCCCCGAATTCAGGATCAGTGACATCATAATCGGCAACGACCACATCCCCGGTAGGATAAAGGGTTTTAACAAGATGGGACGTACTTCCATTGAGCTGAAATACTGCCACAAGAATGAAAAAGGTAATCCAAATCTTAACCATCATTTTATAGAATATGATTTCTTATTTGTTTATTGCATTCGGCCAATTCAAGGATGAGTTGTGCATCGGAACCAGGATCAAGCAACAAAAGATTTGTTAGCGTATTTTCAAAGTCGATTGACAATTTTTCCAGAAATACAATATCCGATTCTGTCATCTGCCCCTCTTCATTGGTTGCCTGAAAGAAAAAACCGTAGGCCAGAGCCCTCAATATCAAATCGTAAGACAGCTTCTTCCCTATCGCAAGACGAATGATGCCCATAAAACGGTCGCCCTCGCCCAACTTCCTGGTAAGGTCCTGACCTACCCTGTAAACGGTGTCTTTCAAGGTTTTGTTGCGAAATCTCCCGATCAGGTCATCTGTATGAACAACCAAATCATTCAGCGTAAAATCCTCCGGATAGCAACTTAATAATACAGCAGCCGATTGTAGCATGACCTCCCTGGTAAAACTGAGAACTTCCGGATCATCCAAAATTTCATACATGTAAATCATCTCAGGATGAAGAAAATAGCCGTAATACGCCGCTGTCGCATGACCCAGGTTGTGTATGAAGGCTTTGCGGTCGACCCATGCCTTGATATTTACTTTGGGTGACAATCCCTTCACTGCCGGTATATTTGATCTAAACCCTTTCTGATCTAGTATCAGACTGTTGTAAGGTTCTGCAAAGACCATCAGAGGATCCTTCTCTAACTCGGTTTGTGGCATGATTGGAACCATCTTTCCGATGCTGGTTTCGACCAAACCAACCAATTTTTCAATTGGATAATTTTCGGGTAGACTGAGCATGAGCTGTTCCCTGACAAATTGGGCTGCGTCACGCATGTTCTCGGCCAAAATGATATCCAACGGAGCGTTCGGATGTTGTACATATCTGATTTTTAAGCCTTCTGCTATTAATGGAATCACCTTGCCCAGCGCATTTTTACCCACATTGACTGAGAGAATACCTGCCGAAGCAACCGCCTCTGTCACCCTTTCCTTGTCAGAAGCCAGAATTGCACTTACATTGGGAACAATGATCACCTGCTCAGATTCACCTTTGATAATCACCGGATAGTTCCCCCTTTCGTTGAGCCTTTCGACCAAAACAGAATCTACATCAACAAAAACCACCCGATAGCCTGCGCATCCAAAAAGCTGACCAATAAAGGATCTGCCTATTTTACCGGCTCCGAAAATGACAATTTTACCGGGATCAATATCCGATTTGCCTTTTGTATTGTACATAATAAGGTTTTATTTTGGCAAGTTTTTCCCCTTTTGTCGTTTCATGGTACATACCTCCAACATAAAAGCAGGTAAAACCTCCTGATACTACGCCCCACGCTAATGCCTCAAGCAGATCAAGATCCGTATTCTGTTGCTTCAATTGCTCAACGATCGAATAGAGCACTCCTCCCACAAAATTGTCGCCACATCCGGTTGTATCCCCTACCCTATTGATTTTTAAATCATTGTATATCTGATGACTAATCGGAATTGTTCTTAATTCCATTTTTGCAAATAGATCCCCATTAGACCAGGCATAAAGATCTTTGGAGCCATTGGTGATGATAAAAGAGGATAATCCACTCCGCATGAAGAATTTACATGCTGCTTCAGTATTCGTTGTTCCACTTAAACGAAGCGCCTCTTCATGATCGGTAACCAGTAAATCAATGTGTTGGTAGCTATCAGCAGTTTCACCCAAAGGCCATTTTAGATGTGGGTTTAATTTTTCATTTCTGAAATCAAAAACAGTATTCACTACCGTGATAGCTCCATGATCCTTGACCCTTTTCAACAACTCACTGAGCCGGTCATGGATGGAAGGCACCAGCGCCGTTCCGCCAAAAACTACAATATCTGAGTTATAAAAATCATCTTTTAGAGAATCAGGCCGGAACTCATTGGCAGCGCCGATGGTATTGATAAAGATCCGTTCTCCGTGACCGTTATCAAAGTTAGGATCAGAAAGAACAAACGTGGAGGGAGTATAACCTGCAACCAACTGATAATCCTGCAAGATAACAGGCGATTCTTTCAATGCAGCCTGCAGATACATCCCATTTTCATCATAACCACCTCTGCCATAAAATCTTACGGCACATCCCTCCCCAACTGTCAGCTGCGCCAAATGGATCAATGGAACGATGGAGGGTCCTCCTATATTGATTTTATCAGGAGCCTGACCTTTGGTAATGCGCCTCAGTATCTCTTCGAACGGAATTTGCGCAAACCTGACAAAATCTTCCAGAAAGACCAGTTGCCCGGGTATTAGTCCCCCATCGCCGCGAACTTTTGATAGAAACGGCTGCATGGTCTCCGCTGAAAAATTAATGTTGTTGTAAAGTACATCTACCAGGCAGCACCCGGCACCTGAAACAGTTATCATATATGAATCTTTAATGTTAGTCATTTTAATGTGTTGATGTGATAATGTGCTGATGTGTTGATACAGCAATGAGATAATGTATTTATTTCAAGAATGTTACCATCAATATCTACTCTATACTCATGTCTTATATCTCATAATTCATGTCTCATATTCTTCTGCTTCAATTGTCCTGTTTTTTCATTAACACATCACCATATCAACACATTAACACATCACCAAATCAGCACATCAACACATTTTTCTAATTATAAGAATTTCTCATAATCTCCCACCAACAAGTGAATCGGTTCTTCATCCTCTTCTATCACCGGAAAGCGGCCGATCTCCTCGAAAAAACAATTATCTAATGCATCATCATTAACAGCGCTGACTTCTCCGACCAACACTTTTCCTTTTCCGCCCTCTCCGTAAAAACGATGGTACACGCCCTGCTCCAATGTGATGCTTTCACCTGGTTTCAGAATGACTTTTCCACCGGCTTCCACGGTTCGCAACATACCATCCGTTTTGAAGTGAACTGTTGTTGAATCCATGCTGTCATCCGGTTTGGAATTATACAATTCGATGACCAGATTACCGCCGCCACGGTTGATAATGTCTTCCATCTTTGACCAGTGAAAATGCATTGGAGTCTCCTGATTTTCTTCCACGATCATGATTTTCTCTGCATATGGTTTCAAGTCGGCGCCCAATTTCCCATTGCGAATCGTAAAGAGAAACAATCCCCTGGATTTAAAATTTCCGGATCCAAAATCTGTAATATCCCACCCCAGAAAGTTATTGCGGATTTCGTCAGTTTCAGTCAGATGTTCTTTCCAATCAGCTACGGACCAGGCTGCCCAGGGCGGCAGAAGAAAGCATTTCCCTGACATAAACTTTTTAGCGTCAGCTATAATGCGGTTGATTTCACTTCTCTTCATTTTTATGCTATTTTTAAATTCTTCTCTGTGTACCTCCGTGCTCCTCTGCGTAACTCTGTGTAACCTAATTTTTATTTTCCTTCAAAATTCCAGTTCAACAAATTTCACTTCATACGGATCAAAATGAAGGGAAGCGCTGCTTCTTGCCACTTTTTTACCCAACGCATTGACAATGGAGATAAGTTTTATGGCTCTTCCTGCGACTAAACTGGAAAGGTTGATGTCACCATCTTTGCCCTCCAATTCCCTGAAATGCAGGATGACAGCATCTTTTCCATTCAACGCGGGACGACTGTTGACCAACAAAACATTGGTCGAACCATCGATTTTCAGGCTTTCTGCTATGACTTCCTTCAGTTCATTCTTCGCTGCAGCAGGAAAAGTACGGGTCGGGAAGCTGTTTCTTTCACCCCAGCCAAATTTGGTAGCAAAAGTATTCGAGGTATCCCTGGAGGAGGTCAACTGGTAACTCCAGCTGAATCCACCTTCCTGGTAAGACCTGAAGTTGGTGAACCAATAGTTGTTCATCACCCAGGAATATAGCCAGGTCTTGCCGGGTTTGGGATTGGGCTCAAATTTACCCATGTTGAAATCGCTGAACTGCCAGAGCGGAATTTCATCACTGACAACAACAATCTGGCCTGTTTTACCTCGAACAGAGACAAAATTCTGTGCGACATTCCAGTCTGAAGAGGAACCGGGCAGTTGATCACCTTGTGCCAGTGTTCCGCCAATGGTTTCAAACAGAATTCTGGAATCCGGCAGGGCAAATGGAAAGGCGACATACAAAGCTTCAGGATCAGTAATCATCTGTTTGTGAGCGGTAAATTTCAGTTCGACCTTCTTTACGTTGTAGTACAATCTAATTTCAATATCCAAACCATTTTGAGATTTGTCGGCACCTTTTTCCATTCCTGCCAAATCCGCTTTGATTTTGATGCTTTTCCACACACTGCCCGAGGAACCTGTCTCAATTTTCACATTTGAAACCGAAGTATGGCTAGTTTCATATTTCCTTCTTGATGGCATGGTTTCGTGAATGACTTGTCCAATTTTCCAGGGATTTTGCGGATCAATCAATTCCCTTTGCAACTCTTTATCGTACAGGCTCTTGATAGATCCTGTCGTCTCATCAATTTTCAGGCGATAGAATTGATTCTCCAGCTCTTCAATTTTTGGATCCTCAGTGGTAAGTAGAATTGGCCTATCTAAAAGCTCAATCTTAAGTGTTTTACATCCAAGAGCGGGGATATCCCTGACCTCCATTTCCCAATAAGCCCCCTCCGCACGTTTATGAATCATTTGTGCCGGCACCTCCAATCCTGTTGAAAGATCAATAATTTTTACCGGCCGGCTGATGGGAAGAACCTGAAAATCCACAAACAATTTTACAATTCCTGATCGTTTCCATCCCAGTGAGTTGATGACGTGGATCACCGGAAAATCTGCCTTCTTCAGAAATGGCTGGTACCTGGCCAGTGCCTCTTCGTGTAGCAGGGTCTGCATTTTCAGTGCTTCCCAGGCATAGGCGCCTTTCTGAAGCCATTGGTGAGCTGTGTTTTCGGAAAACGGCCGGTCAATACTTTCATCTGCGCCAAAGGTATGCTCGTCATAAAAAATGGCGTTTTCGGCAATGTGGTCGGTTTCTGCCTGTAAATTGGGGCTCAGCTCTCCGCCTTTGATGGCAACCATGGCAAAGAGTCCTTCGTCTACCTGTTTCAGATTCTGCATCTTCCTTACCTCTGCCGTTTCGCGGGAGGCAGAACCTGCTCCGTCAGTCCACCAGTCGAGCCAGGCTTTCTGATAGACCGGCAATTTGTCTGCATAATTCTTTTCGACATACTCAAAAAATTCGCTGGCTACCGCGAGTTTCAGTTTTGGCATCTCATATTTTTCATTCCACTCCTTCACCAACTGGCAGGCTGCCGTCGATGGCGGGGCATTGTCGGTAAAGTACCCTGAAAACTGAATGGCAATTTTGTCGAACGGATAGTTCTTTGCCTCCAGATCTGCCAGATGGCCCAGCAAATTCTCGGCTTTGATGGCCTTGCTCTCAATGCCGAAGAAATTTCCGGTCATGTAGTGATCCGCCCTGAAAGCCAGCAATTTCTCTCCCGAAGGAGATTTCCACCAGAAACAGGTCGGAAGCTCGAAGGGAAGTATGGACCTTGTCTTATTGATCCCCATGTTCAGGTATTTCACGCCTGTATTTTTGAAATAGTCGGGCAAGCACCAGGCTATCCCGTTGACGTCGTTCTGCATCACCACTTTTACCGGGAAACCCGCCTCCTGAATAGTCTGCAACGGACGCAGAAAATCAGTCATCAGGTTCTCATCCGAAGTCTCCGCCATGTTACAGAACATTCCCGTCACTTCGATACGACCTTCTGCAATTCGTTTTTTCAATCGTTCAATTTGAGCGGCAGGTCTTGTTTTGAGGTACTCTTTTACCACCCAGGCGGATTCGCAGGTCCAGCGAAATTTGCAATCATCCGGCAGATTATCTGTCTGATCACAATAATCCAGGGCGTAATCGATGTAACGCTGGTGTTCGGCAAGAATCTCGGACTGTGGCCGTGTGTAGCCAATATCGGTGTGTGCATGCTGCACCAGGTAGAGTTCCCATTTGCGTGGCGGAGTTAGTACGAAAGCGGTTTTTGTTGCATTGCCGCCATTGATGCTGCTTGAAAAATTGATTTTCTTATTCTTCTGAACAGCCGGTACCGTAATCATGAAACTGTTGCTGCCCTTTTTCAGATCTGCTTTCAATACTTCCTTACCTGCTTCCCTTACCAGGATGGTACCTGGTTGATCAGCCTTGCAGCTTACTATCACCTGTTGAAAGGAGCGGTTATTTTCTTTAAAGAGTACCGGGGCATTTTTAAAATTGATTTGCCGTCCGTTAATTTGCTGTGCCTGAGTCATGAACGCTATCACAACAACGAAACAAACCAGAAATAGCTTTGTACCTGGATTATTCATAATTAGTAGTTTTAGTTGTACCAAATGTAGTGAGAGGATTGTTCAAATCAAAACCCAACCTCAGATTAAAACGAATTACTCCCTTCCACCACAGATTACACAAATTACACGGATTAAAGAAAAAATTAATACACCCTTTTCTCCGTTTCTCTGTTTCCCCGTTTCAAAATTTTATGTTTCCGTAGAAATGAGGAGCAACGTCTTCGAAAGCTTGACGATGTGAAAAACGCACCTTCAAATCGCGATATATCTTGAAATTTACTTAATTTTACTTGCAGTTGTCATAATCAGAAAACTATGGATATTCAGGCTTTAAAAATTGATTTGGTGCAAAGAATCCTATCTACTAAAAACACGACACTTCTTCAGAAAATTAACAATATATTTCAGAAAGAGGCGGAAACTGATTGGTGGGATCAATTGCCACAAGAGATTCAAGAATCTATTTATGAGGGGATTCAAGATATTGAAAATGGTCGGGTATTAACTCACGATCAGGTAATTCTTGAAGCCAAACAAAAATACGGCTTCTAACATGGAAGTTATCTGGTCTGCAAAAGCGAGAATTTCTTTTTTTAAGGTCCTTGATTATTTGAATGCAAATTGGACTCAGAAGGAGATGATTCAGTTTAGCCAGAGAACAATCATTACAATAAATGCGATAAAGAAAAGCCCTGGAATATTTCCTGTATCGATGAAAAATAAAGAAATTAGGAAAGCAATTGTTGACTCAAATAATGTATTCTTTTACAAAATTGACACTTATCATCAGAAAATTTATCTCCTGACATTTTTTGATTGCAGACAAGATCCCAAGAAATCATTTATGTAATTAATCTTGAGGGAAAATTGATAAATTTGACCTTCAACTTTTCTTGGAACTTATGAATGCAATGCCTTTCGTAATCGGTGCGCTGGCCTTTCTTGCCCTTGCATACCGGTTGTACTACAGCTTTATCGCCACCAAAGTATTGATGCTGAATGATGAGATAGAGACACCTGCCTTCCGTCTTTTCGACAAGCACAACTACTATCCCATGCCCAAATGGGTGGCTTTCGGTCACCATTTTGCCGCTATTGCCGGCGCCGGTCCCCTCGTTGGACCTGTTCTGGCTGCTCAATTTGGTTTTATGCCGGGATTTGTCTGGATGTTGGTGGGAGCTGTTATGGCAGGAGCAGTGCACGACGTTGTGATTCTGACGGCATCTGTCAGGCATGATGGTAAATCGTTGGCCGAAATTGCCAAAATCGAGATCAGCAGTTTCAGCGGGATCATCACCTCCATTGCGGTTTTAATCATTCTGGTTATTGCCCTGGCCGGATTAGGGGTAGTGGTTGTCAATGCCCTGGCAGAAAGCTCATGGGGAACCTTTACCATTGCCGCCACCATTCCCATAGCCATTTTCATGGGATTGTGGATGTTCAAATTCAGAAAGGGCAAAACGATTGAAGCCACTGTGATTGGGGTAATATTGCTTTCTCTGGCGGTAATCTATGGGAAATACGTTCCGGGATCACCTTTTGAAAGCTGGTTTACCTTTGACCGGAAAACGCTGACCATTATGCTCGCGGGATATGGTTTTTTTGCCTCCGTTCTTCCGGTCTGGCTATTGCTTTCACCCAGGGATTACCTCAGCTCCATCATGAAACTGACAGTGATTGCACTTCTGGCCATAGGTATTATTCTGGTTGCTCCGGAGATTAAAATGCCCAATTTCACCCCTTTTATCCACGGCGGAGGCCCCATTATCCCGGGAACACTCTTCCCATATCTCTTTATTACCATAGCCTGCGGGGCCATATCCGGATTTCATGCGCTGGTGAGTTCAGGAACCACGCCAAAAATGCTCATGAAAGAGTCGCACATCAAACCAATCGCCGTCGGATCAATGCTGGCAGAAGCCATGGTGAGTATCCTGGCACTGATTGCGGCAACAAGTCTTTTCCCGCTCGATTATTTTCAGATCAACGTCTCGCCCGAAAAATTCACTCAAATTCTACCACAACTGCAGTCGCTTGGTTTTCATGAATCGAACCTGACACAACTATCTGCTGAAGTTGGAGAAAAAATTGCGGGACGTCCCGGAGGTGCAGTTTCACTGGCGGTCGGGATGGCGCAGATCTTTTCCAGTTTGCCCGGATTAAACGGACTGATGTCTTACTGGTACCATTTTGCCATCATGTTCGAAGCCCTGTTTATTCTCACTACCGTAGATGCAGGTACGAGGATTGCCCGATTTATTGTGCAAGAGTCCATGGGTAAAATTTATCCCCCTTTTGGCCGTTCCAACTGGCTTCCGGGTAGTTTGATAACCAGTTTTCTGGTTGTTTTTGCCTGGGGATATTTTATCTATACGGGTACTGTTTCAACCATTTGGCCCATGTTTGGGGTCGCCAATCAGCTGCTGGCTACTTTGGCCCTTGCAATTGGTACTTCCTACCTTATCAACCATGGTAAACGCAAATATATCTGGATCACTGTGGTTCCAATGACTTTCGTCGGGATTACAACTATTACCGGCGGCGTAATGAACCTCGCCAACATTTATTTTCCGCAAATTCTCAATCAATCCAGCAGAATTCAGGGAGTGGTCAATGCGACACTGACGGTTGTGATCTTGGTTTGTGTGCTCTTGATATTGGTTGAAGCAGTTTCAAAGTGGCTAAAAGCTAAAGGCTAATTAACAAAAGCTTTTAGCTGTTGGCTATTGGCTTTAAGCAATTAGCTGATCCATTCAAATATAGCCTCATCACAAACATATTTCTGAGACCTTTGCTAATTTATTGGAGAGGCATCGAATGCCCTATTTTGACCTAAATTTGATAAAAACAGACTCAATAGTTACAGTAAATCCAAAGTTCTGTTTTTAATTTAGCTGAGAACCAAACTGAGTTTTTTCTTGAATTTCATTCATGAAATTATTCAATTGAATTTTCTCCTGCAGATATGATTACAAACTACCATTGTACCCGCGCAGCACTTTCTATGGCTTTGACAGGACTCTTTGCAGTTCAGGCAAATACTACCTATTCCAAAGAAAAAAAGGAAAAATTGAATGTTCTTTTTATTGCCGTAGATGATTTGAAACCAGTCCTTGGATGTTACGGCGACAAGTTGGTGAAAACTCCAAATATTGACCGACTGGCAAGCAGAGGTACAGTCTTCCTGCAAAATTATTGCCAGCAGGCCGTAAGCGGTCCAACCCGTGCAAGCTTAATGACAGGGATGAGACCCGATTATACCAGGGTGTGGGACCTGAAAACGAAAATGCGTGACATCAATCCTGATATCCTATCCATCCCACAGTATTTCATTTCAAAAGGATATCAAAC
>JAVHPO010000011.1:1670-12474 GCA_036170635.1 Prolixibacteraceae bacterium | reverse complement strand
GCGAAAGATATTCTTGCCGAACTGGCAAAAAGCGGTCAACCATTTTTCTTCGCAGTTGGTTTGTCCAGACCCCATTTACCCTTCGTAGCTCCCAAAAAATATTGGGATTTGTACAAAAGGGATGAAATGCCTCTTGCGCAGTTCCAGCAAAAAGCCAAAGATAGTCCGGACCTTGCCTACCATACTGCTGCCGAATTGTATGCCTACTCCGACATTCCTGAAATATCCTCATTTTCGGACCAGAAAGTTGGATTGGACATGCCCGTATCAAAACAAAAAGAGCTGATACATGGCTATTATGCCGCTACTTCCTATACAGATGCCCAGGTAGGAATCCTGGTTAGGACGCTTGATTCACTTGGCTTATCGAAAAATACCATCATCGTACTTTGGGGCGACCATGGATGGCATTTGGGTGACCATAATCTGTGGTGCAAACACACCAATTTCGAACAGGCCACACATTCTCCGCTTTTGATTTCGGCACCAGGAATCAATCCTACCAAAACAAAATCACAGACAGAATTTGTTGACATTTTCCCAACACTCTGTGAACTGTCAGGCCTGGAAATACCGGCACAGCTCGATGGCAAAAGCCTCGTTTCTGTCATGAAAAACCCAAATACTTCGGTGAAGGGATTTTCCGTCAGTCAATACCCCAGGACCCTGAATAAATTGGATACAGAACGGCTCGGCTGGTCCGATGGTCAATTTATGGGATATTCGATCAGAACAAATCAATTTCGCTATACCATCTGGTTGAAAGATAGTTACAGAAGCTACAAGCCTTTCAGCAAGGATTTGGTTGTCGCAACTGAATTGTATGACTACGCAAAAGATCCGAATGAAACCATCAATGTGGTGGATGTGAAAGAATATGCTTCGGTCACAAAAAATTTGAATGAAAAAATTGTTGCTTTTTTGGCAACACAATTCAAAAAGACTAAATGAAAATGATAATATTCAGTTGCGGAATAAAAATAATTTCGGCACTCCTTATAATGATTGTTTTATCATGGGAGAGCATTGCTGCGGAAGTTGGAAATGAAATAAAAACCGAAAAACGTCAAGGCTATTCCGATTCAATTGTAAAACAGGTGATGGCTATTGAAAAGGAGAGAATCATTCAACGAGCCGCAAAATTATTAAATGAGAAACCCAGGACTGTTACTGCCAGCTCCTCTCCAGGAATAGGAGGAAGGCACGATTTTTACTCTGAAGGGCCTTATTGGTGGCCAGATCCCGCCAATCCAAACGGACCTTTTATCCGGCATGACGGTTTGAGATTCCCTGGTAGATTCATAGATCATGACGATGATCTTCGCAAATTTTCCTGGATTGTCGGTACGCATACTTCGGCCTGGATTTTAACCGGAAAAGAAATTTATATAAGGGCGGCGATGGAACATTTGAGAGCCTGGTTCATTGATACCACCACCATGATGAATCCAAACATGCTTTATGCGCAGGCCATTCGCGGAATCTGTACCGGTCGTGGAGTCGGAATAATTGATGCCGGTCAGTTGATGGATGTCGCACAATCTGTGTTGATCCTCGAAAAATCGCACTATGTTTCAGGCAAAGAGATTACGCAAATTAAAGAGTGGTTCACCCAATTCCTCGCATGGCTGACAACCCATCCTTATGGCATTGATGAGATGAATGCCAAAAATAACCATGGTACATGGTGGCACGCGCAGGTTGCATCCTATGCCCGTTTGGTCGGTGATGAAAAAGTGCTGCAATTGTGCCGTAACCACTATCAGAAAATCATTTTGCCCAATCAAATGGCCTCAAACGGAAGTTTTCCGGAGGAGTTGGCAAGAACCAAACCTTACTCCTACTCTCTTTTTAACCTGGATGCAACGGCTGCATTGCTCTGGATTCTCTCTGACAAAACCTTCACGGATTGGAATTTCAATCTTCAGGATGGTCGGGGATTAAAGAAAGGATTGGAGTTTATGCTACCGTATCTCAGGAACAAAACAAAATGGACCGGTGGCAAGGATGTGGACCATTGGGATGGGCAACCGGAAGCCCGTCAATTTATGCTTTTCGCTGCCCTGGCCGGGAAAAATTCTTCCTGGTATGATTTGTGGAAATCATTGAGTGAAAAAAATGAAAGCGATGAAAGCCGTTTCTCCATGATGATCAAAAACCCCATAATTTGGATTGGCTTGAATAACAATGGCTTAATACAATAAGTGATGACAATTTTAAAAAAGTATTCGAACAGAACATCCGTTAAGACAATTGGTCTGTTGAGTCTTCCATTAATTGGATCCATGTTTAATCCTGCTTTTGTGGAAGCACAGGAGAGCCAGAAAAATAAACCAAATATCATTTTCATACTGGCTGATGATTTGGGTATTGGTGATGTTGGATGTTATGGAGCCGACAATTATAAGACCCCAAACATCGATAAACTGGCCAGCCAGGGCATGCGCTTTACCCATGCGTATACAGCGCCATTGTGTGGCCCTTCAAGGGCAACCATTCTTACCGGCCGCCATTTGTTCCGTACCGGAGCTACCAATCAGAATGCAACCGGTTTGATGAAGCCATCTATAGAAATGATGATGCCAACCTACCTGAAGCAGGCAGGTTATGTAACGACCATGATCGGCAAATGGGGGCAACTACCTCTCAACCCTTCGGACTTTGGGTTCGATGATTACCTCAAATTCCAGGGAAGCGGTACTTATTGGAATACCCAGGCCAGGGGTAAATCCTACCTGCTGAATGGTGTGGATACACCGTTGAAAGACAAAGAATACCTACCGGACGTGATGCACAAAAGACTGGTCGCATTTATGACTGAAAATAAGAATAAACCATTTTATGCCTATTATTCCTTGTCGCATGTTCATGCCGAAATTCTGCCGACACCCGATAGCAAACCCGACAGCAAAAACATATATGCCGATAACATTGCCTACATGGATAAGCTTGTTGGTAAGCTTAGAACTGAACTTGAACGACTTAAACTGAATAAAAATACTATCCTCGTATTCTTCGGAGATAATGGAACAGCTAGCGGCAGAGCTGATGCCGCCACCATTGGAGGAAGAAGACTGATCGGTCAGAAAGGTTCGATGCTCGAGGGTGGAAGTCTTGAACCGCTCATCGTTTATTGGCCGGGAGTTACTCCAAAGGGAAAGGTTTGCAGTGACTTAATCAGCGCCACCGATTTTGTTCCAACATTTGCTGAAATTGCCGGAGCTCAGCTTCCTAATGATAAAATTATTGATGGTCAAAGCTTTAATGCTCAGCTTCATGGAGAGAAAGGAGATCCGCGTGCATCCATTTTTGTTCAATTGGCCAAAAATTGGTATGTAAGGAGCATCGACTTTAAACTGAATCAATCGGGAGAATTATTTGATATGAGCAAAGCTCCATTCGAAGAGATTACAGTTCCTACTGATACGAAAAAAGCAGCTGCTATCACAGCACGGAAAAGCCTGCAAGCTGAACTCGATCGTTTAAATCCTACAGGTGGAATTCTGGATACCGGAGATGGAACAGGTCGTAATGCCAACAAAGCTAAAAGAAAGAAAAAAATAGAAAAAAGCGATCTCGAACGACAAATTATTAAAAACATCAGGAAACAGACTATTGAACAGGCAGAAAGACTAATGTCTGAAAAACCGGTAACTGTCACCGCATCCTCTTGTAAACGGAGCACAGGCGGAACCAACGATTTCTATTCGGAAGGCGATTACTGGTGGCCGGATCCCGCCAGACCAGATGGCCCCTACATCCAGAAAGACGGACAAACTAACCCGGAAAATTTCTCAGATCACCGGCATGCCATGATTCGTCTCAGCGAAATCACCACCACCCTTACCTCGGCCTGGTTACTTACCGGCGACAGAAAATATTCAAACAAAGCATTGGAGCATTTAAATGCGTGGTTTGTAGACCCTTTAACCAGGATGAACCCAAATATGCTTTATGCGCAAGCCATTTGGGGACGTTTCACCGGTAGGGGTATCGGATTGATTGATGCCTATCATTTGGTGGAAGTAGCACAATCAGCAAAAATTCTGATAGATAACAATGTAATTCCGGAAGATCAGGCTTTAAAAATCAAAGAGTGGTTCAATAATTTTTTAAACTGGATGTTGACCCATAAATATGGAATCGATGAGATGAATGCTAAAAATAACCATGGCACCTGCTGGGTAGTTACTGCGGCTTCGATGGCGGTATTAACCGGAAATGAAGATGCCAAACAAATGTGCATCAAGCGGTTCAAAACAATTTTACTTCCGAGCCAAATGGCAGACGACGGAAGTTTTCCTCAGGAGATCAAACGCACCAAACCATTTGGTTACTCGCTTTTTAACATCGATGCCATGTGCAATGCTGCACAGTTGTTATCAACTCCCGCTGACAACCTGTTCGAATTCAAAACAGAAAAGGGTCAGACACTCAGAAAAGGGATGGAATATATTTATCCGTTTATCGTCGACAAATCAAAATGGCCTTTCGACAAAGACATTTTTATCTGGGAAGAGTGGCCGGTGCGTCAATCCAGCTTGCTTTTTGCGGGTCTGGCTTACCAGAACAAACAATATATCTCGACCTTTCTGAGTTTACCGGCCAATCCTAAACATCCCGAAGTGATCCGAAATCTTCCTGTCAGACACCCTGTTATCTGGATGATGCGAACTCCGGCAAAAAACAATTCTAAAAAGTGAATATCAAACAGATGATGAATATGAGACGAAGAAGTACCATTTGGCTGGTTGTGGCAGCGCTTTGCTTTTCAAATTTTCTGGCTGCACAATCCGAAACTAAAATTCGTTTAAATGACAACTGGAGATTTCTCCGAAGTGATCTTGGAGGAATTTGGGAAGCGGTAAGGCCGGTAAAAGAGGGCAATCCGGAAAGTGTTCCGCTATGGGAAAATGTTACCTTGCCCCACTGTTTTAACGCAACAGATGCTGTCGATCCTGATGTAAACTATTACCAGGGACCGGGTTGGTACACAAGCCAGATCAAAATCAACAATCCATTTCCAAAAGGACGGACGGCGCTGCATTTTGAGGGCGCCGGACAAAAGACAGAAGTATATGTCTACCTGACAAAAGTCGGATCTCATGTTGGCGGATACAACGAATGGTCGGTCGATATAACCGATGAGGTGAACCATTTCATGCAGGACAAAACAATTTCCGACTCATTCAAAGGTAAAATACCGATTTCCATCCGTTGCGACAACTCCAGGGACTTGGAGATGATACCCTCCAGTCTGTCTGATTTCAATGTGTACGGAGGAATTTACAGGTACCTGAATCTGGTCTATACTCCCGCCATTTCCATTGAGCGCCTGCTGGTTAATGCATCTGTTGATGCCAAAGGATTGGAAGGGAAACTAGATCTGAATCTCAGGGTTCAGAACAAAAGCTCCATTTCAAAGGCTCACCTGAAAATTCAGATAAACGATCCCGCGGGCAAAATGATCAGCTTGAAAGAAGAGGATATAGAATCGTTTACGGATACGAAAACGATTTCTACTGCTACCGTGAAGAAGCCACTTCTTTGGTCTCCAACTGATCCGAATCTGTACACCAGCACTGTCACAATATCCTCTGAATCAGGAACACAGACTGTTACCGAAAAATTCGGATTCCGGAATTTCGAGTTTGTTGACCATGGTCCATTCAATCTCAATGGTTCCCGCTTACTGCTTCGGGGAACGCACCGCCATGAGGATCATGCAGGAGTTGCCGCAGCAATGACCGAGCCAATGATTCGTCAGGAGATGAAGATGATGAAGGAGATGGGGGTCAATTTTATTCGGCTCGGTCACTACCAGCAATCCCGGATCGTGCTCAACCTGTGTGACAGTTTGGGTATCCTTGTATGGGAAGAGATTCCCTGGTGCCGGGGAGGTTTGGGTGGCGAAACATACAAAAATCAAGCACGCGCCATGCTTGCCGATATGATTGACCAGCATTTCAACCATCCGGCTGTAATCATTTGGGGATTGGGTAATGAAAACGACTGGGCCGGCGACTTTCCTGAGTTTGACAAGGAGAAGATCCGCACTTTTATGAGCGAACTGAACACCAAAGCCCACAAATTGGATCTAACCCGGATGACAGCTATCCGCAGATGCGATTTCTGCAAAGATATTCCGGATGTCTATTCACCTTCGATCTGGGCCGGATGGTACCGTGGTATATACACCGAATACAAAGAGAATACCGAAAAGGAGATGAAAGGGGTCAACCACTTTTTACATGCCGAATGGGGTGGTGACAGCCATGCCCTGCGGCATTCAGAGGCTCCGGATAAAATTCTGCAACAGGTTAAAACGGGAGTCGGAACAGATGAACGCCTTGGCGATGCCTCCCTGTTTGGAGGCGCTGCCCGGGTTTCGAAAGATGGCGACTGGAGCGAGTCCTACATCTGCAACCTCATCGACTGGCACCTGAAAGAACAGGAGACCATGCCAAACCTCACAGGATCGGCCTACTGGCCATTTAAAGATTTCTCAACACCAATCAGGCCTGACAATCCTGTACCATACATGAATCAGAAAGGGGTGGTTGAACGTGATTTTACTAAAAAAGAGGCCTACTACGTCTTTCAATCCTGGTGGACAGAAAAACCAATGGTGCATATTTACGGACACAGCTGGCCGGTTCGCTGGGGAGATCAGAGGGAGCAGAAAATGGTTAAAATCTACTCCAATTGCGATGAAGCTGAGCTTTTTGTCAATGGGAAAAGTTATGGCATAAAAAAAAGAAACAGCCAGGATTTCCCTGCTGCAGGATTGAGATGGAACATTCCTTACCAGGAGGGTGACAATCAGCTGAAAGTAATTGCCAAAAAAGGAAAAACAACCGTAACAGATGAGATCAAACAGGCCTACCAGAATGAAAAATGGGGAACACCTGCAAAAATGGTGCTGAGCAAAACAGATCAGAAAGATGATATCGCTACCATAGAAGTTAAGTTGTTCGATGCCAAAAATGTACTTTGCTTGGATGCACGCAATGTCGTCATTTTCGGACTAATTGGTGACGGAAAGCTGATTGACAATCAGGGAACTTCAACCGGATCAAGAACGGTAGAGGTTTACAATGGCCGGGCCATCATCAGGGTAAAACTGAATGGCGGGAAAAGTATGGCCAGTGTTAAAAGCAAAGGGATGCCAACTGCATTTTGTGAGCTAAAATAACTGGATTTGTAAAACCTTATTTTTTTCATGCAACCTTAGTAGAGTAAAAAGGTAAAATTTAAGGATATACGCCCGCATACAAATACTGCTTGAAATATGCATTTTGGGATCGGGCGGAATAGACAAAATATAATAGTTCTATTCTCCAAATAAGGTAATAAGGTTGAGATTATCTCTTCTAATTCATTGTTCTACTAAGGTTACCTGAAAAAATAAGGTTTTCAAACCAAGGAATTTCTTTGTGATTTAAGATAAACAACCAAGTAGTGTTTTTGATAAATTTAAACAGTTTCGTAACTTAAAATTATTTATTAGATGAAAAAAATATTTAAGCCTTTCCCGATTCTCCTGCTTTTTTTGTTATGTATGGCAGCTACGACAGATACCGTCAAAAATGTCCTGATCATTGGCGATTCTATCTCCATCGGCTATACCCCGTTCATTCAAAAAGCTTTGGCTCCTGATATTAATGTGGTTCACAATCCCGGGAACGGTGGTTCAACGGTAAGAGGCCTGGATAACGTCGAAACCTGGGTCGGAACCAGGGAGTGGAATGTGATACTTTTCAACTTTGGTCTGCACGACCTGGTGCGCAAGGATTCCCTGAATAAGTATGACGTAAAAGGAAAAATCTCCGTTCCTGTTGAAAAATACAAAGAAAATTTAAACCGGATTGTTTCCAGACTTAGGCAAACCACTGCAACTCTAATCTTTATAAACACCACGATGGTCCCTGAAAATTCTGCCGGCAGAAAGATTGAAGATCCTGCAATTTATAATGCTGCTGCGCTTGAGGTTATGAGGAAAAATGGCATAGAAGTGATCGATTTATACACTGCTTCTTTAACCATTCATCCGGAAAATTCCAAACCCGGCAATGTTCATTACACTGACAAAGGGTACGAATTACTGGCTGCTCCAATCATAAAAACTATTACTGCAATCTTGAAAAAATGATACAACATCCTCAAATGAAGACATTTCTCCTACTTCTATTATTTTTTGCCGGAATCGGCACACTCAATTCTGCCGGACAACCTATCAGGGAAATATTTGCTGATGCCAGTAAACAAACAGCTTACATGATCAATCAGATCAATCAGGCAAAAGTGATTTGGACCGGCAACGTTCAAAACAAAAATAAACCTTCTGTGGTATCACCAAAGAGTCTTTCTCCTGAGGGGAAATTGAATATGGTACCCGCCAAAGACTGGACGAGCGGGTTCTTTCCAGGGGTGTTGTGGATGCTGTATGAATACACTGGAGATAAAAAATGGGAGGCTCAGGCACGTCAATTTACTGCCAACATTGAAAATGAAAAGTTCAACGGTACCACCCATGACATGGGCTTTAAAATCTATTGCACTTTTGGTGCGGGCTATCGTTTGACGCATGATCCTGCCTACCGGGAGGTGATTATACAGGGAGCAAAAACCCTTTCCACCCGATTCAATCCGGTCATTGGCAGCATCAGGTCGTGGGACCATAGCAGGGACAAATGGGGATTTCCAGTTATTATCGACAACATGATGAACCTGGAATTGCTGTTTGAAACTACTAAAATAACAGGTGACTCTTCCTTTTATAAAATTGCCGTCCGTCATGCTAATACCACCCTTAAAAACCATTACAGGTCAGATTTTAGCTCCTACCATGTGGTAGACTACGACACCATCACCGGCAAGGTGTTGAAGAAAAATACCCATCAGGGCTACAACCACGAATCGGCCTGGGCACGCGGACAAGCCTGGGGTCTCTATGGTTTCACCATGTGCTACCGCGAAACCAAAGATCCGAAATATCTGCAACAGGCCGAAAAAATTGCCACTTTTATCCTTCACCATCCAAATCTGCCAAGTGATTTGGTTCCCTACTGGGATTTTGACGCACCGAATATCCCCAATGAGCCACGCGATGCCTCTGCTGCCGCGATTATTGCCTCAGCCTTGTTTGAACTCAGCACTTATAGCCGCAATGGATCTGAATATCGGGAAAAGGCCACCCAAATCACACAAAATCTGACCACTCATTACCGATCAGCCATTGGAACCAACGGCGGCTTTCTTTTGCTTCACAGTACCGGGACCAAACTGACCAGCATCGATGTGGATGTTCCCATTATTTACGCTGATTATTACTATCTTGAAGCATTACTCCGATCTCGGATAATTAAAAACTAATCATAGCATGGAAAAAAATTCAAAACAGAACCGCAGGGATTTTATTACCAAATCGACCCTGACTGCCGCAGGAATCACAATGGGGATTAATGCCATTGGTTCAGAAAAGTCATCAGGTGCCATTGGCTTCAATGATAAAATCCGTATGGGTTTTATCGGAATTGGCAACAGGGGCTCCCAGCTTCTGGAACTATTCATGCAAAACAAAGACGTTGAGATCGTCGCATTATGCGATATTTACGAGCCTTACCTTTTACGTGACCGCAATAAGGTGGATGCGCGATATCTGGCAGACAGGGCTTCATCTGTCCCAATGATGGGTGAAAAATTTGCAACAAAACCCACACTGTACAACGATTATCGGAAATTGCTGGAAGATAAGAATGTAGATGCGGTCTGCATTGCCACGCCGGATCACTGGCACGCCATTCAAATGATTGACGCAGTGAAAGCCGGTAAAGATGTCTATGTCGAAAAGCCATTGACCCAAACGATTAAGGAAGGCAGGACCATGGTCAACGTCTGGAAGGCCAGCAAGCAGGTAGTGGCCGTTGGCCTGAACCGCAGGGGTAATGATGTATACCAGAAGCTTGCAAAAGAAATTCCTGCCGGAAAAATCGGACAGGTAACCTTTGCCAGAGCAGCTAGGGTCAGTAACCTGTTTCCCAATGGAATCGGAAAGCTGAAAGCCGAAGAGCCCCCAAAAGATTTTAATTGGGATATGTGGCTAGGTCCCAGAGCTTTCCGGCCCTATCAATACAATATTGCACCCTATATGTTCAGGTGGTGGGGGCATTATTCCAGTCAAATGGGAAATTGGGGCGTTCATTATATGGATGCCATGCGGTGGCTGATGGGTGAAGTTGCCCCTGTGGCCATCACTGCCCATGGTGGAAAATTCGTATTGGATCACGATGGAGATATTCCTGATACGATGCAGGTTACCTATGAATTTGCCTCCAAAAAAATAATCTCCTTCAGCATTTTTGAAGCAAGCGGAGGCGAACTTTTTCCTTACGGTGAAATTGAACTCCGGGGAACCAAAGGGAACCTCTATGCCAGCCAGGATGGATATAAAATTGTTCCTTCGAAAAAAGGGCAGTTCCAAAACTGGAAAGAGAAGGAGTTGGTAAAAGCGGAAGAGTTTAGCATCCCCTCTCAGGATTTAAAAGACGGCAGCAACTCGTTTGCAACTGCCAATGTGATCCGCAACTTCCTTGATTGCATCAAAACGCGCGAAAAACCGCTCTGCACCCTGGAAGACGGGCACCGTTCAACCAGCTTTGCGCACCTTGCCAATATCGCCCTGGCAACTGGGAAACGACTTCAATGGGATCCTGACAAGGAATTGTTCACCAATTCTGAAGAAGCCAATAAATTGCTCCATTATGAATACCGCAAACCCTGGAAATTAAATAGTTAAATAACT
>JAVHPO010000011.1:0-1570 GCA_036170635.1 Prolixibacteraceae bacterium | reverse complement strand
GGATTTGACGGGGCAGACATTACCCTTCGGCCTGGCGGACAGATAGAACCTGAAAATGTTAAGGCAGAATTACCAAAAGCTGTAAAAACGCTTCAGAAATCCGGCATTGCCATGCCACTGATGGTAACTGCAGTAACGGATACCGACAACCCGGTGGATGTTACGCTGCTTCAGGTTGGGGCCGATTCAGGAATCAGTCATTACCGGATGGGTTGGCTGGCTTATGACCTTACCAAAACAATTCAGCAAAATCTCGACAGCTTCAAAGGTAAATTTGAAAGATTAGCTAAACTGAACGAAAAACTGGGTATCCACGGCGGATACCAAAACCATTCGGGCTTGCATGTAGGCGCACCGGTATGGGATTTGTATGATCTGGTGAAAGATGTGGATCCCAAATATCTTGGCGTACAATACGACATTCGTCATGCTGTCACAGAAGGTGGTTATAGCTGGTTGCTGGGAATGAAGAGGATTGAACCCTGGATCCGGACCATTTGCATCAAGGATTTTGTCTGGGGAAAAGACCCCAAAGGAGCCTGGCGGCACCAGAATGTCCTTTTGGGCGAAGGAATGGTCAACTTCGATCAGTTTCTGCAAGAGTATGCCACCCTCAAGGTAGAAGCACCCATCAGCATGCATTTCGAATACGATCTGGGTGGTGCGGAATCCGGAAAAAAGGTAACCACCATGGATCCTGAAAAAATCTATGGAATGATGAAAAAGGATCTGAATTGGTTGCGGAAAAGTATGGCGAAAAATCAAATTGAACCGTAATAGAAAAATATGACACAGAGGAAAAAGGAGTAACTCGGAGACACACAGAGGTAAGAAAAGGCATTTCTTTCTCTGTGTAACTCTGTGGCTTCTCTGTGTGACTCTGTGTAATATTTTAATAATTTTATTTCAAGTGAAAAATATAGCTACCAGAAGAGAATTTATCAAAACGACAGGCGTTGCAAGCGCTGCAATACTGTCCGGATTTGATGCATTGAGCACCTCGGCATTCAGCGCTCAGCCTAAACAGATTACCATTGCCGAAGTCAATTCCAATTTTGAAAGAGAGCCGCTTATCCGCCCATTTGGATTTAAAGGAGGCTACATGACTGAAATCTGGCAAACAGTCAACTATTTGAAAAGCACTTCTGGTGAACACCGGATCGGACTCTGCACCCAGAACGTACTTTGGTCGGATGCCAAAGTCTTTGCTTCCCACTCCGAAAGCGGCAGCAATGCGCTCATGTTCGCATTGACAGAACGCGCGCTGCAGATCATGAAAGGCCAGAGTTTTTCTACACCCGTTGAATTGCTGGATAATATCCTGCCCGAAGTGTATGCCTATGGTCAAAAAATAACAGCAAATCCGCAGCTTCGGAAAACTTTTGCGCTGAACGCCCTTGTTGGAACTGACAACGCGGCCTGGCTGCTATATGCCGCAGAGAACGGCTTTACCACATTTGACCAGATGATCCCAAAGGCCTATCAACCTGCTCTTTCAAATCATCATGGTCAGGTTGCAGCCATTCCGCTGATGGCGTACAATATTCCCATCAACGAAATTCAGGCGGCT
>JAVHPO010000010.1:0-7271 GCA_036170635.1 Prolixibacteraceae bacterium | reverse complement strand
CGGAAATACAAGGCAACGGATATCACGGATGAACAGTTAAACAAGATTCTTGAAGCAGGGTGTAGGGCTTCTACAACCGGCAATATGCAGGTTTACAGCATCATTGTTAACCGTGATGCAAAGATGAAAGAGTTGTTATCGGGCTGCCATTTCAATCAGCCAATGGTGAAGAATGCGCCGGTTGTTCTGACCTTTTGCGCCGATTTCAACCGATTTAATTTGTGGTGCCAACTTAACCACGCGGATCCCGGTTACGACAATTTTCTCTCTTTTTTTACCGCAGCCATCGATGCCCTCCTGGTGGCCCAAAATGTTTGCATAGCCGCTGAAAGTAAAGGTCTTGGCATTTGCTATCTTGGCACGACCACTTATCTGACCGGAAAAATTATTGACATCCTGCATCTCCCGAAAGGGGTAGTTCCAGTTACGACCGTGACACTTGGGTGGCCTGATGAAGCACCTGCCCTGACCGATCGTTTGCCTTTGGAAGCGGTGGTTCACAAGGAGACCTACCACGATTACACTGCTGATGGTATCGCTGGACTATATGCCGGGAAAGAGCAGTTGCCAGAGAATAGAAAATTTGTTGAAGAGAATAATAAACAGTCACTGGCACAGGTATTTACAGATGTCCGCTACAAAAAGACAGACAATGTTTTGTTTTCCAATATGCTGTTGGAAGTGTTGAGTCAACAGGGATTTATGAACCAGACATCATGATGTGCAGTAAAATTCAATGTACCATTGCTCCCGGCTACGAGATGCTGGAGGATTGGGTAAAAGCTCTTCCTGAGCGGTTTAGGCAGGATGGAACTTCCATTTTCAAAGACCGGAACGAGGTAAAGGTTTTTGAGGAACAAGGTTATGAGTTGAATGTCAAAGCCTTCAAATTGCCCAACCTGATAAATAGGTATGTCTATGTTTACCTGAGGGGCTCGAAAGCTGCCAGATCGTTTCAGAATGCACTCAGGTTTTTGGATAATGGGGCATCAACACCTGCCCCTGTTGCCTGGGTGGAGTGCCTTGAAGGCGGGAAACTGCGGGAGAGTTATTACGTTTCGCTGAATTACAAAACCGATTTTGACCTTAGAGATGTGCTGAACCACAAGGTTCCTGACAGTAAAAGTATTTTGGCGCAATGGGTCCGTTTTACATGGTCGAGGCTTCACAAAAATGGGATATACCACCTCGATTACTCTCCTGGTAACACATTGATACAGAAAGTTGACGGAAATTATCAGTTTGCAGTTGTCGATCTTAACCGCATGAAATTTTTACCTGTTGGATTTAAAATGGGCATTCGGAATTTTCGCCAGCTGGATACCGATGAAGAAAATCTTCGGCTGATCGCTACCGAATATGCGGCTCTTTGCGGCAAACCTGCCGAAGAGGCCATCTCCCTGTTGATCGGATATGATCGAAGCAACAAAAACTACCGGAAGCGGAAAGGCCAATTTAAAGCGTGGTTCCGAGGCCAGAGCAAGGATAAAGTAAAAAGGATAAAGGATAAAGTGGGATTTGTGAGGGGATGAACCTTTGTGCAATAAAGTAAGAACGCTGCCATCAAGATCGCAGCGTTCTTACTTTATCCTTTTTACTTTATCCTTTATCCTTGTTCTCTGTTTTCGGCTTCAAAACGTTCAACATCACAAGTCTTTGGTAAAGGTCGGTTGCCTTGATCAGTTCCATACAACTTGGAGTTGGGTAAATGCATGGTTTACCGCCAAAGACGGAGCAGGGTCGACAAGTCAGGATTCCTTCGGGTGGTTGAATGTGGTACTCCTCCGGCTGTCCCAATGCCGAAAATCCAAAAGCGGGATGAGTACCTCCCCAAATGGAAATGGTTCTCACTCCTGAAAGTGATGCCAGGTGCATGTTGGAGGAGTCCATGGCAATCATCAGGTCCAGCATGCGAATCATGGCGATCTCTTCGGAAAGTGTAAATTTCCCGGCTACGAGATGGATATTTTCGCTGTGCTGTTCGAGCTTCTTCAATAGTTTGATCTCTTTTTCACCGCCACCAAACAGGAAAAATACTGCTTTGTGATTTTTGTTGATAAGGGTGATCAGTTCTTTAAAATTGTTGATCCCCCAAATTTTGGGCGCTGTATTGGCAAATGGCGAAAGTCCGATCTTCAGGTAACCTTTTTCAGGTATTTTTCCCAAAAGATAGCTTCTGGCACTTTGAAAAGCCTCGGTAGAATAATCGATGTAGGGTGCTTTCCCTATCTCTGATTGGATGCCTGCTGCGATAAAGGTATCGGCATATCGTTGGGTTGAGTGTTTTAAAACGTTTATCTTTTTCGTTTTAATTATCTCGTTTTTCTCCTTTCTTCCTTTGTCGATCGAAAAAACCGGTGTGCCGTTCAGTTTGAAGAAAAGGGATACAACCTTGGTTCTCAGGACATCATGAAGGTCAATGATCTTATCAAAAGGTCCAAGCTTTTTTAGATCCTGGTAAAGGCGAAAGAGTCCGAACAGACCTTTGTGCTTATTATCAAGTTTTGGAAAGTAGAGTTTCAGCCGGGGAATGCCAAAGTAAAATGGGGCGAAAAACGGCCTGGTTACCAGTGTAATATGCAAATCACTGTCGGATTCGAGTACATTTCGAATGACGGGCACGGTGAGTGCAACATCGCCCATGGCGGAGAGTCGGAAAACAAGGATTTTCTTCATTAGTAGTGACTAAAGTGACCAGAGTGACTAAAATGACTAAAGTTGGGAGTTCCCATCATGCCAGGCACTTTAAATACTTTAGTCACTCTAGTCACTTTAGTCACTTATTATTTGTACTCCTCATAGCTTTTCTCTTCAAAAAGTGAAGAACCGGTAATCTCATTGATCCTGCGCTTCACATCCGATCGGTCATCGTTGATAAAATAGACTGATCGTGCGGTTTGAATGAAATCATCACCAAAATCTTTGGCTCTTTCAAGATCACGGATATGGTCTTCAATGATCCACAATTGCGAATTTATTTCATACAATTGACGGTAAAGCGGATGGCTCTTCTCCATGATGGTGCTCATCGCATCATTCACCACCTCGTATTCGTTCCTGATGTTGGCAAGCTTTGCGGGGTCGGTTATCTTCGACAGTTTAATTTCGATAATGGTAAGTTTATCGGCAATCTCCCCGTTGGATACTTCTAACTTCATATCTGATCTTTTCGCAAAAGTAGCAATTTAATCTTCTTGCAGGCGGGGTTACTGATTTCTGAATACATCGCGCGCCGATCCCTGAGCGGTTGGCATGATCAGGACATCATCGATATTGACATGGACAGGTCTGGTAATCAGAAAAAGGATGGTCTCTGCCACATCAACCGGCGAAAGTGGTGTAAGTCCATTGTAAACACTTTTGGCACGTGCAACATCTCCCTTGAAACGTACATGAGAAAATTCAGTATCCACCATTCCGGGAGCGACAGTTCCCACTTTGATGCCAAATGGCAGAAGCTCGATACGCATGGCATGAGAGATGGCCTGTACAGCGTGTTTTGTACCACAATAGACACCTCCCATCGGATAAGCCTCCTTCCCGGCCAGCGAAGAGATATTGATAATATGACCAGATTTCCGCTGCTTCATCCAGGGTGTTATGATCCTGGTGACATAGAGCAACCCCTTGACATTGGTGTCTATCATTCTTTCCCAGTCTTCGATTTCACCATTGTCGACCGTATCCATCCCGACTGCCAGTCCTGCATTGTTTATCAGCACATCGATGGCCTTCCAGTTTCCCGGGAGGGATTCGAGCGAACTTTGAACCTGCTCGGGCTTAGTGACGTCGAAACAGAGAAGAAGACATTTAGCCTTATATTTGGAGGCCAATTCATGTTCCAGCTCCACCAGACGTTTGTTTCTCCTGCCGGTGAGTATCAGGTCGAAACCGTTGGCAGCCAGCAGATGAGATGAAGCAGCGCCGATTCCTGATGTCGCGCCGGTAATAAGTGCAATTTTTGACATAATCAATCCATTTTGAGAAAGCTAAAATAGGAAAAAGGAATTGTAATTTTGGGAAAAATTTCTAAAAACATTCATTCCGGTTGTTTGGTTGCAACATATGGCAATTACAATGAATCAATTATCTTTGCCATAAAAACATAGAGGTCATGAGCGAAAACAGTCCAAAGTCTTTTACCATTGATCAGATTCCGGAACCGGAAGATATTCAGAGTGTCATCTATTCGATGCTTGCCATACCACATCTATCACCGGTCAATATTTTCAATGAATTTGCTGCTCCGGATCTTGATCCGTCTCAAATGAGCAACGATAACACAGACGATTCGGGAATTTTCCAGATCGATGATGAGGAACAATTTTATTCCTTAACCATCTATGCGGATCACCGTCGGTTGGCTGTTGATCCTTTCGCTGCTGCCCAGATTCTGGTTGCAAAGGCCGTCAGACGATTGGTCTGTTACGGCGCCGTACCAGTTTCTATCAGTAGTTTCATGAACCATGTCGAATTTGCCAATCCAATAGCCCAGGAGATGGTGATGGCAACACGACTCGGTCTGGATGCGGCTTCCAAGAGTTTTAACCTGAAATTTTCACAGCGAAAGCTGCATTACGATTATTCGGGAGATGAAGGATTTGTCCCACCGACCCTCATCATCAGTCTTTTCGGAAAATTGAAGACACGAGAACAACTGTTGTTGCCAAAATTCAGGAAAAAGGGGGACAACCTGTTGATGGTAGGTCGTTCCTACAACGATATCAATGCCTCAGAATACCTCGATTTCTACCATGAGATCAAAGATTGGCCGCTGATGAAATTTAGTCTTTCGACCGAAGGCCGTCTGACGGAAGCGATGAAAGAGGTGATAAAAAATGATCTTGTTATTTCCGCGACTCCTGTTGGTATTGGCGGTCTCTTTTTCACCCTGTTGAGGAATGCACTTCCCAACGATCTTGGATTCGATATCACCACCGATGGTGAAATACGTACGGATGCCTTCCTGTTTGGGGAGTCGATGGGACGATACGTCGTTTCTGTATCCAAGGAGAAGGAGGATGAATTTGTGGATTATCTTTTTGATCGGAAGATCCCCGTGATGACTTTGGGTCATGTGACGAAAGGCGAAATCCGAATCGATGACCAATCCATGGGTTTTGTCGACAAAGGATTGGTAAGTGAAATGATAGATGATCTTGATGAGTGAAATAAAGCCCTACCGGGATTCATCAGCCGGGAAAAAGGAGCAGATAGCGACGATGTTCGATCGGATTGCTCCCAAGTACGATTTTCTTAATCACACGCTTTCCTTCGGGATAGATAAATTGTGGAGGAAGAAAGCCATTCGGTTGATTGCTTCGAATTCTCCCGAGACCATCCTGGATGTAGCTACCGGTACAGGAGATTTTGCGATTGCGGCATTGAAGTCGGGAGCAAAAAAAATTACAGGTATAGATATCTCGAAAGAGATGGTTGCCGTGGGTGTAGAAAAGGTAAAGGCTTTGGGCCTGGAGAACAAAATTGAGCTGCTGACAGGTGACTCGGAAGCCATCCAATTCCCCGACAAAAGCTTTGATGCAGCAACAGTTGCATTTGGTGTGAGGAATTTTGAGAATCTTGGACACGGATTGGATGAACTATTCAGGGTACTAAAACAGGGTGGAACACTTTGTGTACTTGAATTTTCGAAACCGCGTAATCCTCTTGTTAAATTGGGATATAAATTTTACTCAAAGAGCCTGATGCCATGGATTGGCAGGATGGTTTCGGGCGACAGGTCAGCCTATACCTATTTGCCTGAATCGGTTGAGGGATTTCCTGACGGAGAAAATTTCATTACTTTTATGGCCCAATCCGGCTTCGTCCAGATTCGTGAATATAGGCTAACATTTGGTATCGCAACGATTTATATAGGTAAAAAGGACCCTTCGACCCTTCGACAGGCTCAGGGACCGCAAGCTCAGGGCAAGTAAAGTAAAAGGTTAAAATGGGGAAAGGGGAATTGCTTGGGATATTGATGATTAAAGAGAAAAGTGTAAAATGAGAAATGGGGGGAAATTAATTTTATTTGTTTTGTTGCTTCTGCTTTCAGGAGCTGGGTCTCCTTTGTCGGCACAGCTGACAAGAGATGAAAATCTTTCCCGTTTCGATGATCGTCCGCTCCATTTTGGCTTTTATCTGGGTGCCAACACCATGGATTTTAGGATGCAACATTACTCAGACGTTTTGCAGAACCCGGTTTTTACCGCAAATCCTGATTTGAAATCCAGGGGTGAAATATTTTACAATGGCATTCATTCCTACAGAGTGGAGACTTACCCGTTGAAACCGGGATTTTCTGTTGGCGGAGTCGTCAATCTGCGGGTTAACAGCGTGATTGATTTTCGTTGTACGCCAGGTATGTCTTTGGGATCCAGGCAGATAAGGTTTACCGAAAACATCAACCAATTCGTCATTAATCCGAAGATTGGAGCACAATTGTATTCGGGCATTACCACCGACCGGTATCTTTCCATTCCTTCAGCTTACATAGATTTCCCGGTAGGATTCAGGTACAAAGGATTCAGGAGCGGGAACCTTCGGCCTTACATTTATGGCGGTGCTGCTTACCGGCGCGACCTTGAGAGCAAGCGGATATCGGAAAGTGTCGTTCACCTGAACAGAAACGGCTATTATGCCGAGGTGGCTTTCGGACTGGATACCTATTTCCCCTATTTCAGGTTTACTGGTGAATTTAAGTTTTCTTACGGTTTTAATAACCTCATCAGGCATGATGCCGATCTATCCTCAACCACCCCTTTGCCCTATTATGGCTATGTATTGGAAAAATTAAATTCCAATATTTTCTCGCTGATATTCTATTTTGAATAGATCACAATCTCCGTTATGAAACGGGATTGTTAGTTCCACGTACACAAGGTTCAAAATTGATAATGAGAAAAGAACTTAATCTGGCCGTAACACCTGTTGAAGCAGGAGAACCTGACAAATTGAAAAGTGTGGTTTCTGGAGCCCTGAAACTGGACAAAGAGAGGATTGTTCAGATCGTGGTTGTTCGTCAATCGATTGATGCACGGAATGCACGAATCAAAATCAATCTCTCACTGGAGGTATATATTGACGAAAAGCCTGAAACAATTTCGAAGCCTCACTTTGATTATCCTTTTGTTGGCAACAAGAAGCCCGTCGTGATTGTTGGGGCAGGACCGGCAGGATTGTTCGCGGCCCTTCATCTGATAGAGCTTGGGTTTCGTCCCATTCTGCTGGAGCGTGGAAAGCCTGTGAGCGAACGAAAAAAGGACATTGCG
>JAVHPO010000009.1:0-7276 GCA_036170635.1 Prolixibacteraceae bacterium | reverse complement strand
CAGTTTTGGGGGCCGACTTCCCAGCTGTCAATATGTGCAGTAACCAGTGTTTTCCCGGCATCAGGTCCGACCAGTTCTACCAGTTTTTTCATCATGCCATCAAAATTCTTCCGGATTCCTTCCTTGCTCAGCTTGTCACACTCAGGGCCCGTGCCTTCTAAAGGTGCCGGTCCATTATTCACACCGGTAAAAGTATGTCCAATCCTCAGGATTACCCATTTCCCTGCCGGAGCATTCCATTTAAGATGACCCCTGACATCCATATTTTCGGTAAGGTTAATCACACTTTCTTGCGAAAGAATCACATTGGCAGGTGCAGAATCACTCAGAGCGGCACTTTGTCCAAAAATGCCACTCTTTGAGAACAATGCCTTCAATGGGAAGTATTCAATATGGTAACGGGGATGGATCTCCAGGTCGCTGAGGGTAACTTCCTTCTGATTGGTGTGGGCTTTCAGTAACTGAATCCTGAACCGGGAAGCAGCGACCAAATTGAATACCACAGAATTTTTACCATTTTTCAGAGAAAAAGTTTTTACGGATTTAAACTCTTTTCCGTCGTTGGAAACCTGAAGAACGGCCTCGAACCAACCATCCATAACCAATCCGGTGGCCGTCAGATCGAGGACACAGGCAGTAAATGAAGAATCAAACCGAATGCTCAACGAAGGGAGTTTTTCGGTATTCTTAAAAGACAATTTCAAAGGATTTTGTGCTGTGGGAAAGGCGGGGCTTGATATCCCTTCGTCAGTCGAAATACTGAGGGAAGGGGCGGCATCCATCATGTGAACCTCTTTTAAATCCGGGTTCCGGACAGCCATAACAGCTATATCACGATAGTAATCGCCTTTTGCAGGAGGCTGAGGCAACATTGTATCGACCAGCCTGCTACCTATCACCTGCGTCTCACTGGATACCACTGTTTGCATGGCATTTTCCGGTGTTATCCATGGGCCGCCACTGCCTGTCCAGCCGGCATCGTTTGTCATGTTGACTTCCAGTCCCAACCGATGTGCTTCCTGAACAGCAAACCGGAACATTTCTTTCCATTGCCCGTCCATGAATTTTATTGAACCATTGGGTATTCTGTCCATTGCATTGAGGTTAATATCCATGATCAGCACCCCGCCGATTCCAACCCGTTTCATGGCTTCAAGATCAGCGGTGATCCCTTTGCGGGAAACATTACTGTTAACCCAGAACCAATAGACCCAGGGTCGTGCTGATTCAGGAGGATTTAAAAAAGCTTTTCTGATGGAAACAATCGAATCAGTAATTGAAGTTGCCTTATGCTGAGCTGATAAGCCCATAGACGACAAAAAAAATGCCGCAAATAATAAAATAAAGTGTACAATATATTTTTTCATCATAGCTAGTTTCATCCGTAAATAATTTATATTTAAGAAGGGACTGGAAATTAAAGAGAATTCTTCCCGGGAAATCTGGGTTCGTTTCATGCGTATATAATTTGTTTTTTTATGGTCGCATGGAATTGACTTCGTCGATCTTCGATTCGCATGTTGTTTATATTCACTCCGATTGGTGATTTACAATCATGCTCATTTCAGATGAATAAAATGGGAACAATAAAATTTATACCGTTTCTCAGTTACCTGGTTGTCTGACTCAGCTCAACCAAACATATAGGAAAAGGGTTATTAAAGCCAGAATGCTCCAGTGCAATCGCCAATCAGTTATTCCTTCGAACTTAGCGACACCTTTGGAATAATTGATAGTTGTTTTCTCCAGTTTCTCCGGAGCAGTTTTCACTGTGAAAGCTGAAACGGCAAACAATACTCCCGTGATGAAAATCTCAGCCCAGAGGCCCCTGAATCCAAAATTTAAAGTTAGCGGATGGTGTAAAATCGGGAAGTATTGTGCACCTGAAGTTGGCCCGATCAATTGATCTATCACAAAAAGGGATGCAAGCACGATTCCGACAAAAACAGAAACGATTGCCCCCTTCATTGTTACCTTTTTGCTAATGATCCCAAAGAATATAGCCGGGAAAACGGGTATGACCAGATAGGCCGAGATGGTTTGAAGGTACTTGTACAGTCCCTCTTCGTTTTTATAAACCAGATAGGCTGCACCGAAGCCAAGTAAAGTCACAAAAACGATGACGTAACGACCCAGGGTGACTTGTCGGCGCTCTGAGACATTGGGTTTAAATTCCAGAATAAAATCCCTGACTACAAGCGTTGATACCGAATTTAGCACGGCAATCAAGGAGGTAACAAGAGCAGCCATCAGAGAGGCCAGCAGCAAGCCGCGTAAACCTGTTGGCAATAATTTGTTCAGCAACAACACAAAAGTCTGTTTGGTCGCGTCACCCTGCAACTCATTGGGATAAAGGGCATAGGCAATAACTCCAGGGAGCGCAAAAATAAAGATTGGAAACAATTTCAGGAAAGTGGCAAACATTGCCCCCAAGCGTGCGTTTTTCAAGTCTGGGGCAGACAAGGTGCGTTGAACATTCACCTGGTCGATTCCCCAGTAGAAGATTCCGGCATAGAAAGCTGTCGCCAGGATTCCCCAGAAGGGATAGACAGGATCTGATATTGGTTTCGAAATCTTCATCATCTCTGGAACCTTTTCCATCAATCCACTCCAGCCACCCACCTTTTCCAAACCGAAGAAAAGCATAATTGACGACCCCAAAAGTATAATAATCACCTGGATAGCATCAGTATAGGCAACTGCGGTAAATCCTCCAATGATGGTAAAAACTGCCACTGCAGCCCCAATGATAAAGACGGTGGTCATCACATTCCATCCCAGAATACTGTTGAGTACGAGCGCTCCGGCAAACAGGGTAAAAGCCAGTTTGGTCATCACACTGATGATCAGCATCAATCCGGAGAAAAAAGTCCTGGCGCGCCGGTCATATCTTAACTCCAGAAACTCCGGAATGGTGAAGATCTTGTTCTTCATGTAATAGGGAAACAGAATGGCGCAAGAAACTCCCAGCGTAATGGCAGTCGTCAATTCGACAGATCCTGCCGATAGTCCATACCTGTAAGAATCTCCCGAAAGTCCTACCAGATGTTCTGCCCCAATGTTGGTAGCGAAAAGTGAGGCGCCTACAATGGGCCAGGCAATTTTTCTGCCCCCCAAAAAGAAGTTGGAACTGTTCTCGCTGGCTTTCTTCCGGTAGGCCATCCACAGTCCAAAAGCCATACTGCCAACCATCACAAAAGTGAAGACCAACCAGTCCAGCGAGGTTAATGATAAATTCATGAAATGTTAGTTTAGTTATGTAAAGCAGTGACTAAAGTGATCTAAAGTGGCTAGAGTTGTTTGATGAGTTGTTGATAAAGATAGGGAATAGTTTGAATCTGGTTTCCTTCGATGTAAAATCCTTTGCCCCCGTATGCCTGGGGAATCCGTGTGACAATGCTTTTCTGGTCCCTGAAATAATACCCAACCGATGACTCATTGGTTGCCGTTTCAGGCTTATACTGTCGTAGATCGAAATTGGCAGTAAGAATACCATCAGGGGTTTGCTGAACGTTTCCTACCATAGAAGCCGCTTTCAAAAAGACCTCCGGACCTGTCACCGCACTTCCGATATTTAGAATTACGCCTCCGTGAATCAGTTTCGAAACCTCTTGCGTATAGATTAAAAAATCCCTCCCTGAACATCCGCCTTTGGCGCAGCCATCGAACCAGAAATGCTGATCCAGAACATCCGTTCCGATTCCTACATGAACCGTGAAGGGTACCTTCTCTTCGTAGCAGGCAGCTGCGATGCTCAATTCGGGATGAGTAAAGTTGATTGCATTAGTCTCAATTCCCAAATATTTGGCCACTTTTTTACGGAAGGATTTCTTACAGATCATCTTTCCGACAGACTCGCCATATCCAAGTTTGTTCTTGTTCCCGACACTCAATGCCGCATTGATAAAATTGAATTCATAGGCCATCCCAAACTCTCCCTTTTCCAAAGCCTGGGGAACATATTCACTCGTCTCGCCCATCAAGGCCAATTCGAAATCGTGAATGGAGGTTGCCCCGTTGCCGGAGATCGTTGTAAACAAACCTCTGTGAATCAGGTCAACCAAAAGACGGTTCAATCCATTTTTAACCAGGTGAGCTCCTGTAAACAAAAGGATTGGCTGGCCTTTGGCTCGTCTTGCGATGATCTCTTTCGACAAGGCTTCAATGTTTTTCTTTACCTCCTCCGGCAAATCGATGGTGCAGTGCAGCACCTCGTCTATTTCGCGGAGATCTCCGAATTTGACTTTATTGTTTCTTCCCTTGACGGGATATGTCTTGATTTGTGCCGGATCAAATACTTCGTACCTGCCTTTGTATTTCATTTCTGTAATGATGTTAATAGTTATAATTAAAGCTTTTGGCTGTTTGAATTTCAATCTATTTCAATCTATTTCAACAAGATATCCATCCTGTTAATACTTTGAATCACCGCCCTCACGGTATGGTAATTGATCTTCCAGGAGTGGCCCATGTGTGTCCAGATGGGATCTCCCTTCCGGGAAAGCAAGGGATACCACTCGCCCACTTTTTTGTTGACGAACTTGTCATAGACGAAACGATGTACATTTTTGTACGCATCCCAGTATTTGTCAGGACCAAAGAGAATAACTGCATCCAATAAACCGGTTAGCACTTCCGCCTGCTGCCAGAACTCCTTCTCTTTGTCGTACACCCCACCGGAATGGGGACCTTCCACATAGACGCCTCCAAATTCGGTGTCAATTCCATTGTCAACAGTATGGTCGTAAATGATTTTAAACAGCTCTTTGTATTCGTCCGGATCAGCCTTCAGTATTTCAAGTGCATGCAGCAATAACCAGGCAAATTCGGCATTGTGACCAAAGCAAGTGTTATCGGTAGCGTTCCCTTTTTGTCCCTCTTCCGAAAAACGGTCCCAGCCCCAAATGATGTCAAATTTTATTTGGGGAGCCACCGTCCAATCCTTGAAAAACTGTGGTATTCCGGTTTTATAAACAGGATGAATAATTTTATTTATCAGTAAATCAATGTCTTCAAGTAATTTCCGGCGGTGAACCTCTAAACCGGTGCATTCGTAAAGTGTGGTAAAAGCTTCCATCAGGTGCATGTGCACATCGAGGGTCTTACGGTCACCCCCCTGACTTCCTGGTCCGCAAAGGGTCCAGTCGCGGTGAAACATCTCCCAGTATCCACCAAAACGTGTATCTGCACAATATTTTTGTAACAGGTCAAATACCTTCTCTGCATATTCCCTTCCACGCTGATCCCCGGTAGAGAGGGTATATTCACTCAGGCAATAGATGGCGAAACTGTGACCATAGATAATTTTCTGGTCAATTTTAACCTCCCCTTTACGGTTCATCATCCAAAAAAATCCGCCATGTTTTTTGTCCCACATTTTGCCGATCAGAAAATCTACGCCGTGGCTGGCTAATTCTGCCAGTTTCCCATCCCCATAACCTGCCCGGTGAGCAGAGGCGATGGTATAAATACACCTTGTCTGCGCAATCAATGATTTTTCATCTTCGCCGGTATCTTTTCCGTATTGATCAAAATGTGTCAGGAAACCTCCGTTCACATCATCTCTCATTCTGGAAGTCCAAAATGGAAGCAATTCGGTCAGCAGATGGATTTCTGCCTCTTTCTTTAATCCTAAAATTTCTGTTTTATTCATGTTATGTAGTCATTCATCAGTTAAAACAACCCTTTCTTTCCGGGAGGAATAGAAATAGAGTAAATTTACCCATTATATCAATAGTTGTCCGATTCGTATGTAAATATAGCTTTTACCTGATTTAAATGGATGGTTCAAATTAATTATCTTGGACAAAATTTTCAAACGTATGCATTCGGACAAAGAGATATCGCTCAAATACCTTTTTTTCACCTTTCTAAAAATTGGGGCGATTTCGTGGGGTGGGTTTATGGCTTTGGTCGCAGTGGTTCAGAAACAGCTGGTCGACAAAGATAAAATCATCAGGGAGGAGGTTTTACTGGATGGGCTATCGCTTGCCTCCGTCATGCCGGGAGCAGTAGCCATAAATGTGATTACCTATATTGGCTATCATCTGCGAGGTGTGAAAGGTGCGCTGGTGAGTATGTTTGCCACCATCATTCCGGGCGTTCTTATGATTATCGGATTGGGAGTTATCTATTCTTCCTATGGCGAATTGCCCGTTTTTACGAAATTCTTTATGGGTATTTTGCCGGCCATTTCAGCCGTGATTCTGAGTATCGCATTCTCTATGGCACAAAAACAGGTAAAAGATTTCAAGCAATTAATGATGTGCCTTATTGCCGCTATTTGTTTGCTGACAATTCATTCGTTTTTTGCCACACTTCTTGTGATTGTTTCCAGCGCCTTTGCCGGATATTTATTTTACTATCAGCCTGGTCCCGAACCTGAAAAGAAAGAGATAAAACGAACTCCTTTAAACTACCAAAAATATCTGCTTGTTACTGTAATTCTTCTTGTTGCAGTTGCTTTGATCGCTTTTGCCATTACGCTCTTCAAGATAGATACGCTTGGTTGGTACAAGATCAACCGAACTATTTTCCTGACTTTCTCGGGAATGAGCCTTACTCTTTTTGGCGGTGGATATGTCATTATACCAGCGATGCATCAGGTCATAGTAGAAGGATTCCATTGGTTAACCACTAAAGAATTTGCCGATGCCATCGCAATGGGGCAAATCACGCCTGGCCCCGTCATCCTTTCTGCAACCTTCATTGGATACAGGGTTGCGGGCTTTATAGGTGCATGTGTCGCGACCCTTGCCATCTTTTTACCTCCCGGTTTTGTGATGATCTTGCTTTCGGGATTTCTGAAAAAAATCAAAGATTCACATCTGTTAGCGGCAATTTTTCAAGGTATGAGACCAGCCATTATCGGGATGATCTTTTCAGCAGCTGTAACAGTTGGAAAGGGAGCAGAGATTATATGGCCCTCTGCCATCATTTTCCTGACAGTTCTCGTTTTGCTTGTGAGATTCAAAATGGATATCATCTACATGATTCCTCTGGCAGGGATTGCCGGAATCTTATTTTTCTAAGCACGATCGATTACAAAGGATAAAGGATAAAGTAGGGGACTCCAGAGATTAGTGGAGTAGAACCAGAGTCATGAGAGAATTGCTGTAATCTTGATTGTGGCGTACTTTATCCTTTTTAATCCCGCAATCCATTAATCCAATTAATCCAAATAAAAGAAGCCCCGGCTCATTTTCATGAACCGGGGCTCGGGTTTAATACGGCGGCGACCTACTCTCCCACTTTCGCAGTACCATTGGCGCTGACG
>JAVHPO010000008.1:0-1431 GCA_036170635.1 Prolixibacteraceae bacterium | reverse complement strand
AATGTAATTCAAAGAACTTCCGCTGTAAACAAAACTCCCGGCATAGTAAGTTGAAGCACCGCCCGTACCCACTTTAGCCAGCTTTGTGCCTGCAGCATCGTAAACATACGAAATGTACTGGCTCGTTGTACCAACTCGTTTTGGAAGATTCAGGTAGTTGTACAATATGCTGTTGTATCCTTTATTAGCATCGGAGATTAAGTTCCCGTTGTTGTCAAATGCATATTCGTTGGCCTGTTTCACCAACTCCGAGAAGCCGTAATTTCCTGCAACTGCATCATCAACCCTGTCGAGCATATTGCTGGCATTGCCGTTTTTGTAGGTGTAGGTAAGGTTGTCAATTTGTCCGGTCCCTTTCAGGTATCTTGTCAGCGTGAGGATATTCCCGTTTTTGTCGTAGGTCAGATTTTCGTTGTTGGCATTCACATTGACAGCAAAGGTTGAACCTTCGCCATAGGTGGAAGTCTTCATGCGGTTCAGCCCGTCGTAGGTAAAGCCATAACCCTGCTTATCTGCCGGCGAAAGCGCACCACTTTGCAAGGGAGTATTCCAAACCAAACCGGAGATATTGCCATTGTACTGTGAATTTGCAGATAAACCTGACGGTACATTGTTGTAATAAAGACCAAGGTTCAGTTTCTGTGTACTGGTTGACGCTGGATTAACATCGGGATTGTTGATTTTTTCGAGCCAGCCGTGGATATTGTAGGTGTAGTTCAGATTCTGGATTCCGCTTCCAACCTCGCCGTTCAGCGATTTTTGCTTCAACTGACCAACTTCGTCGTAATCAATCGAAGCCAGGGTGACCTCCGTTCCTGCATTAACCAGGTGCTTTACCTGTTTCAACCTCCCTACTTGATCATAAGTGCTTGTTTCTGTTACCGTATTTGTATTGCCAAGAAAATAATTGCCTGTCGTACTGTTAAAATAATCACCCAGCCTGACCGAAGGATCAAATGACTTCACCCCGGTGTAGTCGTAGGTATCGTAATAGGTCACTGTGAGCAAATCGGACTCCATAACGGAAAGCTTGGCATTAAAGCTGTTGCCCGTTGTGTATCCAATGCTTGAAGCATCACGCGACTCGTAATAGGAGGATGTATACAGGTAATCGTTAAGATAAGTTTGCAGTGTGTTGAGGTTGTCGGACAATGCCATTGAAGCTGTCATCACAGGCCGGTTCAGCTTGTCGTATTTGGTGACCAGCCAGCGGCCCAGACCCCTCATTACGGGATCCTGGGTTGCAACCGGCCTGTCGCGCAGGTCATAGGCCAGGTAGGTCCAACCGACGCCGGGAAGTTTCTTGTCCGTCATCCGCTTGCGTGGATCGTATTTGTACTGGTAGCAAAGATCATCCAATTCGGTACCTGATATCGTATTATCTTCCATTGCTTTGGGAGTAAGCACAAACCGCAGCAGTTCAAGGTCATC
>JAVHPO010000007.1:1536-7360 GCA_036170635.1 Prolixibacteraceae bacterium | reverse complement strand
TGGAGACGAAACTGGAAACTGTATTGTTGTTGACATCCTGGGCAGTCAGGGTGATTCCGGTTATTGGAGTTCCCGCTGTTTGGGGAGAGGTAATGGTTGATATTGCAAAGTGGTCGAGAGGACCTGGCACAACGGTTTGGGCACCTCCGGCAGTGGTTGATCCTGATTTTGTAGCGAGGGTGAAAGTAAAATTACTGGTTGCCAAAGCGCTCAGGTTAATTGTATGTCCGGGTACAGCACTAGGAGCGACATCGGCAGTAATGAAAATGTAACCGGTGGTCCCACTGGTTATTGACTGAGAAGCAAAAGATGAGAATGTTTTTATACCAGCGACTCCGGGTGTTGTTAAAGTACTTAACAAGGTAGCAGTTCCCGCATTAAAAGTACTGGTAGGCTGATACCAGGCTTTAAGATTGGTTATATCCGCAGTAACATAACTGCCTGCGGTGGTACAGGTCATTCCGGTCAGAGTGGCGTTAGCCAGGGTGACGGCAAGGGCCGACTGATGCAACACTACATTGGTTGTTCCTCCGACAATATTCGCGGCAGTAACCTGAGTACCATTGTCGGACAAAGCGACTGCAGGAGGACGTGTGCCAATTGCGAAATAAGTGGATCCGGTATAAGGAATTGATGCATTGGAGGTTATGGTTCCACCGGCAATACTATTTCCGCCCTGGGTGGTGTATGGACCGGATTGGGCAGCTGTAGCGCTTGCCACGACATTCGCACCGATTAATCCGGTTTCGGTCAATCTGACTGTTGCGCTGGTAAAAGTTCCACTCATCAATTGTGCATACCAGTTCCGGGCAGCAACGGAAGATAAGGTGCCATCTACTGTGCTTGCTCCGGTACTGGACATGGTAACCCTGACAACCGGAGAAGAACATACCGTACTATTGAGTTCAAACGGACGGTAATTGGTTGCATCACCAACAGGGAACAGATAGGAGTTGCCATTGAGTAATGACCATTGCAAGGGGCCGTTCACATAGCTTGCTGCGGTAGCGCCCGTAACAGCACCGCTGGCAGTATTTGTAACAGCCATATAATTGGTGGCATCTGTACCCAGTATTCCATTTGTAAGAGTCAAAATCCCACTTACGGTTTCATTTTTCGTTAAACTAACTCCACCACTGGTATTTGCTATGGTCAGGTTGTTAAATGTGGAGGAAGCGCTTCCTCCAATTGTCTGGGCTGTGCTGCCGTTAAAATTTACTGTGCCGCTGTTGTGCGTAAAAGTTCCCCCATTGCTGTAATTTCCGGCGATATTCATGGTAACAGAGGTAGAAGTCAGTGTGCCGGCGCTAATGGTAAGCCCGCCAAGAGTGGCAGTTCCACTTCCCAAACTTAAAATAGCACCTCCTACTTTTGTTAAATCCTGGCCGCCTGAAATGCCTGCAGTTCCCAAAGTAATATTACCTGTGGTGCCAATGCTGCTTGCACTTCCAAGGGTTATTGCCCCGTTGTATGTTACACCTGTTGCAGAACTATTGATGAGAGCCCCTCCGCTTGAAATACCTGTTCCGTTTAAAGTCAGCGGCTCAGCAGTCGAAAGAACAAAACCATTCAAATCCAAAACAGCTCCCAAAGTTACAGTGGTTATTCCGGCAATCGTTCCAAGCGCGGAGGTCGATGCACCAAGTTTAAGGGTCCCAGCACTGATGGTTGTTGCTCCTGTATATGTATTTGCACCCGAAAGCAGCAAGGTTCCCAATCCTGCTTTTGTAATGCCCCATCCTGTACCGGTTCCCAAACCTATTACTCCGCTAATGGTTAAGTCAGTAGCTGATGTAACATCATCCGCTACTGTAAAGATACGGTTGCCATCCAATGAAATTGGACAGGAAATAGTGGCTCCGCTACTTCCGTTTATATAATTTACTGTCACATCTCCGCCAAGATTCAAAGCCCCTGTTCCTGAAATTACAGATCCGGTTGTTCCAATTTCCATTACGACGCTGGTTGGAGCAGTGGTAGCCCCAAGTGCGAAAGTCGAAAGAGCAAGTGTTGTTCCTGCGTTAACGGTTAGTACTCCGTTAACGGTAGGTGTTGCAGCTGCCAAGGTCTTTGTTCCATTACCGGAAATTGTAAGATTGCTGTATGCAGTTGCTTTAACCGTCTGGTTGCCGGCGCCATTGTAATTGACAGTGTTTCCGGCAGTCGTTGCAGTAAGCGTTGTAATTGTAGGTACGGTAGGAGTAGTACTGATATTCAGGGTGCTTGTGGCGGTAGCATTATTAAAACTGGTAATTGCACTCGAACCGGAGTGGTTAACTATCCCGGCGGCGTTGTTGGTGATGCCGGTAATTGTTCCTGAACCAGTGATATTTATAGTGCCGGTGTTGGTAAACTTGGCTAGAGCAGTGGTTGTTGTTCCTGTGTTGGAACGGTTAATAATTCCGGCATTAGCAAGGGTGGTAATTGAACAAGATGCTCCTGTTCCACTGAGATTAAGTGTGCCTGTTGCCGCGTTTGAGAATTGACCAGTTCCACCCAAAGCTGTTGTAACAGTAAATGCTCCGTTGTTAGTTACAGTAACGCCTGTTACAGTTACCCGCGAAAAACTAAATGAGCCGGTTCCTCCAGTGACTTGGGCGTTAGTATTGAAAGTTGCTCCACCGGCATTAAAAACATTAGAACTATTATTAGTTATACCATTTTTAAAAAGCAAACGAGTTGAGGAAGTTGACGCTGTAGAAGTCCACGTCCCGCCTGAATTTATTGTTACCAATCCAGTAAAAGTTTTTACACCAGTGTTTGAAGATATAGTCAGAGTGCCGGTCACTGATGTGGCGCCTGAAACAGTGATTGCAAAAGCTCCCACTGTAAGGGCCGATGTGGCGGCGATACTAAGGTTAGTACAAGCTGCCGTGGCACCAACCGTAACGGTGAACCCACCTTCGATAAAAACCGCATCAGCGGCTACAGGCGCTGATGCACCTGGTGCGCCACCCGAAGTTGCCGACCAGGTGGCTGTTGAAGCCCAAGTACCAGTTGCAACAGAATAACGATTTGCCGCCTTGGCAATAGATACAGAAGTCAATAAAACCATCGCCAGCACCACCGTTTTTGCCAATATTTGAAATTTTCGGCTCTGGTGTTGCTTGCCATTTTGAGGAAAAAATGGTTTGGACATAGACACAATAATCTCTTTTGCGCTAAGAAGCAAACGATTGCGGAAAGCATCACCAGTTTTGTTTTCTAAAAAAGTAACAAATTGCCCTAAAATTCTCATATCGTTCACGAATATAGCTATTTATGCCTATAAAACCGCGGATAACCCTGATTTTATTGAAATAATCAGCAAATCTTCAACAGATTTTAACGGTAAGTAACAGCAAAAGATGTACCAATTTATTGTTGAGTTTGCTATAATATTGATTTACTTTACAATACACACAATATCAGACATATACAATTTCATATATATTTGTTTAAATAGCGAATTTCTAAAGATAAAAGTTATAGGGGAAAAATTGTGCGGAAATGGGCGCACAAACGTAGGGAATGAGGTCACTTCAACTCCAACTCTGCCTCAGCATATATCTCTTTCTTGGTATCGCTGGGAGCTGAATAGGTAACGTGCAACTTGCCGGAACGATAATCGATTCCCTTGTCTGTTCGCAGGTTAAGCGTGAACCGCCTGATGGCGTTGGGTGTATAGACGGAAATGCCATTCGCCTGACCAGCCTCAGTCCTTTTGCCGGAAGGGGAGATGTGAACCACACTTAAATCCCCATACTTCGACATGTTTCCGGTTCTGTTGAATGCAACTTTGAGCGTGGGTACAGTGTCATTCACAATTGTATAGCTTAGATCGGACAAAGTAACCTTCGAAGTGTTTTCTCCGATTCGGATGATGGCCGGAATGGTGATCCCAAAAACCGGTATCAGCCGGACAGAAACCGTTGTTGTATCTCTGTTTTTCTCCTCTTCTCCCAGTGGTCTCATGTTAGGAATTGCCCTGAAATAGACATGAGAACGGTATTCCCCGGGTTTTAACTCACTGACTTTGGTTAGCTGTACTTTTACTACCTGCGATTCTTTGGGAGCCAGAATGATGCTGCGTGGATAATACCTTAGAAACTTATCGGCGAAATTTTGACCCTCATCAGGAATGGTAATCTCTGTAAAAGATCCGTCTTCGTTCATGCGGTACTGTACAAACGAAATGTTATAGCGCGCAGTATCGCTTCCTATGTTGGCCAGGTTCAATTCATTGGTACTTCTTGGACCATCAAAAACTATCCTTTTGGGAAATACCATCAGGTCGCCCTGCGCATAACCATTCAGATTGGTGCAAGTTATTAGTAATACCGATCCTATCAGTATGTTCCAACATTTAGCAAGAATAGTTCCCTTTAGCATAAATAGTTATAATAGATAAATGGATCAAATGTTAGTCAATAAGTTCTTCACATGCCAAGGCAATATTACATAAAATCCGTGTAAAAATAACATTTAGAAGCAATATCTAACCAAACTGCTAAAAAAAAAATGAAACGCCCTTATTTAGAACGTTTCCCTAACTGCTTTTTCCCCGCCAATTTTTGTTTAATCAGTTGTAATTTAGGGTTACATTGAATGGGGCTGTTGAATCATAATTCCCGGTAGGTTGATTTTTGGATACATTCAGGTTAGCGCTTACGCTGATCCTTTGTGCTCCATTACCGGTATTGGAAATCATGGCTGTTTCGCTTGTGAAATTATTGACTGTTACGCTGTTGGCGCTTTCGTTCAGCAAAATTACGGGTTGCTTTTGAACCGTTATTGCGAAGGTGTTATTTTTTCCGGTAACCTGGAAAGCCGCAACAGTTGTTTTTCCGTCTTGTGAAAGATTGACGTTTTCGGTTGAGTTGATATTTTGTACGGACAATGCGTTTGAAGAAGCGCTTCTTGTAGCAATTATTTCACCTGCACTCATATCCATCTCCTTGGTCATGGCTGCCGGGGCCACGATGGTTGCGTAAATGTTGGCGTAGGCTGTTGCCTGTGCTTTCACTTCAACCTGGAAGAGGGTTATCAGAAGAATAAGTGAGATGAATAATTTTGCTTTCATGACCTTTTGGTGACCATTTATGAAAGCAAATTTATAGCCTCGGCACTCCGCTGGAAATCAGGAAACCGGAGGATCGTAGTGAGGGAAAGGATGATTCGGATGTAGGGGTTTTACCTACAAGAAGGACGAGGATGACTAGGACGACGGGGATGACTGGGATGACTGGGACGACTGGGATGACGGAGATGACGGGCACGACGGAGATGACGGAAGAAGACAGAAGAAGACTTGGACTGAGGGACTAGGAGAAAGGAAGGACGTTCACCGAGCGAAGTCGAGGGGCAAGTGCGTGGCGAATCCGGGTCCCCGAGCGGAGCCGAGGGGCAAAAGGCAAACGACCTGGGTCCCCGAGCGAAGCCGAGGGGTGATGTGAATTGGGACTGAGATAAGATGAGAAAATGAGAACGATCCCCGAGTCTGTTGAAGGGTCAGATGAGAAAATGAGACCTGTTCCCGAGCTAAGTGGTACCGCGTACGATGTACTAATCCCTATTCAATCAATTTGTTACGCAAGGCATAAATCGTTAAATCCGCATTTTTCTTTAGTTGCATTTTTTCCATGATCCTGGCACGGTAAGTCGCTACAGTTTTGTCGGATAGAAAGATCGCTGCTGCTATTTCGGTCACCGATATTCCTTTGGCCAACATGATCATGACCTGGAACTCTCTCTCTGAAAGCGATTCGTGCAGCGAGTTCAAGTTGGGATTGATCTCTTCGAACAACAACTTTTCGGCAAAGGCTGCCGAAACATACTTTCCTCC
>JAVHPO010000007.1:0-1526 GCA_036170635.1 Prolixibacteraceae bacterium | reverse complement strand
AATCTTGCGGATTGCCATGGTCAGCTCTTCGAAAGCGCTATCCTTGGAGAGATAACCCGAGGCACCCAATTTGAAAGCCCTGACGGCATATTGTTCCTGGGGATGAAAACTCAGCATCAGCACCCTTGCTTTATCCCCTCTGTTTTTAAGGCGCTGCAGCAGATCAAGTCCGGAAATTTCCGGCATCGAAATATCCAGTATTACCAGGTCATACTCGACTTTGCCCATTTTGGTCAATGCCTCCAGACCATCGCTGGCCTCATCAATCTGAGTGACTTCAGGAAGCGTTTTGACAATCTGTTTTACCCCTTCGCGTACAATGGCATGGTCGTCGGCAATCAGAATTTTCATTGGTAATAGATATAAATAGGAAATAAGTTGTAATAAGGAAATTTTGGGTCAATACAAATTTCGAAACTGTTTAAAATTCATTTTTTTTCAGTTAGAATTGTATGCAAAATTCTTTGTGAAACCTTTGTGACCTGGTGTCTTTGTGGCAGGAAAAAAATAGCCACTAAGTCTCAAAGGCACAAAGGTATCACAAAGAAATTTTAAGTTTTATCCCTGTTTAATGATTCGACTTGTGGTAACGAAATTGTGAGACGGGTACCTTTGAGGGCTGCGTTGCCGAACATGATTGTTCCCCCGCAATATCGGGCGCGTTCCCTCATGCCAAACAGGCCCATCGATTTATTGGTTTCGACGTTATCAAAATCAAAACCGGTACCGTTGTCTTCAATGACCATTTCCAGCGAATCATCCAGGTTTTTCAGTTGAACCAGAACAACAGAAGCTTTGGCATGACGGATGACGTTGGTCATTGCCTCCTGCAAAATCCTGAAAAGTGAAAGGTTCGTGTTGAAATTTTCCTGCAAAGGTTCATCGAGATGTAATTTTATTTCCAATCCGGTACGCTCTCTCTGTTCCTTGATATACCAGTCAATGGCAGCGGTTAAGCCAAGGTCCTGCAATAATTTGGGATGAAGTTCGGCCGAAATGGATTGGACCTTTTTGATCACCTGGTTTGTAGTCTCAATCATGTGACCAATTCTGGAGGCCTGAACTTCCCGATTTCCTGAATTTTCCTTCACCCAGTTCAAGTCCATTTTCAAAGCAGTCATGGCCTGACCAAGTTCATCATGGATCATCAGGGATATCCCGGCCCGCTCTTCTTCGCGGACATTGATCAGGTGATGGTTCAACAGTTCGAGCTCCTCTTTCGCTTTCATAATCTCAAGTTCAGAGAGAAGTAGCTCTTCCCGGCTCTCAATGATCTCCTGTTTTTGGGAAAATAGCTGGAGAAATATCCGAATTTTGCTAATCAATATTTTGCGGTTCAACGGTTTGATGATGTAGTCGACAGCGCCTGATTTGTATCCGGCTTCGATTTGGGTGTTATCAGGGAATGCCGCAGTGAGAAAGATGATTGGAACCTGACTGGGATGGGTCCTGTTGATTTCGGCTGCCAATTCATAACCATTCATCCCGGGCATCTGCACGTCAAGGATAGCGAGGGCCAACTCTTT
>JAVHPO010000006.1:0-1449 GCA_036170635.1 Prolixibacteraceae bacterium | reverse complement strand
CCCCAGTTGCACTGGGGGTTATTCACGGAAAACTCCTACGGAGTTGCTCACTCGGAAAACGGAGCATCACTTATCTAAACGACATTGATTTGTGAAAATACATTTTTATAGAAACGGCATTCAAATTAAAGGCAAAAGAATTGGACAGAAGTTTTATTGAAAGACAATTGAAATTGGCAGGTGCGAACTGGGTGTCCCAACGAGGAAAACGAGAAAAAGCATCGTCAGATCCACTTTTCCTTTCTGACATTGTTGAAACCGTTTCAGACTTTGAGAATTCTGATAATGAACTATTGTGAAATTTAGTAAATGGAGCATTTGGAGAGCTAATCTTGATCCGGTCATTGGTTCCGGCAAGGTAAATCCAGACCAGTTCTAGTCCTTACTCAGCTATTGCGCCTTCCCCTCGTTTGAGCGGGGAATAAATCAGTGAGGGAGAAGGGATCATCGCACCCAAACCGTATTCCGGCCACCTCCGGTCTACCAGGCTTATTGTTTCGGCGGAGGAGACCACCGGATTAGGCCAGTCGCGTTGAAAACCATCCGATTGAGCCGTTTTACGTGTGCCATCCACCACCAGGTGCGAAACTTCCCCTGAATGGGTTGCCTCAAAAACTTTGCAGTCCCTTTTGGGATCAATGTTTCCGGTTACATACCAGACCACAGCGTCCAAATTCGCGATTGGCAAGGCCGCATCTACAAAAAGAACAAATTTAATCCGCTGAATGACAGGCATTTTTAAAAGAGTTTCTGTTAATACAGCCGGACGAAAATCCTGCTCCTTCTCAATCCCAAGAATCAACACCGAAATACCTTTGTCAAGCAGGGAAGCCTGAACAGCTTTAATTGCAGGAATATCCGAGGCTATTTGATCGAATAATTCCGATCCGGGAAGTATATTACCGATAGGTTCCTTATACATCTCCTCCCGGAATTTGGTGGTCGCATCGATACCCATTTTAGATCCAAATGCGAATTTGGAGGAGGAGTGATCCAATACATCCATGGGCCCTGAAGAAAAAATGATGTCGTGAGCCGGATCAATCTCATTGCTCACTTTCCTGACAAACGCCTCCATGTCCTTCCATGGATTGGCCTGATCGGTCACTACCATGATCTTGTTAAACATCATCTGTCCGGCGCCCCACATGGCATTCATGGCCTTTAATGCCTGTCCTGCATAGGTTTTATCGATCCTGGCAAGTGTCAGGTTGTGGGCGACTCCTTCGGGAGGAAGGTAAAGGTCTTTTAGTTCCGGCATCATCGTCAGCTTCATGGGAGCCAGGAATATTTTCTCCGTGGCCAAACCAATGTAAGCATCCTCCTGTGGAGGAATTCCAACGATGGTGGCTGGATATATCGCGCCCTTCCGATGGGTGATGCAGGTGACATGAAATTTGGGATACCAATCAGCAAGTGAATAAAAACCGGTATGGTCGCCAAACGGAC
>JAVHPO010000005.1:0-28135 GCA_036170635.1 Prolixibacteraceae bacterium | reverse complement strand
CCAACCCTGAAGGATGCAGTGCCGGGCGACCTGAGTCTGGTACTTCCCCACAGGATCCTATTCGACATCATCGAAATGATCAAATCCCTCGACAAAGTCAGTCCGGGATTGGCGAGCGACGAAACGCTGCTTTATGGCGTAGAAGTGAAATTCTATTCCAACATCGTCAAAGTTGACAAGAGTTTTCAAAGCCCCTCCGTCAGAAATCTCTTTTTTGGCGGTGACGGCGCCGGTATTACCCGCGGATTGATGCAAGCCTCCGTCAATGGGGTGCTGATAGCCCGTGAAATCGTAAATAAGCTAACTTCAAAATCATGACAAAACCCGATATACGCTCACTATTGGAATCAAGGATTCTTGTGCTTGACGGTGCAATGGGGACGATGATCCAGCGGTACAAATTTTCAGAAGAAGACTTCAGGGGCGAACGTTTCAAAGAATGGAACTCCTCCCTCAAAGGTAACAACGATCTGCTCTCACTCACCCGGCCACAGGCCATTACTGAGATTCACGAAGCCTTCCTGAATGCCGGCGCCGATATCCTGGAAACCAATACTTTCAATGCAACCTCCATCTCGCAAAGCGACTATGGAACGGAGGCGTTTGTCCGCGAAATTAACAGGGAAGCGGCACGTATTGCAGTGTCAGCCGCGGCGAAATTTTCAACTCCTGAAAAACCAAGATACGTTGCCGGCTCTATTGGTCCTACGAACAAAACCTGCTCCATGTCGCCGGATGTGAACGATCCGGGTTTCAGGGCCATTTCTTTTCAGGATTTGAAAGCCTCCTACCGTGAACAGATTGAGGGATTGCTGGAAGGCGGGGTCGATCTGTTGATTGTCGAAACCATTTTCGATACCCTCAATTGTAAAGTTGCCCTGGTAGCCATCAATGAAATCCTCGAAGAGAAGGGTATCAGAATCCCCGTCATGGTTTCCGGAACCATTACCGACAAGAGCGGCAGGACCCTTTCGGGCCAGACCATCGAGGCTTTCCTCAACTCTGTCTCCCACATCGATCTGCTCACCATTGGCCTGAATTGCTCATTTGGCGCAAAAGATATCCGCCCATACCTGGAAGAACTTAGCAGGAAGGCCCCATTTTTGATCAGTGCACATCCCAATGCAGGACTGCCCAACCAGTTTGGTGAATACGATGAAACCCCTGAAATGATGAGCCTTCAGGTCGCTGAATTCACGAATAATCTGACAGTCAATATTATAGGAGGTTGTTGTGGTACAACACCAGAGCACATCAGGGAATTGGCGAAACTGGCAGCCGCCGCAAAGCCACACCGAAAAGCCCAACCCGAAAAGGTAACCCGCCTGAGTGGATTGGAACCGCTCACCATCGACAGACTCTCCAATTTTGTCAACATCGGAGAACGTTGCAATGTAGCGGGATCGATCAAATTTGCACGGCTGATCCGCGACGGGAAATACGATGAAGCCCTCTCTGTAGCCAGGGAGATGGTAGAAGGCGGAGCCCAGGTCATCGACATCAACATGGACGACGCCATGCTCGATGCCAAAAAGGAGATGGTCAGGTTCCTCAACCTGATCGCTTCAGAACCGGATATTTCAAGGTTGCCAATCATGATTGATTCGTCAAAATGGGAGGTAATCGAAGCCGGACTACAATGCATTCAGGGAAAGTCGATCGTCAACTCTATCAGCCTCAAAGAGGGTGAGGAGCAGTTTCTCAATTATGCCCGCAAGATCAGAAATTACGGCGCCGCAGTGGTGGTGATGGCCTTCGACGAAGAGGGGCAAGCCACCACCTACGAAAAGAGAATTGCAATTTGTGAAAGGGCTTATCACCTTCTGGTGGATAAAGTTCACTTTCCTGCCGAAGACATCATCTTCGATCCAAATATTCTCACGATTGGAACAGGTTTGGAAGAACACAACAACTATGCGATCGACTTTTTCAGGACAACTACCTGGATCAAAGAGCATTTGCCATATGCCAAAGTAAGCGGCGGAATATCCAATGTCTCCTTCTCCTTTCGGGGAAACAACATCTTACGGGAAGCCATCCATTCCGTCTTCCTGTTTCATGCCATCAAGGCTGGTCTGGACATGGGAATAGTAAATCCTGGAATGTTACAGATCTACGATGAAATACCGGCTGATTTACTTGAACTTGTTGAAGATCTCGTGCAAAACAGACGGCCCGACGCGACAGAACGTCTGCTTGAATTTTCCGAGAAAATTAAAGCCGTAGATGAAAAACAGGAAAAAGTGGAAGCCTGGCGGGAACTTCCCCTGGCCGAAAGAATTGAGCACGCCATGGTGAAGGGCATCACCGACTTCATCGAAAGCGATGTGGCCGACCTGCTTCCTCAATTCGATTCACCGTTGAATATCATCGAAGGTCCGCTGATGGATGGGATGAACAAAGTTGGCGACCTTTTCGGATCGGGGAAAATGTTCCTCCCGCAAGTGATCAAATCGGCCCGCGTCATGAAAAAGGCCGTGGCCTGGCTTCAGCCCTACATCGAAGAAGAGAAGAAATTACAGCCAAACAAAGTTGTCATTCAAAAGAAGATTTTGCTCGCCACTGTAAAAGGAGACGTTCACGACATCGGTAAAAATATCGTCGGTGTAGTACTCGCCTGCAACAATTACGAAGTCATTGACCTGGGGGTAATGGTACCATGCGAAACCATTCTGGATACAGCCAAAAATGAAAATGTCGATATCATCGGATTGAGCGGCTTGATCACCCCTTCGCTCGAAGAGATGGTACATGTGGCAAAAGAGATGGAAAAGAGAGGTTTAAAACTACCCTTGCTTATTGGTGGGGCAACAACCTCTAAAATCCATACAGCTGTCAAAATTGCGCCCGAATACAGCAATACCACCCTCTATGTCAAAGATGCCTCCAGGTCTGTTCAGGTGGTGGCAGAATTGTTGTCGGGATCTCCTGAATTTCTAAAATCTACATTGGATGAGTATGCGGGCTTAAGGCAGGTTCACAGTGCCAAAAAGCCAAAAGAATACTGGTCTTTGCAGGAGGCAAGGGAGAGAAAATTTCATCCGGATTTCGTAAAATATCCTATTTCCAAACCCAACTTTACCGGCACAAAATACTTCAATGATTACCCTCTGGAGGAGCTCAGAAAATACATCGACTGGACCTTTTTCTTTCTGGTATGGGAATTCAAGGGAAAATATCCTGCCATACTGAGTGATCCCAACAAAGGCGAAGCAGCAAGCCAGCTCTTCAAAGAGGCCAATGAGTTTCTGGATGAGATCATAGCTAAAAAGATGATCCATGCCAATGGCGCTGTAGGTATTTGGCCAGCAAACAGTGAGATGGATGATACCGAATTGTACACAGATGAATCACGCTCTGAGCTCATCGGGAAGTTCCATCAGTTACGTCAACAGGAAAAAAAGCAGGGGACAACGAATCAACTTTGTCTGAGTGATTTTATTGCCCCGAAAGAGACTGGAATTCCTGATTATTGCGGAGCATTCGTCGTTACTTCCGGAATTGGTGTCGCAGAACTGGTTGCACAATACAAAAAGGAGAACAACGATTACAAGGCAATCATGCTGGAAGCTCTATCTGACAGGTTGGCAGAAGCCTTTGCAGAAAAATTACATCAGTTGGTTAGGACCGAAGTGTGGGGCTACCACAAGTATGAATCTTTGACTCCGGAAGAGCTGATCGCTTCCAAATACCAGGGCATTCGCCCCGCTCCTGGCTATCCGGCTTGTCCTGAACACTCAGAAAAAGAGACCATATTTAATCTGTTACGGGCCAAAGAGCAGTGCGGAATTTCTCTTACCGAACACTATTCAATGTATCCGAATGCCTCTGTTTGTGGTGTCTTTTATGCTCATCCCGAATCAAGGTATTTTGGCATTGAGAAAGTAGGCAAAGATCAGGTCGATGATTATGCGCGTCGCAAAGAGGTATCTCCCGGGTTTATCGAGAAATACCTCCCTTCCAACCTGAACTATGAGCCCAAAAAAAGGGGATGAACCTATTGGCTCACCCCCCTACGCAAAAACCAGAAAAAAAATGCCTATTTAGTAGCAGCTATCAGCTTAAACTTTAAGGTAAAATCGTCATAGATAACTTTATCGCCCAGGCCCTGGAAGAAACTTCCTGATCCATATTTAATGCCATATTTTGTACGGTTTACCACCATGGTTCCAGTAGCGGATATTTGTCCGGAATCATCTTTCACTTCAGCATCAAATTCCACAGGTGAGGTAATTCCTTTGATGGTTAAATCTGCTGTAAAGTGATAGAGATTTTCTGACTTGAAGGCAACATTCTTCACTTCCAAAAAGGCTTGCGGGAATTTGGCTACTCCAAAAAAATCATCAGATTTCAAATGGCCGATCAATTTTTGATTGTATCCGGCATCAGTCAAATCAGTGTCAACAATGGTGTTCATATCAACAGTTACTTTCCCGCCCGTGATCTTTTTATGTTCGACAGACAGGGCTCCCTCTGCAAAGGCGATGGTACCATGGTGTTGACCTGTAACCTTTTTTGCTTCCCATTCAAGGGTACTGGATGTGGAATTTATTTTGTATTCTTTGGAAAAAGCGGAATAGGATAATACCAGAAGAACCATACTGAGAAGAATCTTGGATCCAAATTCCGATCGTCCTTCGGTTCGTTTGTTTTTTAATAATGAATTTTTCATATCAAGTCTTATTTTTATTCATTCTACGTAGTGACAGAAATTTTGTTTCAAAATAAAAGATAGGTAGATACAAGCTAAAATTGTATATTTGAACCCAGAAATAACCGTCAAAATTATTTTATATGATCAAGAACAACAATACTTTAACTGAAGACGTAAGTCTTACAGGTTTTCGTTTTTTTCAGTCGCTGACTGAAGACGAAATGAAAAGTCTTAACAACGAAAAAGTATGTTCTGCATACAAAAAGGGGAGTGTTCTCTACAAGGAGGGAAGTCGCCTGACGGGATTTTATTGCATCACCAGAGGGATCGTAAAAATTTACAAGACCGGAAACGATGGTAAAGAGCAAATCATTCGTTTCGCTAAAAAGGGGGATATCATTGCCTACCGTTCCTTGTTAAGCCAGGAATCTGCCTGTACTTCAGCCAAGACCATCGAGGAAGCCACATTGTGCCATATTCCATACAAGACACTTCTTAATCTGATCGAAAGAAATTGGAAATTTTCCCTGGCCATGCTAAAGATCGTTTGTGCAGAGTTAAAAGAAGCCAATGACTACATCACAGATATCGCGCAGAAAACAGTGAGGGAGCGGCTTGCGGAAGTTCTGCTCCTTCTGAAACAGGAGTTTGATCTTGACTCCGAAAAAACTTTGCAGATTTCCCTTACCCGGGAAGAACTTGCCAACATGGTTGGAACAGCTACTGAGTCAATTATACGATTGCTTTCCGAGTTTAAGCAGGATAAACTCATTGATCTTCAGGGCCGTAAAATAAGGATTATCAACCTTCCTGCTTTGACCAAAGTAGCCAATCTGGCGAAATACTGATCTTTATCTGCTGATCCAATTCTCCGGATCCTGCTTGCTATTTTCGTACCAAAGCTGGAACTTTAATACAGTTTTGTTGTCATCCTCCTTGTCGGTGTAAATGGTTCCTATTTCCTGTTTTGTGTCGACTGTCTGGCCGACCTGAACCGACACGCTTGCAAGATTCGAATAGACCGTGAGGTAACTGCCATGCCTGATTATAATAGCCATATTCCCGCCAATATTGGGCAATACCTTGGTAACCTCACCTTTGAATACGGAACGCGCCTTTGTCCCCGACTGGGTTGTTATATCAATTCCGGAATTCCTTCTGATCACATGTTTCAAAACCGGATCCGGATGCTCTCCAAAGTGATCGGTAATCAGTCCCTTAGATAATGGCCAGGGCAGTTTGCCTTTGTTCATTGAAAAGTCATCAGAAAGGTTTTTCCTCTCAGGGGAAGCTTTAACTCCAGGCGTTTTTGAGCTCTTTGTGGCCGATTTTGCTGCAATTTTCCTTGCCTCCTCAGCAATACTTCTTTCAATTTCCAATTCGAGCTTTGCAGCTATCTTTTGCTGATTCTCCAACTTCTTCTTTAAATCTTTCTCCTTTTTTTGCAGAAGAAGGTAATACTCCTTTTGGTCAGCTTTTTGCTTTTCATATTTATCTGACAGACTGATTTTTGAAGTGAGTAGCTGATTCTTATCCATTTTTTTGTTGTTCAACTCCTCCACCAGGTTCGCCAATTTTGCCTGTAATTCCGTTATCTCCTTAACCTGTGTCTTCCGGTAGTCGGCATACTGCTTTAAATAAGTAAAACGCTTGTATGCCTGGTTAAAATCCTCCGCTGAAAGCAGGAACAAAAACTGATTGTTCATATCCTGATTTCTTCTGGCATAGCGAAGCATATTGGCATAACGGTTTTTAATCAAAGTCAGATCAGCATTGAGCGAATCAAGATTTTGTGAACTTCTGATAATTGTCGAATCCAGGTAGGTCAATTCATTGCTGATATTGGAAATCAAACTTTCCTGTAGTTTGATCTTCTTCTCCAGCATAGTCAACCGACTGATCGAAGTTTTGGTATTCTGATCAGTCTCCTTTAATAAATTGTTGATGTACTCAATTTCCTGGCTTGTTTTTTCCTTTTGCTTTCGCAATTCATTGATTGATTGCCCGTAGGACGAAAAAAACATGACCATTAAAAAGATTCCAACAATAACTCTTTCTATACCTTCGTTCATCACTTCATAGAGGTGCTAATTTGATTTCAATTTCAACTCCTCCATCTTGTATTTGGATGGAATCGAGAAACCAAAATCATTTTCATCATCAATCGATACCTTGGACAATTCCACTTGAATATCCAATTTTTCTTTCCCCGATACGGTTAGGTGTATCATACCTGGAAACCATTTTGTCCCTATTGCCTTAAATTCTGAAAACTCTATTGTTATAATCCTATCAGTATCAATATCATGGTAAATCTCTTTCCTAACTACAAAAATATCAGGATCCACGAAAATATCCTGTTTGACCAGATGCTGTTCATCTTTTCGCTGCTTAAAGCGTTCCAGTTTCACTTCGTTGGCAGCAAATTTCCTGAACCTGCGATCTCTGATAGAAGAAATTTTGTACATATTGTTCTCAACCACCAACACATAATCCTTGAACTGATTCTCCTTCAACTCCTGTTTCAAAGATTGCATGTGGTTACTTAAAATCGATTGTATCGTTTGAAAATCAATATCATAACCTATCGTTTCGGCAATCTTTTGAATCGTTCCTTTCATCACTTGCTTATCTAGGTGATTGACAATCTTGAAAGAATCCGTGCCAAGTTCAAGTTTGCCTACCGGGATGATCAATGTTTGGGCAGAAACCTGTATAATACTGTCCCGCTTTATCCTATAAAAGCCCCTGACTGAATGTACCTTGCCATTGTTGTCAATCGTCAGGCTAACTTTCTTCACCGATAAGGTACGGTATTTGAGCTCATTTTCGGTCACGACACGAACCAGACGTTTGATACCTATCGGCCTGATCTTATTTTCAATAACAATCTTTTCTGCATGCTTACATCCTGATCCAAGGATAAGGAGAAACCACAAACAACAAAAAATTATAGCTTTTATCTTCATTTTTTAATCTTCAACAGACTCAAAGAAAGTTACCGTTTTGATTTTCTCAGGAAGCACCTTGGATTGATTTCCCATTTTCAATGATTTTTTCCATTGTTGCACTGCCTTTTCCTTCTCGTTCAGAAAAAACAATATATCGCCGTAATGCTCAACCAACACGGGATTCTCCTCTGTACTGTTGGATAGGGCAGATTCCATGTAAAATTTAGCCAACTGATAATCCTTCTTTTTGAACAATACCCAGGCATAAGTATCAAGGTAAGTGGCGTTATTGGGATTGCTCTGAACCACTGCACTGCTTAGTTTCTCTGCAACATCCAACTTGATCGACCTCAGGGATAAATAGTAGGCATAATTGTTCATGGCCAGGTAATTCTGAGGATCAATTTTGACAACCTTGTCAAACCAGGTGTAGGCTTCGTCGTATTTCTTTTGCTTATAATAAGCCTCCGCCCGGTAAGTATATATTTGCGAAAGTATCTGGTTGTTGTTGGTTGCATTCGCCTCTGCCGAATCAAGAACAGCAAATATATCCTGAAAATTTTCCAATTGTAACATGGATACGGCATCCAATATGTACAAAACTGGTTGTTCAGGGAAATATTTGATGGCTGCTTTACTATCCAGACTAAGTGATTTCCAATCGGTTAAATCATTGTCTATAAACAGCAACCTTTCCCAATAGGCATAATTCCCTTTGTTAATTTCTATCACTAATCTCAATTGTTCACGCGCTTCTTTGTTTTGCTTCTTGGCAAGGTAATATTCCGCTAGCAACGCCCGTGGCCGCTCATCATCGACATGCTTATCAATCAAAATGTTTATGAGTTCAAGTTGCTGTTGTTCCGTAATATGGTGATCTTCCGATTGGGCAACCAACATGTACATTTGCATTTTGGCATCCAATTCCAGGTCAGTGCTCTCAAAACCTATCTTCAAATGCTCATATGATTTGGAATAATTTCCGGCTACCTTGTAGTAATTGGAAAGTGAAAAATGTATAAAACCATCATTCGGCTTGTATTGCAGTACTTTGTTGTAATTCTCCAAAGATTTATCCATCAAACTATCAGCCAAATACATATCAGCCAGTAACCCGTAATATTTTGTATCACCCTGAAATTTTGTTATCAGGTTTTCTATCTCGTGGTAGGCTTCCTGTTTTTTCCCCTGCTTGATGAAAATGCCTTGTTTGCCCAATGAAACCTGCTCTGTTATTCCCCACTTTTTCTCCAATTCCTCATAGCAAGCAAGTGCATCATCCAACTTCCCGGCCATGCCGTACATCTCAGCGCGATAAATCGGATAGTCTGGGTTATCAGGTGAAAGTAAGGATAGTGCGCCAAAAGTTCCAGCTGCCTTCTCATACAATTTATTCTGCTGATAAATTTTTGCCAGTAAAATCAGATAATATTGGTTTTTAGGATTCAATGAAGAAGCTCTCTCCAACATCATCATGGCGCTCTGAAAATCGCCCCTTAATATGTGAATATTTGCAATTTCATACAAGGAAGAGGAGGAGGAGGGATCCATTTCAAGACAACGGGAAAATATCTTAATCGCCTCTTCCGCGTTACCAATGGTACGCTGTTTGATACCCTCTACAAACAAATACTGGAATTGCTGTTTCTGATCATCGTTCAAAAGTGAAAGGGACTTGCTCTCCTCTTCAGGCACTACAATTTTTACTGTTTGCTGAGAGCTCTTGCACGAGAAAACAAGAACCGTGAGAAGTATGATCACCCCTAATATATGCTTATTTCTAATCATTTTAAATGTGTTGCGTATCCCTTAATGCTTTCCGGTATGTCCAAATCCACCTTCACCCCGCTCACTTTCATCCAGAATTTCTACCCTTTCCCATTCTACTTGCCTGTAGGAAGAAATGACCATTTGTGCAATTCGTTCACCATTGTTAATAATGAAATCTTCCTGAGACAAATTGATCAGGATGATCTTAATTTCACCCCTGTAGTCAGCATCAATGGTACCGGGTGAATTTAGCACAGTCACACCCTGGTTGATGGCCAGTCCACTCCTTGGCCTGACCTGTGCTTCATAGCCGTCGGGCAATTGAATATAAAGTCCGGTGGGTATAAGCATCCGTTCCAATGGCCGAAGAACCAATGGCTCCGCCAAATCCGCACGAAGATCCATTCCTGCAGATTGCTTGGTACTGTATAGAGGTAAACTATTTTGTGATTTGTTGACAATTTTTACTTTCATCCAAAATTTCCCTTATTAAATACAACAGTTCATAACATATTGAAATACACAACATTAATTCTAAATTTAATACCAAATTTCAAAACTGAAATGAACCGATTTTACACAAACTATTAATCGGCTAAGATAAGAAACTAATCAACCTCTTCCATCTTCGACTAACTGCTTTGGCAGCAATCTTTTCAAATCTGATTTTTCATTGTACCAGATGAAGAGAAGGAAGATTGAAAAAAGCAGGGTTTTAAAAAAGTAAGAGAGGTAAGTATTCTGAAGGTTCATCTTTATTCCAATGATATACAGTATCATAGCTACAAAAAAATAAGATCCTATTTTTTTCAGGTCATACTTGACAGGGAAATATTTTTGACCATAGTAATAACTGATAATGGTAATAATCAAAGACGAGAAGAAGAAACCATAGGCTGAAGCCATATAACCCAGAGTGGGTATAAATAAAATATTTATTATTAGTGTTATAACACCACCTATCACTGAGAAAATTGCACCATATTTGGTTTGATCTGTCAATTTGTACCAAAGCGATTGGGTGTAGAATATGCCCATGAAAAGATTTCCCATCAACATCCATGGTACAATTTTTAATGCTTCATGATATCCTGCCCTTTGCGGACCAATGAAGTATTTTAGGATGTCCATGTAAAAAATGACCCCTAAAAAAATTAGCAATCCAAAGATTACGAAATAGTTCATAATCAAACTATAAACACTCTTGGAGGCTTCGTTTTTATAATGTGAAAACAAAAATGGTTCAAATGAGAATCTGAATGCTTGTATAAATAGTGTCATTAAAATGGCCAGTTTTCCGCTTGCTGCATAGACCCCCAATTCATACATTGGATCCTTACTTTTGTCGATAAGCTGAGGAATCAATATTTTATCGATATTCAGGGTAACCATACCTGCCAAACCAACAACCAAAATCGGCCATCCATAATTTAACATGGTTCTTAACATTTCCGTTTTAATCACCATTTTTTTGATTCCCAAATCGGGTAAGAAGAGCAGCATGGTAACGACCGAAGCTATTAGATAAGACAAAAATGCATATCCTATCCCTATCTTCGGACTGTACAAATATTGAACAAATGAATCGGGATTGTGCGAAAGAATTCTTGGACAAAGCAAAATCCAGAAAAGATTAAGCAAGATGTTAATACCAATATTTATGATCTTGAAAAAAGCAAATTTGATAGGCCTCTGCTGTAAGCGTAATCTTGCAAAAGGAATAGCAGTAACTGCATCCAGAGCAACTGTAATACCCATCCAAACAATATAGAGATGCTGGTCCGGATACCCTGCCCATCCTGAAATTTCACTTGAGAAAATAGTAATAATGATCACAAAAAGTAAAGAAGTAACTGAAAGGGCTACCATTGAGGTGCCAAAAATCTCATTAGGTTTGTCGCTCTTGCTGGCAAACCTAAAGTAAGATGTTTCCATTCCATAGGTGAGCAGTACCTGAAAAAAGGCAACATAAGCCAATAAATTACCAAGTATTCCATATTCACTGGCAGGGAAGGTGTAGGTATAAATTGGTGTGAGCAACAAATTCAGGAAACGGCCAACAATGCTTGGCACACCATAAATCATGGTCTCTCCCGCTAATTTTTTAAGTGCACTCAAGTCAAAAAATATTTAATATTCAAACACAAAGATAATTGAGATTAACAATTGAGATTAAAAAACTTCTAATTTCATGCCTGGAGCTACTTAATTTGTTTCTGGTTCATTGCCATTCATTGCAACCTTTACAAAATAAGATTCTATTTTTGATGAAAATTTCATTTTTATAATTCTATCATCATGAACCGGCTGACACTCTCCATTATTACGTCTATTTTTATTGCGACAAGTTTCATGAATTGTGCCCAGTCTAACAGTCCATCCAGGCGCCCGGTAACAGCCATACAGGTGGAACCGAAAAAGAAGAATTTCAAATTAGGAGAGGAGATTAGACTTAATCTCCAAACAAAATTGAAGGAGGGTACTCTGGAAAAAATTGAGATAACTGTTGACGGCAAGTCGGTTCAAACTTCAAAAAATTTAACAAATTCATTCATTTACAAAACTAAAGATTTTGGAGTTGGTAAACATATTGTTAAAGTGTCTGCTTTAAAATCCGATGGCGTTTTCGGAGATAATTACGAAGAAATATTGGTCACTTCAGACACCAAACCAACTAAATATTCCTATCAGATTGTAGCAGAGTATCCCCACAATACCACTCATTTTACGCAAGGTCTGGAATTTAAAAATAACCTGCTATACGAGGGAACCGGGCAGGAAGGAACCTCCTCAATCTATCAGCTGGATGTTAAAACCAGTAAAGTACAAAAAGAATACAAACTTGAAAATCAATATTTTGGTGAGGGTATTACTATCCTAAATAATAAAATATATCAATTAACCTACAAAAACAAAATTGGTTTCGTTTATGATTTAAATACATTTAGATTGCTTAATACATGGAATTATAAATCGAACGAGGGTTGGGGTTTAACCAATGATGGCCGCTCACTGATCATGAGCGATGGTACAGAAAATATTTATTATATTCATCCTGAAAACTACAAGGAAGAGAAAAAAATTCAGGTATGTAATGATTATAATATTGTACCAAATTTAAATGAGTTAGAGTACATCAAAGGTGAAATTTGGGCTAATATTTGGCAAACTGATACTATCATTATCATCGATCCTGAGAGTGGAAAAGTAAAAGGGGAGATCAATTTAAGCGGGTTGTCCGGAACAATTCTTAAAAATCAAAGAGAACAAATTGACGTATTGAACGGAATAGCCTGGAATCCAGTTACGGATAAACTTTATGTTACGGGTAAACTTTGGCCAAAAATATTCGAAATAAAACTGATCAAAAGTTCAAATTAAAACAAAGACATCGAATTATTTCCATTAGAAATTTTTCCTAAATGACTATATGCTAAATCAGTAACTTCTCTTCCGCGTGGGGTTCGTTTGATAAAGCCTTCTTTAATTAAGAATGGTTCATATACCTCTTCAATGGTTCCTGAATCCTCCCCTACAGCTGTCGCTATTGTTGAAATACCTACCGGACCACCTTTGAATTTATCAATAATGGTAGACAAAATTTTGTTATCCATTTCATCCAGACCAAATCTGTCAATATTCAAAGCTTCAAGCGCATACTTCGTTATTTCAATATCGATAATTCCATTTCCTTGCACCATTGCAAAATCCCTAACTCTACGTAACAAGGAGTTAACAATTCTTGGTGTTCCTCTGCTTCTTCTGGCAATTTCGTAAGCGGCATCCTTTTCAATTTTAACATCAAGGATTCTGGCAGATCGTTTAACAATACCTGTTAATATATCAATGTCATAATATTCAAGGTGACAAGTAATGCCAAATCTGGCGCGCAAAGGCCTGGTTAATAATCCACTTCTGGTAGTAGCTCCTATTAATGTAAATGGATTTAATTCCAGCTGAATTGATCTGGCGCTGGGACCTTTATCTATCAATATATCAATACGAAAATCCTCCATTGCAGAATAAAGATATTCTTCAACAACAGGGCTCAAACGATGTATCTCGTCAATAAAAAGAACATCGTTTTTTTCAAGATTGGTAAGCAGACCAGCCAAATCGCCTGGTTTATCCAATACCGGACCGGAAGTCAATTTTAATTTAACCCCAAGTTCATTGGCTATAATATTTGATAAAGTTGTCTTTCCTAACCCAGGTGGACCATGCAACAATACATGATCCAGTGATTCACCGCGCATAATCGCAGCCTGGACAAAAACCTGTATATTATCTGTTATTTTGGATTGACCGGCAAAATCAACAAACTTTAACGGTCTTAACTGATTATCAAATTTCTTTTCAGCATCACCACTATTAAGATCCCTTAAATCAACAAATTCTCCCATTAGTTACAAATGTTTTCCAAAAGATTCTAAAATCTCCTTAAATTTGAATCCGTTAAATGGCTTTTCCATGAGATAATCCATACCATTTTCAACACATTTTTGAAAATCATTGTTCAAAGTATTTGCAGTAAAAGCGATAATTGGCGTATAACCTCTGTTTTTTTCTTCGTTCTCTAATTTTCTAATTTCAATTGATGATTCAAAACCATCCATTACAGGCATCATTAAATCCATCAATATCACGTCAAATTTTTCAACTTTGAAAATATTTAATCCTTCCAATCCATTATTAGCGATGGTAACAATGCAATTTAATTTTGATAAATTTATATTCATTAACTTCTGATTCAAAGTATTATCTTCAACCAGAAGCACTCTCAGCTTTTGCTTTATTCTCTCAGTAGGTATCATCAGTAACTTTTCAAAAATTAATTTTTAAGAACCTATTCAAATAATAGAATGAAAGAGGGATTTCATTCTATGAACAAGTTAATAATATATTTTAAATACTTTTAAATGAAAAAATTTTAGTTTTTATTTATATGCTGTTAATACTGTTTATAATTAATTAAGTTTTTGATAATTTACATCTTTTAAAAAGATGCTGAATGTTTATTAACTTTATAAACTATTGCAAAACTGCTAAATATAATTTTATTAACAAGATGTTAATTTTAAATATTAAGCTGTAATTGTTTTTAAATTTTATTTTTAAAAGTTTAATTGTTATTTATTTTTCTCTTAAAAATATGTATTTCTTATCTCATTATCTCTAATAATTTATTTAAACTACTTATTTTGTTTTTACACTCAAAAATTATTAACAGTTATTAACAATATATGTTCATGAAAGTACAACTTTTTAACTCCATACCATGTTAAAAATAGCGTTAGCATCTGATCATGCTGGTTTTTTAATGAAGACTGCAATCATTCAGTATCTTAAAGAAAAAAATTATGAAGTAAGTGATTTTGGCTGTTTTTCTGAGGAGAGTTGCGATTATCCTGATTATGCACATCCGTTGGCTTTAGCTGTTGAAAAAGATTCAAGTATGATTGGTATAGTATGTTGTGGTTCTGGTAATGGTATTAATATGACGGTGAATAAACATCAGGGAATACGATCGGCTATTTGTTGGAATAACAAGGTTGCAGAACTTGCCAGATCCCACAACAATGCGAATGTTTGTTCTCTTCCTGCTCGATTTATTTCAATTAAGGAAGCTTTAGAAATAGTTAATATTTTTCTTAATACTGATTTTGAAAATGGTCGTCATTTGATACGTATCAACAAGATTCCTATTTTGTAATTTTTGTTCCTAAATGTCCGGAATATATATTCATATACCTTTTTGTAAAGAAAAGTGTCATTATTGCGATTTTTTCTCCGGAAATCAGTTGTATCTTATAGATGATTATGTAAATGCAGTTGTAAATGAAATAGCGTTAAGAAAAGACTATTTAGTTGATAAAGAGATAGATACAATTTATTTTGGAGGAGGTACACCGTCTTTATTGAAGCAGATTCAGATTTTTAAAATTATAGACAGAATAAATTTGTTGTTTTCTGTGAAATCTGATGCCGAGATAACGCTGGAATGTAATCCTGAGAATATCAATTTAGACTTTCTTGAGCAATTGACATTTGCAGGTGTTAACAGAATTAGTTTAGGAGTTCAATTTTTGGATGATAACATATTAAAGAAATTTAATAGACAGCATTCTAAATATTTAATATTGAATGCATTAAACATATTAGATTCCTCCAAAATTGATAATATTTCGGTAGATTTGATTTATGCTGTACCTGGAATTAATGATGAATTTTTGGTATCATCACTTAATCAGTTATTGGTTTTTAATATAAAGCATTTTTCAGCTTATAGTTTGACCATTGCCAAAAATTCAAAATTGTTTTGGAAGATTAGAAATGGAGAGGTTGTTGAAAACGATGAAAATAGTTTTATTAGGCAGTATTGGCTGATTAATAATGCATTGAGTTCCAATGGTTACATGCAATATGAGGTGAGCAATTATGCTAAAGGTAAGTTTGTGTCAAAACATAATTTAGGTTATTGGAACCAATTGCCTTATCTAGGTGTAGGAGTATCTGCCCACAGTTACAATTTATATTCAAGGCAATGGAATAGCTTGAATATAAAAAATTACATTAGTAATTTAGCAATAGATATTATTGATAGTGATATTGAAACACTTACTGATATTGATAGGTATAATGAATATGTAATATTGAAATTGCGTACTTATCAAGGTATATCTGATAGTTATGTGAAAAATAATTTTAACAATGAAATTTATAGACATTTTTGTGAAGTTATTTTTAAGTTGAAAAGATTAGGTCATTTTGATTTCGATGGAGATTTGATAATTTCCAAAAAATCCGATCTATTGCTTGCAGACTATCTTGCAAAGGATTTGATGTTTTAACTGTATTTAAATGAGTATATATTTTTTTCATGAAGATGTTGTTTTACCTGACATTAATTTTGATGCGCTAATAAAAGTTTTAAAACGCGAGGTAAGAGTCAATAAGTATAAATTAGGAGAGATTAATTATATTTTTTGCAGTGATGAGTATCTATTGGATATCAATGTGAAATTTCTGAGTCATGATTTTTATACAGATGTAATAACTTTTGATTATACTGTCAATGATGTTTTGAGCGGTGATATATATATTAGTACAGAACGTGTGTTGAATAATTCAGTTACTTTTGAGCAATTGTATGTCAATGAATTGGTACGTGTTGTTTCTCATGGGATGTTGCATTTATTGAAGTACAATGATAAGGATCCTGAAGAGATAGAAGTGATGAGAATTAAGGAAGCGGATTTAGTTTCTAAATTTAATTCTCTGGTTGATTTTCACCGCCTGTAATTTTATTTTTTGTCTGAATGAGAGGTAACAGATATTTTGATGTTATTGTTGTTGGTGCTGGTCATGCGGGTTGTGAGGCTGCTAGCGCTGCTTCAAAATTAGGTTCAAAGGTTTTGCTCATCACAATGGATATTAACAGGATTGCACAAATGAGTTGCAATCCTGCTGTTGGAGGAATAGCGAAAGGGCAGATCGTTCGAGAAATTGATGCCCTTGGTGGAATGATGGGAAAAATCACCGATTTGAGCTCACTTCAGTTCAGAATGCTTAACCGTTCTAAAGGGCCTGCCATGTGGAGTCCCAGGGCGCAGTGCGATAAAATGAAATTCTCAGAGAATTGGAGAATTGAACTTCAGTCCAACAAAAATGTTAGTTTTTGGCAAGGTACTGCGGTAGAATTGATTTTGGAAGAGGGATGTGCCAAAGGAGTGAGAACAGAAGTTGGTATTGAGTTCTATTCTGAATCTGTTATTTTGACCAATGGTACTTTTCTTAACGGATTAATGCATTTTGGACAAACGCAATTGGGAGGAGGTAGAATTTCTGAACCAGCTTCTTTTGGTATAACCGAACAATTGAAGAGATGTGGATTGAGGGTTGGAAGAATGAAGACAGGAACGCCCCCTCGTCTTGATAAACGGACAATTGATTTTAGTCGGTTAGAAGAGCAAGTTGGAGAAGAGGGTAATCAGTTTAGTTTTTATTACCATTCCGATGTAAAATTGGCGCCTATAAATTGTCATATCACCTACACCAATGAAATCGTTCATCAAGAATTAGAAAAGGGGTTCAAATTCTCCCCGATGTTTGATGGAACAATAAAGAGTTTAGGTCCCAGATATTGTCCCAGTATTGAGACAAAATTGATCATATTCTCTGAGAAAAGTTCTCATCAATTGTATTTGGAGCCTGAAGGTGTTGATTCTGTTGAGTATTATTTGAATGGATTTTCTACATCGTTGCCTTTTGAAGTTCAAGAACAAGCTTTGAAATTTGTGCCAGGTCTTGAGAATGCGAAAATTATCAGGCCTGGTTATGCAATTGAATATGATTTTTTTGATCCTTCACAGTTATATCATTCTTTAGAATCTAAGTTGGTTAGCGGATTATTCTTAGCTGGACAGATTAATGGAACTACAGGATATGAGGAAGCTGGTGCTCAAGGTTTGATCGCTGGTATAAATTCCCATAGAAAATTATCGAAATTGCAGCCTATTGTTCTTTCAAGGGATCAAGCTTATATTGGTGTATTGATTGATGATCTGGTAACAAAAGGCGTAGATGAGCCTTATAGAATGTTTACCAGCAGAGCTGAACATAGATTGATTCTGAGACAGGATAATGCGGATGAGCGGTTATCAGAATTGGGTTATAGTATTGGTTTATTGCCGGAGCATTTTTACAAGTTATTTAAAGAGAAGTTATTATTGGTTGAGAGGATGTTTGATCAATTGAAAACTATTTCTGTTAAACCTGTATTCGTTAACGAATTTTTGGTTGAAAATTCTTCTGCACCAATAAAACAGAATACTAAATTATACAATATCATTAGTCGACCCCAAATTTCTTTAAATGATTTTTTAGAGAGATTCCCTGAAAGTAAAAGCAAGTTAGATAAGATTCCTGATTATATATTCAATGACGTCATAGAATCAGTTGAAATTCGAATTAAGTATGCTGGCTACATTAATAGGGAAAAATCTGCCGCAGAAAAATTGACAAGATTAGAAAATATTAAGATTGAGAACCGCTTTGATTATCAGAGTATTTTGTCTTTATCAACTGAGGCCAGGGAAAAGTTATCGAAAATTAATCCTAAAACAATTGGTCAGGCTCATAGGATTCCCGGTATTTCTCCAAATGATATTAATGTTTTGCTGGTATTATTGGGTCGTTAATGTTCCACGTGGAACAAATCAGGTATATTGGGTGAAAACTATTTGAAAATCCAACAATTAATAGAAATTATTCCGATTTACTAACAAATCTGAAGTCTTTTAAAATAGAGTAAAAATGAATAGAATAAGTATTGGAATAGAGGACGTAAAGAACTCAATAAGAAATGTGCCAAATTTTCCAAAGGAAGGAATACAATTCAAGGATGTCTCTACTGCTTTTAAAGATAAGGGCATTTTTAAATTCATAGTCTCTGAGATTAGAAACAAATATCAGGAATGTGGGATTACAAAAGTAGTTGGGATCGAGTCGAGGGGATTTATTCTTGGAAGTATTTTGGCAGGCGAGTTGCATGCTGGTTTTGTGCCAATTCGAAAACCCGGGAAATTACCATCTGAGACTTTTGTTCAGTCCTATGATCTTGAATATGGATCAGATGCCTTGGAAATCCACACAGATGCCCTGGAAAAAGAGGATATTGTTCTAATTCACGATGACTTGCTTGCAACAGGCGGCACAGTAAATGCTGCGGTTGACTTGGTGAGAAAATTTGGTGTAACTAAAATTTATGCAAATTTTTTCGTTGAATTGGATTTTTTGGGAGGGAGAGAGCGGATTGCAAAAGACATTGAAGTTTGGTCGTTAATTCATTATTGATCGCACCAGTGCATCGAGACATCCACATATCACTTTTGGACGAAGTTAAAAAATTGCCGAATAATCCCGGAGTTTACCAGTTTTTTGATAAGGAGGGTAAAATTATCTATGTAGGGAAGGCAAAGAATTTAAAAAAGCGAGTTTCCTCCTATTTCCTGAAAACTCATAACAACAGGAAAACAGAAGTTTTGGTCAGACAGATTGAAAGCATTAGGCATATTGTAGTTGATAGTGAGGAAGACGCACTGTTGCTCGAGAATAACCTGATTAAGCAGTACCAGCCGAAATACAATATTCTATTAAAAGATGACAAGACGTTTCCCTGGATATGTATTAAAAATGAACCATTCCCACAAATTTTTTATACTCGTAAAAAGGTAAAGGACGGATCCATGTATTTTGGTCCCTATACCTCAGTTTATATGGCCAGGACAATTCTTGAAGTAATTAAGCAATTGTTCCAGATTCGAAATTGCAATTTGAATTTGTCGGACGCAAATATTACCGGAAGGAAATTTAAAAAGTGTCTTGAATTTCAAATTGGAAATTGCAAGGCACCTTGTGAGATGCTATATTCAAAGCAAAATTATGACCTTGATATTCAAAATGCGAAAGCGATTTTAAGTGGAACAATTACACCTGTCTATAGCTATTTAAAGAATGTTATGCAAGCGGCATCTGAAAAGTATGATTTTGAACGGGCCAACGAGTACAAATCCAAAATTCAGGTTCTTGATAATTATAGAAGTAAGTCATTGGTTTGTAGTGCATCAATGACTAATTTGGACGTATTTTCATTCCATGAAGATGATAAAAGCGCTTTTGTCAATTATTTCAGAATAGTAGATGGTTCGATCGTAACATCATATTTATTAGAGGTTAAGAAGAAGTTAAATGAATCAAGAGGTGAGATTCTATCGTTTTGTATCGTAGAAATACGAAAAATATGTAATTCCAAATCTTCTGAAATTATTCTTCCATTTCTAATTGATGTTAAGTTTTCAAATTTAAAGATTACTGTACCCCAGATAGGAGAGAAGAAGAAAATACTTGAGTTGTGCGAAAGAAATGGGCGGTTATTTATGTTGGAAAGTGCAAAGAATGAATCTGCCAAATCGCCTGTTTTAAAAAAGCAAAGGGTCCTTGAAAGGATACAGAAAGATCTTAAGTTGAGTGTACTTCCCAGGATGATTGAATGTTTCGACAATTCCAACATTTCCGGAAACTTTCCTGTATCATCGTGTGTAGTATTCAAGGATGGACAACCATTCAAATCTCAATATAGGCATTTCAATATCAAATCTGTTGAAGGGCCGAATGATTTTGCCTCCATGGAAGAGGTTGTAGAACGCAGGTATAGCAGACAATTAGATGAGGAGAATCAACTGCCTGATTTAATTGTTATTGATGGGGGTAAAGGACAACTTTCTTCCGCCTATCATGTACTTTCAAAATTAGGAATAGAACAAAAAGTGTCGTTGATAGGTATAGCAAAGAGATTGGAAGAGCTCTATTTTCCCAATGACCCCATACCTATTTACCTCGACAAGAAATCAGAAACATTGAAAGTTTTACAGCATCTCAGGGATGAAGCCCATCGTTTTGGTATCACTTTCCATCGACTGAAAAGATCAGAGAATTTTACTAATTCAGCACTTTCAGTTATTCCAGGAGTAGGTAGTAAGACAGTTGAAAAATTGTTGATTCACTTTAAATCAGTTGCTAAAATAAAAATTTCAGAATTAGAAGAGCTAGAAAGGGTTGTAGGTAAAGACAAGGCAGCGAAGGTTCTTGAATATTATTCCAGAAATGAAGTGTCAGAAAAGAGAGGCAAATAGCATCCGATTAAAATCAGGATACTTGTTAGCGGTTAATTTTTCCCGCAACGAATAAATATTGTGCTTTTTCCCATGTAATATTTTAATTTCCAATAAAATATCTTCTGCTATTGAAACTTCTGATTCAATTGAAACTTCTTCAATAATTCCTTTTACTACTTCAAGTCTGAAAAAGATTTTGGAATTATTAAAGACGGCATAATGTTGATAGACATATTTGGGAGAATAACCGAAAATCCACTCTTCGGTTGAATATTTGGTTTTGACCAAATCAAGTATAGCTGGAATTGCGGATTCGGATAAAGTGCAGGAGCTAATTTTTTGATTTTCCGGGCTAGTGGAATTGGGTAGATTGGCAACAATATAACCAATTGTGATTTTTTTTGATGCTTCTGAAAGGTTCATTACCGGAGATCTTTTTGAAGCGATGGATTTGTCGGAATAGCGATCATGATTTGCTTTTAAGGATTGGGAAAGATTTTTTAAGTTACAATCAATCAATAAGGTTCCATGAGCTAATACTCTATCTTTGAATACATGCATGGCACTGCCTGAAATTTTATTTCCTTTCAGCAAAAAATCATTTCTTTCAGATAATAACAAATCAGGAACGAGTTGCTTTAAAAATAGGAATATGGGTTCAGTGATGTTTTTGTAGGAGATGCTTTCAGAAATTGCAACGGATTGGATGAAACTGAAATTTAGATTGCCCTTATCATGGTAAACGGCCCCTCCTCCGGATAACCTCCTGGCTATCAATATGTTATTCTCCAAAATAAAGGAAGCATTTATCTCTTTTTGAGCGATCTGATGCTTGCCTACTACGACACATGGTTTATTCACATAAATGAACAGATAGTCTTCAGTACTGTTTTTGAGCAAGTATTCTTCCGTGGCTAGATTCCAATACGGATCTTGGCTTGAAGAGATTAAAAGCTTCATTTTTTAAGGGAATTGATCGTAGTGAATTCACCTGAAAGCATCGGATTCTGGTAATTGATCTTTTGGTCAAGGTCAAAATCATATAGCGTTAGGATTCTAAGACGGTAATAGGCCAACCAATAGGTGGCCAATGAATTAATATAGTCCAATTTACCGGTAACTCGCTCTGATGAAGCGATATTCATATCAGTAATGGTAATTTCCCCGTTCTGAAATTTCTTAAGGGCAATAATATAACCATTGGCCGCAACTTTGTCTGCTTCCTCTGCCGTTTTAAGCTGATCCTTCAGCAGACCGAATTGTTCAACCTGCACAATGACACTTCTGTCAAAATCCTCAAATGCTTGTTTGACATCGAAGGTTACCAGGTCGCGGTTGGATTCCGCCATTTTTACCGAAGATGCAGCTTTTCCCCAATCCAAAATCGGAACGCTGAAAGTTAATTGCAGCATCCGTTGGTTCAATGGCTGATTGTAGATTCCGGGAAAGGTCCCGGCACTATTTGAGAGGCCGTAATTACCTGAAAGAGTTGCTGATAATCCACTTCCTCTCTTTGCTTGTGTAAGCTGGCTTTCGGCGGAAATGAGTCTCCTTTGGTAATACACCTGCTCCGAACGGTTTTCTCGGGCCTCTTTCAGGGCCTTTTGAGGGTCAATATCAAAAAGCGTGATTAACAATGGCATTTGTAGCTCAATGTTTATTTTTTGATCCAGACCTATATAAGATTTCAAAGAAAAATCAGCATTTTTCAAATCCATTTTTGCAGAACTCATTGATTTCTCTGCGTTAAGCACAGAAAGTTGGATTCGGGAGAAATCATTTTCAGAAATTTGTCCAAGTTTCTTCTTGATCCGCGCGATTTTCAAATTGTCTGAGCTATTTTCGAAAGAATTTTTGGCCAGATTGTAATTTGTCTGAATTCTCAAATAGTTGAAAAAATAGGAGGTTGCTGTGTAAGCTATATTTTCGATCGTCTGGATGAAATTCTTCTGAGATTCATCATAAACCATTGGCTCCATCTTCTTCGACCATTTCATCCAGTTATAAGCAAAAATAGGTTGATTAAAGCCGATCGAAAAGGGACTTCCTGAAAACAAAATGCTATTTTTATTGTAATCCTGTACGCGGGCAAAGGAGGTAGAAGCATAGATTTGCGTCCCTGTAAGTGGAATATACTGATTCAATGAAAGATACGACGATATGGAAAGGTTGGATACCTGTTTGAATTCGATACTTCCATCGGGTTGGGTTACTGGAACTGTTGATTGGGTGTAGTTGGGAAGAGTCCCATTTAGAATCAGGTTTGGCAGAAATTGCTTTGAGAAATTTCTGTAGCGCCAATAATAGCTTACATGTTGATTCTGAGCATATTTTAATGAAGACGATTGAGATATGGCCAAATCAACGATGTTTTTTAAACTCAGTCCCATTTTTACTGAGTCCTTGTCATTCTTTCCTTCTTGTGCAAAAATCGCGTAATTTAATGACAACAGAAGGAAAGCAAAACAGAATAATATTTTTACCTTCTTATTCATAAATCATTATTTTACAGATATTTCACTGACATTTTTTAGTAAATCGATTCCGGCCAATGGTACTATAATCTGGTCTCCTTCTTTCACTCCATCCGCAATTTCAATGAAGGATGGACTGACATATCCTGTAGAAATTCTATGCTTGATGGCCTTTCCTTCAGAATAAACGTATAGGTATTCTGGACTTCCCTTTGCAAATTGAGGGATATTTTTAATTCTTAATGCGTTCTCTTTGAAATTTTTTGCAACCCATAGTTCTATGTTTTGATGCGGAATTAGCTTAGGATGTGATCGGTCCTCCAGGTGAACATTGAATTGAATTTTTCCATTTTCAACAATTGGCGAAACGATCCCGATATGACCGTATAGGGTAGTGTCCTCAAAAACCGCGTAGATAGGCGTACCCGTTTTTACGAAATCAGCCATCTTTTCTTCAATGGATCCGGATATTTTGAATGAGGAGAGGTCAGAAATTCTCACCAATACCTGATCCTTGCTTACTTTTTCACCAGTCTTACCGCCAATGGCCAGTATGATACCGGAAGATTGGGATCTCACATTCATTTGCTCCAATCCCATGAGTTTGTCATTTAAATCCTTTTCCTGAATTTCTATCCCCAAAAGCAAACCCTCTTCTTCAGCTCTTAACTGTTTGAATCTTATGCTATTTTTTTCTTTAAGGGTAAGCAGTTCTTTTTCTGCGAGAGCTATTTCCTGCTTGGTCTTTTCAATTTTTGCCGGCGAGATACCGCCCACACCTAGCAGTTGTTCTTCATCAGAGAGTTGAGATTTTAATGAGGTAATATTCAATTTTTTAACATCCTCAGTGTATTTTAGATCAATTTTGGTTGAGCTTTCAGCCAGATTGTTTTTTTCAAGGCTGTTTTTCTTGATTGACAATTGATCCTGGATATTTTCGATATCCGATTTAATCTGCTGGTCGTCCAGTACCAGAATGAGATCTCCTGCCTGAACACTGCTTCCGGGTTCCTTGATAATTTTTTTGATGGTGCTTGGATAGTTGCACCGGATTAGCACTTCACTCTCGGGTTCAACGACTCCGGACGTTTTAACAGGATTGATGACTTTTCCTCTCTCGACCGTCAGAATAAGGCACTGGCTTTTATCAATCGAGTTGGGTGATTCTGAACAGGAGGCCAGAATAAGGATTGAAAAAAGCAAACCCACAAAATTTGAGATAGAATTATTAGTGGTATTCATAGTTAATAGTGTTCCATGAGGGCAAATTGCCTCTACTCTTAGTAATCTTAATCAAATCAGGGGTTAAAGTTAAACAATCAGCATCACCGTTACATTATCTTTTTATTAATTTAACAGATCATGAGACCCTTTAAATCACCTGAGTAATTTTTTAAGAATTATTATCCCCTTCAATTCTTAAAGAAAAATCAGCAAAGCTGAGATGAATGTTATGACAACAACAAGCCATCGATAGTACTGATCTGCAATGGTATGAACCAGTTTCACCCCTAGGTAGGCTCCCAGCATGACAAAGGGGATCACCGCCAGATCAATTAAAAGCGCTTCCTGGTGAATGTTGTCCCAGACAAAATATTGCAAAGGGAGTTTTGTTATGTTAACAATCGCAAAAAACCAGGCTGTAGTACCAATATAATTCTTCTTTGGCAGATGCAGCGCGAGAAGGTAAATGGCAAAGACGGGGCCTGCTACATTACCGATCATGGTCGCGAACCCTCCCAGAATTCCAAACAGAGCGGCAAACCAGCCATAATCCGGGAGATCAATTTTTTTATTTTTTGAGTCGTTCCAAACCATTAGTGCCAGGGAAAGCAGAACAGAGGCCGCTATCAGGTGCTTGAATTGATGGTCGTTTACCCAGGCCCCAATCCAAAGGGCAAGTAATAATCCGGCCAACGCCCAAGGAAGTGCCTTTAGCAGAGGGTTCCATGAAGCATGACGATGGTAATAAATTACAGCAAAGATGTCGGCAGTGATCAGGATTGGTAACAATACCCCGGTAGAGGCTTTTCCTCCAAAGATCATTGCCATAACAGGAACCACGATCATGGAGACTCCCGGGACACCGGTTTTTGACATACCGACCAGAATCGCACACATGGCAATCAGTATCCAATGGGTGTTTGACAAAGAGAAAATAGTGATAAAACCCTGCATTGCTAATAATTTTCTGGTTTGATTGGATTTGACTATTTTTGCAAAAAATTTAAAGATAGTTTTTTAACGTTCAAAAAAAGAGAATAATGGCAAGTTTAGCAGATTTTCGTAATGGCCTGTGTATCGAATTCAATGATCAGATATTTCAGATTGTAAGTTTTCAGCATGTCAAACCGGGCAAAGGCCCAGCGTTTGTACGCACAAAACTAAAAAATATGAAAACCGGAAAGGTGATCGATAACACTTTTTCGGGGGGCACCAAAATTACGACTGTACGGGTTGAGAGAAGACCCTATCAATACCTGTACCAGGATGAGACGGGTTACAATTTCATGAATGCGGAGACTTTTGAACAGGTCAACATCGAAGCCGTTATGGTTGAGAATGCTGATTTGATGAAAGAGGGGATGACTGTCGAGATTACTTACCATGCCGAATCAGAAACGCCATTAACGGTCGATTTGCCTCCTTTCATCGAATTGGAGATAACTTATGCAGAGCCAAGCGAACGTGGCAATACTGCCTCCTCTACCGCGTTAAAAGCAGTTACAGTTGAATCGGGAGCAACCATCATGGTTCCGCTCTTTATCAACCAGGGTGATATCATCAAAGTTGATACGCGGGATCGGTCCTATTCTGAACGGGTGAAGAAATAATTGCAGATAAAAACAAGAAAGCCGGTTGATATTTCAACCGGCTTTCTTGTTTTTATCCAAATATCAGATTATCAGCATCGCATCTCCGTAGGTTCCGAAATGGTACTTCTCTTTGATCGCCTCTTTGTAGGCATTCATCAGGTTATCGTACCCGGCAAAAGCACTCACCATCATGAGGAGCGTTGAGAGTGGAAGGTGAAAATTGGAAATCATGCTGTCGGCAACACTGAAATCATAAGGAGGGAAGATGAACTTGTTGGTCCATCCCTCAAAAGGTTTCAACATGCCATTGGTGGAGACTGAAGTTTCCAAAGTCCGCATCACAGTGGTTCCAACGGCGCAAACACGGTGCCTCTCTTCCTTGGCTGAATTGACAATATTGACTGCCTCATCTTTGATCCAGATCTGTTCAGAATCCATTTTGTGTTTGGTAAGATCTTCTACATCCACACTTCTGAAATTTCCCAAACCAACGTGCAGCGTGATTTCAGCGAAATCAACACCCTTGATTTCCAGACGTTTCAAAAGTTCCCGACTGAAATGAAGACCTGCCGTCGGCGCTGCGACAGCCCCTTCGTGTTTCGCGAAAACAGTCTGATAGCGGGCAGCATCATCCTCTTCTACTGGGCGGTTAATGATTTTTGGAAGAGGCGTTTCTCCAAGTTTGAACAGTGTATCCTTGAATTCATCGTAGGTACCATCGAAGAGGAAACGAAGGGTCCTGCCTCTTGAGGTTGTATTGTCAATAACTTCAGCAACCAAAAGATCATCATCCCCGAAGTAAAGCTTGTTGCCAATTCTGATTTTTCTTGCAGGATCAACCAATACATCCCATAACCTTAGTTCGCAGTTCAATTCCCTTAAGAGGAATACTTCGATTTGTGCACCTGTTTTTTCCTTGTTCCCGTATAGTCGGGCAGGGAAAACCTTGGTATTATTGAAAACCATAACGTCTTTGTCATTAAAATAGTCAATAACATCCTTGAAAATTTTGTGTTCAATGTCGCCGGTTTGACGGTTTAAAACAAGTAACCTGGATTCGTCCCGATTCTTCGATGGATGAAGGGAGATCAATTCATCAGGTAAATTGTACTTAAATTTCGAAAGCTTCATTGTTGATGACATTTATTTGATTTATATATTTGTATTCTTGTTGGTATTAAAATGGGCAGAAAGCATATCTGCTAACTCTGTCAGATCTAAACTTTGATCAATTGAATATTCGCCTATACGTGTACGTACTAATCCTTTCAAATAGGCTCCACTTTTAAGGGCTTTGCCAATATCCCTGGCCAGGGCACGAATATAAGTTCCTTTGCTGCATACAATTCTCAATTCGATTTCCGGCAACTCAAATCGCATAAGTTCAATCTCCTTGACAACAAGCATCTTCGATTTTAGTTCAACCTCTGTCCCTTTTCTGGCAAGTTTATAAGCCCTTTTACCATCAACTTTTATTGCTGAGTAGGCAGGCGGTACCTGTTCAATAGCACCAACAAAGGATGGAAGAACGTTTTCTACTGTTTCACGAGTGATGTGAGCTGTTGCAAATTGTTCGTCTTCTTCGGTCTCAAGATCGAAGGAAGGTGTTGTTGCACCTACCTTAAGCAGAGCGATGTACTCTTTTTCATCGGCCTGAATTTCATCGATTTGCTTCGTTAATTTACCCGAACAAAGGACCATTACCCCGGTAGCTTTGGGATCCAAAGTTCCGGCATGACCGATTTTTAATTTTTTAATGTTCATCAGCCGGCAAAGCATGATCCTAACTTTGTTT
>JAVHPO010000004.1:2408-7457 GCA_036170635.1 Prolixibacteraceae bacterium | reverse complement strand
GCAATTTACAAAGTGGAGATTACCAGGGGGCTGGTTCGGTTCATCGATTTCCTGGCCACCGTTAACAATTATACCCTGGCAAAAAACAGCCTGACCATTTCCGAAATGAACAGGTTTCAAATCATCAATCAAATGAATTACCTGAAATGAGAACAATTCCGGTCATTGCCAACGCTGTCATTTTGCTTGTCCTCTTAAGTTGTAACACAACCAGCAAATCAAAGGAGGAGGCAACCCCAAAAGTTTCGACTCCGGTGACTGTGTCAACTGTTACAGTGGGTTCCATTAGCAGAGTGATTCACCTCACTGCGTCATCCTCTTATCAGAAGAAAAACATGGTACGCTCTGTCTCAGGCGGGTATATCACCAAATCGTCCTGCGTTATTGGCGAATTTGTTAATGCCGGAAGCAGCCTCTTTTCACTCAAGACCAAAGAGGCTGAAGCGCTTGACCATTACGCAAAAAGCAATCCTGAATTTGCTTTCAACGGGGAGATGGTCATCAAGGCGCCAACTTCAGGGATTGTCACCGAGGTAACCAAACAAGCCAACGATTATGTTGCCGATGGGGATCAGCTCTGCATCATCGCCGAACAAAACAGTCTGGTCTTTTTGCTGAACGTGCCATTTGAGCAGAACCGGTATGCCACCATCGGAACCCGCTGTGCCATCCTTCTACCAGACTCAACCCGGTTTCAGGGGACTATCACTTCCAAGCTTTCGGCAATTGACCAGCAATCACAAACCCAGAGTTTCGTGGTGAAAGCCAATACCGGTTTACGTTTACCTGAAAATCTTCTGGCCTCGGTTGAATTGATTGAAAGCACGAAAGAGAACACACAGATCGCCGACAAAAAATGCCTGCTGACTGATGAGACCATGGAAAATTTCTGGGTGATGAAGCTGATTAATGACTCAACTGCCGTGAAGGTTTTGCTTAAACCGGGAATTGTAACCGATACCCAAATCGAAATCATTTCACCTCTTTTCAGCAAAGATGATCGCGTAATCATCTCAGGGCATTATGGATTGGCCGATACCTCAATGGTTAACATCATTCATCCAAAACCATGAAAAGCTTTTTCGTCTCCCATAAAAACCCGGTTGCCGTTGTACTTTTCATCATATTTGCTGCGGGAATCTTCTCGTACAACCAGATGCAGTCGTCGCTCTTTCCGGAGATCACCTTCCCCAAAATAAAAGTGATCGCCGATAACGGATTGCAACCCGTTAGCAAGATGATGATTACGGTTACCAAACCCCTGGAAAATGCCATCAAAAGAGTGCCCGGACTAAAAACCGTACGAAGTATCACCAGTAGGGGAAGTTGTGAAATCTCCGCATTTATGAACTGGAAGGAGGATATCGATTTGTGCAAGCAACAGGTTGAGTCGTCTATCAATGAAATAAAAGATGAGCTTCCCCCCGGAACCTCTATTACCGTCGAGAAAATGAACCCTTCGATCCTCCCGGTAATTGGATATGTGATTGAGGGGCAAGGCAGAAGCAGTATTGATATCAACCGCATCGCCAATTACATTGTGAAGCCGGTTTTGTCGCAGGTTGCCGGAGTCTCGGAAGTTCGGGTCATCGGTGGAAAAACCAAAGAGTTTCATATTGAATTGTTGCCACAAAAGATGAGTATCCTGGGCATCACCCCGGCCATGATCTCCAACGCGCTCGGCCAGTCCAACTTCATCAGCAGCAACGGCTACCTCAACGATTACAACAGGATGTACCTGACTGTCACGGATGCAAATGTCAGGAATCTGGATGAGCTTAAAAAACTGGTCATCAGCAACAGCGGGAAAAGAATACTCTGCTTGCAGGATATCGCCAACATCAAAATTGCTGAGCAAACCGAATATGTCAGGGTCAACGCGAACGGAAAAAATGCCGTTCTCATTGCCGTTTTGAAGCAACCCAACGCGAACCTGATTGACATTACCGATGGCGTCACCAAAAAAGTAGAAGAGCTAAACAAGACCATTCTGCCACATGGAGTTAACCTTGCTCCCTATTACGTGCAGGCCGATTTTGTCCACGACAGTATTCGCAGTGTCAGCGATAGTTTATGGATTGGCATCATCCTGGCCATATTGGTTTCTGTCTTCTTCCTTCGTTCCTTCAAATCGAGCGCGGTCATTATGATTACCATTCCACTAACCATTTCGCTGACATTGGTTACGCTTTATATCATTGGGTACAATTTCAACATCATGACCCTGGGTGCCATTGCCGCATCCATTGGATTGATCATTGATGATGCCATCGTGGTGGTCGAACAGATCCACCGAACCCATGAGGAACACCCCGAAACACCCACCAGAGCTTTATTGTCCAAATCGGTAGGCTTTCTGTTGCCTGCCATGATTGGATCATCCATCAGTACCATCGTCATCTTTTTACCTTTCATTCTGCTCAGCGGGGTGGCCGGAGCCTACTTCAAGATATTGGCCAACACTATGATGATCACGCTGATATGCTCGTTTTTCATTACCTGGATCGGACTTCCTGTTATCTATTTGTTCCTTTCGGGAACCCGCGACAGGGAGAAAGTACCCGTGGATATCAACCTGAACAGACATGGTCGGTGGATATCCTTTTTTATTCACAGGCCGGGCCTCAGTTTCCTGATGATAGCATTGCTGATCGGATCGGTATATTTTATCTCCAGTCGCCTGGAGACTGGTTTTCTTCCCGAAATGGACGAAGGAAGCATTGTGCTGGACTACACTTCGCCGCCTGGGACTTCCCTGCAGGAGACCGACCGGATCCTTCGTGAAGTGGAGAAGTTATTCCCTTCTGTTCCTGAAATTGAGACCTATTCCAGAAGAACCGGAACGCAGATGGGGTTCTTCATCACCGAACCAAACTATGGGGATTACCTCATTCAACTCCGGAAAGACCGGACCCGCAGCACCGAAGAGGTAATCGACGAGATCCGCAAAAAAGTTGAATCGACCCAGCCTGCGCTGAAGATCGATTTCGGACAGGTGATCGGTGATATGCTGGGCGACCTTATGAGCTCGACAAAGCCTGTCGAGATAAAGATTTATGGCGACAATGCGGATGTCCTGCATGGGATAGCTAAAGAAGTTGCCGCGATCGCAAATGAGGTGAAAGGTACCGCCGATGTTTTTAACGGGATCACAGTAGCAGGTCCATCCCTGACCATTGAGCCCAACACCATGAAACTTACACAGTTTGGGATCACCCCAGCCGATTTTCAATCCCAGTTGCAAACACAACTGGAGGGGACAATCATCGGAAATATCTTCGAAAAGGAGCAAAAAACCGCCATCAGGATGATCTACCCGCAAGCGGTGAATACAACCTTTGACAGGATGAAAAACGGATCAATCTTCCTGCCAAATGGCAAATTACAGCCAATTTCACAACTGGCCAAAATCACTCCCGAACCGGGCAGTTCGGAGATTGACCGGGAAAACCTGCAAAGCATGATCCCTGTCACTGCCCGCCTGAATAACAGGGATTTGGGAAGTGTCATGACAGATTTGCAAGCCGGAATTCAATCCAAAATTAATCTTCCGCAGGGTTACCACATCAGTTATGGCGGGGCCTATGAGGAACAGCAAAAATCCTTTGGTGAGCTGCTCATCATCCTGCTATCGGCTGCTTTGCTGGTATTCACCGTGATGATCTTCATGTTCAAGGATATCAAGGTTGCACTGCTGATCATCTTCCTTTCTGTACTGGGGATCTCAGGAAGCATGATAGCGCTTTACGTAACCAGTACGCCACTGAATGTTGGAAGCTATACCGGCATTATCATGATCATCGGGATCATTGGCGAAAATGCTATCTTCACCTTTCTGCAATTTCACCAGACGCTTGAGACCAGCACAACCGATGCGGCAATCATCTATGCAATCTCCACCCGACTTAGACCCAAACTGATGACGGCCCTTGGAGCTATCATCGCACTCTCCCCCATCGCATTGGGTATTGGCACCGGAGCGCAACTTCACCAGCCACTGGCTATCGCAGTCATTGGGGGATTTGTGGTAGCATTGCCGCTACTTTTGATTATTTATCCATCCATGCTGAGATTGATTTTCCGAAACCATAAAGTTGCATTAAACTAACGGTAATCATAAATGTCAAATACTGTGTCCTTCGTGCATCCTTCGCGCCCTTTGTGGTTAAATTTTCTTTCCAATACTCATATAATATTTACAAAATGAACAAATTAATCGTTTTCGCTTGCATAGCAGTTCTGCTTTGCAGCGGTATCCTGGTAAAAGCTCAATCTAATTACAAGATTATAAACCAATTATCTCTTGAAGGAGATGGTGGTTGGGATTACCTGTCGGTGGATGAAGCGGCTGGCCGCTTGTATGTCTCGCATGCAACAATGGCGCTGGTTGTCGATCTCAAAACCGGCAAACAAATAGGCAAAATTGCTGATACAAACGGGATTCATGGTATCGCTGCGGTACCAAGCCTCAACAAAGGATTTACCAGCAACGGGCGCGACAGCTCGGTCACAGTCTTCGATTTAAAGACATTGGAGATTACCGGTAAAATTAAGGGTACTGGAAAAAATCCCGATGCCATCCTGTACGATCCATTTTCACAAAAACTATTCACTTTCAATGGTGGAAGCGCCACTGCCTCCGTCATTGATCCAAAGGAGAACAAAATCATTGCCACCATCAAGCTAGACGGGAAACCTGAATTTCCGGCCAGCGACGGAAAAGGGAAGATTTTTGTCAACATCGAAGACAAAAGTAAAATCAGCGAGATCAATGCCACCACGCTGAAAGTAGACAGGAGCTGGTCTATTGCACCCGGAGAAGAGCCAAGCGGACTCGCTCTCGACAACGAAACACACAGGCTTTTCAGTGTCTGCAGCAACAAACTGATGGTGGTATCTGATGCCGTAGCCGGAAAGGTGATCACCACACTTCCTATCGGTGACCGATGTGATGGCGTAGCTTTCGATCCGGGCCTAAAACGTGCTTACAGTTCCAATGGAGAGGGAACCATCACGGTAGTGCAGGAGGTTGACAAGGATCATTTCAAG
>JAVHPO010000004.1:0-2308 GCA_036170635.1 Prolixibacteraceae bacterium | reverse complement strand
CAATGGAGAGGGAACCATCACGGTAGTGCAGGAGGTTGACAAGGATCATTTCAAGGTATTGGAGAATATTGTCTCTCAAAAAGGAGCCCGAACCATTGCGGTAGATAAATCAACCCACCATCTTTACCTGCCAACGGCTGAATTTGGTCCGCAACAGGAGGGAAACCGTCGTCCGGCTATGCTTCCAGGAACTTTCAAAGTTCTTGAAGTTGCCCCTGCAAAATAAGTTCTCCTTTGTGTGTCCTTTGTGCATTCCTTTGCGCCCTTCGTGGTTAAATTATTAAAACTTCTCCTCAAAGAGCCCAAAGGATATCACTAAGGGTTCGAAGGGCGTAAAAATCAAAGATTTAACGAACACAGCCTAACTTATCACCACTTTTCGCCTTCGAATTGTGCTAAAAATTCATCATTTACGATATTTATTTAACATATATTTACTATAAATATTGTATATCTGTCAATATATTAGATAATTACATTTTTACTATTTATACAGTCTAAATTAAAATAACGAGTCTAAAAACACAAACTTGCTGCAAAATATTACGTATTAAAATCTGATAGAACTTTTCAGTAACCAATTAAAATTTAATGCGATGAAAAGAAAACACCAAATTACGGCACTATTTGTGTTGCTTATGTCAGGATTTTTACTCTCCAATTGCAAGAAATCTGAAACAGTTGATCCGTTTGAAATTAAACTCGCGAACTCTTCGACGCTTGGCAGTTACCTGACAGATAAAGCCGGAAATGCTTTGTACTTCTTTGCGAATGATGCCAATGGGCTTAACAATTGCACCGGAGGATGCACTACTGCCTGGCCAATTTTTACCGTTGCTATGTTGTCCATCGACAAACTGGCTCCTGGCTTGGCATATGCAGATTTCGGAACGATCAATGTCGGGACTGGAAATCAGGTTACTTACAAAGGATGGCCACTCTATTATTTCGCACCCGGTGGTGTTCGTGAACAGCCCAACGTAACTTCCGGCGAGGGAGCCAACAAATTATGGTTTGTTGCAAAACCAGACTATACCATCATGCTGGCAAATGCCCAGCTCGTTGGCGCCGATGGAAAGAACTACATTGTATCTTCCACCAATGTTTACTCTGAAGGTATTGGAAAAACTACTTATTTTACTGATGTAAATGGCCGTACGCTTTATGCTTTTGCAAAAGACAGTTCCAATATAAACAAGTATACCAAGGCTGACCTGTCCAACAACGGAGTATGGCCGATCTATGAAACAAACAAAATTGTTGCACCTTCGATTCTGGACAAATCGCTGTTTGGTAGCATTACCGTTTATGGAAAGAGTCAGCCTACCTACAAGGGATGGCCAATGTATTATTATGGCCCGGATGCGGATGCCACTGGGTTATTCAGGGGAAACAACAAGGGCGTCAGTGTTCCAAGACCAAATGTCTGGCCGGTATTTTTAATGGAATTCCCTGCTGCGCCAAAGAAGTAAACAACTAAAAATATTTACAAAACAGGAAAAGAGGACTTGAACATCCTCTTTTCCTGTTTTATAAACACTTTTTAGTTATAATTTTACAGCCATAATGTGATGCTGTAAAAAATCCCGCAGAATGAGTTGTTGCTTTTCCAGACCTTTGAATGTCACACTTGCGCTAATATTGCCAATACCATATAAAGCTATTCTTTCCCTTCTATTTTTTTTTACATTCATTACCAGCTTTGCTTCTGTTCAGCCACCTGACACCCTGAAAGTCAAAAAGAACATGATTTTCACTGGTTATTCCCAATTTGGTTCGGTAATGGCCACCAATCCGTTTCTTAAACCGACGGATCCTATCTTTGACCGCGACTACGATTTTATGGCGCTCTCCTTCCAGTTTCAAAGGCAAACAACCGGAGAGAACATCTGGGAGAAAAACTATGGCTATCCATCTTATGGCGTTGGCATCTATTCTGCTACATTCTTTAATACGAGCAAATTAGGAACACCGATTGCTGCCTATGTCCTGTTTAAGGCGCCATTTAAGCGATGGAACAGGATGAGTTTTAACTACGAAGGGGGATTTGGACTTACTTTCAATTGGGAAGGATACAATCCATCTGAGAACAGTTATAACATTGCCCTGGGAGCCAACCAAAGTGTATTTATCGACCTTGGAACTTGTTTAACCTACGCCTTCAACAGCCATTTTGATCTAAGTGCGGGATACAGCTTTACCCACTTCTCGAACGGGGCTTTGAAAAGTCCCAATTACGGACTAAATACTTTCGCGCCCAAAATCAGCTTGAATTACCATCCAAACCGTTTCGTTCCACCTGCGGTCA
>JAVHPO010000003.1:0-7480 GCA_036170635.1 Prolixibacteraceae bacterium | reverse complement strand
GCATTTGTCGCCGGGATTTATTGCCTTGTCGCCTATGTCATAGATGAGGTTTGGATCAACAGAACTCCTGGCTTTGGATAGTTCACCATGCAAATGAAGAATATGCGTCGATCCGGCTCTTTCGTGCAGATTATCAACGTTTTGTGTAACTATCCGTACATCGGAATTTTTTTCCAGTTCAGCTAGCAGCAGGTGACCTTTGTTAGGTTCACACTCATACATCTGTTTTCGGCGTTCGTTGTAAAAGCGAAGCATCAGTTCGGGGTTCTTGCGCCATCCTTCGATACTGGCTACTTCCATCACATCGTACTCTTCCCACAATCCGTTCGAATCGCGAAAAGTACGGATTCCACTCTCAGCCGACATCCCGGCACCGGTTAGAACTACAATCTGCTTTATATATTCCTTAACCTTTCTCAATAGAAAATAGTGATTGATCAGTTCAAGCTTTCAATCCGCTTGTTTTTATTGGTATTTGACAGGAAGCGTAAAAATAAAATCGCTTCCTTTCCCTAATTCGCTTTCTACCCAAATCTTACCACCATGTTTTTCAACAAATTCCTTACACAGTAATAAGCCCAAACCTGTCCCTTTTTCGTTGTGTGTACCCCTGGAGGTTATTTTTTCGCTAATCTTAAATAATTTATTGATGTCATTTTCGCTGATACCAATGCCGTTATCGCTGACATGGACCACAATTTCCGTTTTTTCCTGTACCACTTTTACATTTATTTCACCGTTTGTGTCAGTGAATTTTATGGCATTTGTAATTAAATTCCTCAAAATTGTATTGATCATATTTCGGTCAGCAAACACTTTTAGGTTTTTAGCTATTTGGCAATTTATTGTGATATTTTTTTGATTTGACAAGTTCTCTAAAAGACTTACTACTTCGTTTAATAGTTTATCAAACATAAAATTCTCCGGATGAAAATCTATTTTACCGGTTTGGGCCTTAGACCATTCCAATAAATTCTCCAATAAATTAAATGCATGTTGAGAAGAATCGCGAATCATTTTAACCATTGGCATTTTTTCTTCGTAAGTAAACGATTGCCAGGAAGAAACCAATAATTCAGAGATTCCTAGAATTCCGTTAAAGGGGTTTCTTAAGTCATGAGCAATGATACCAAAAAATTTATCCTTCGTAGCATTGAGTTCCTGAAGCTGTTCATTTTGAGTTTGAATTGCCACTTTTTGTCTGGATATTTCTTCATTGTACTCTTTCAAAAGCTGATTTGTTTTTGCGGTATATTTGTAATTTCTGAAGACAAAAAATGTGATTATACTTATTACAAATAGAAGAATGACAAGACCGTACGACAATAGTTGTTGCTTGTAGATGTGGGATTCGTACAATGCTTTCTTTTTAAGAACGTCAATCTCATTTTGTTTGGCTTGTTGTTCAAAGGCATAGTTTAGTTCTAGCGTGGTTATTTTCTTTATATAATCGGATCTTCGAAGGGATTCATCACCTACCCGGGCGAGAGTCTGAGTTTCGTAGGCCTTTTTATAATTTTTCAACTCATAATAAACCGAGTGTAATACTTCGTTTGCCTTTTGGATATTCATCGGGCTCTTCATTACTTGGGCTTTGGAAATGGCTTCTTCTAAATAATAGATCGCCTTTTTGTAGTTTTTTTTGGCGGCATGATACTTGCCCAGACTGATATAGCTTGTGCCGTAATTGGTAAAACCTGCTTTGTCGTAGTATTCTATGCCTTTTTTGTAATAAACCAGAGCGCTGTCAGGTAGGTTCAATTCCAGACAGCAGTCGCCAATATGCACAAATGACGTTGCTGCACCTGAAATATCGTTTATTTTTAATCGAAGCTCAAGGCCCAATTTGTAATAATTTAAAGCATTTTTCCAGTCCTTTTTACTTTCATAAATACTTCCTTTTAAATTCAGGTTATAGGCAATACCTGTTTTATTACCTACCAACTGAAACAAAGGAAATGCCTTATCAGTAAATTCGAGCGCTTTATCATATTTTTCAAGTCGGGAATAAATATCTGCTATGTTATTATTGGCATAGGCGATCTCAAGATTGCACAAAGGACTCTCAGCTATGGAAAGTATTTTATAAAAGTCGTCCAGGGCTGCTGAATACTCCCCGAGGTTTCGTTTGTTGATTCCCAACTTATTCAATACATTGCATTGTTTTATAACATTTTTTCTTTCAACATAGATTTTCAGTGCTTTTATCCCGTATTCGTATCCCAATTTTGGTGAATCAACTCTGTAATTCCAACATAAATTGTTGTAAATATCTGCTTTGATGGAATCAGCGCTGGTTATATTAAGTTGATAGAGAAGACTGTCAATGATTGCTTTGTTCTGAGCAATTCCATTGATGCCTGTAATCAGAAAGAAAATTGTATATGTTATTTTTTTAAAAGTCATAATAGAGTTTTGGTTCTCATGTAGTTGAATATGACTTGACTAAACAGTATACATCAGGAGTTTTCTCAAATGTATTCCTTTTAGGATTAAAAATCAAATTATCTTACATACTTTTCGAAGAAATCCCCCATCACTCTTTTTGTGTAATTATTTACACGTTGAACAATATCCATCTTGTGGGGCCATCCGGGTACGGGACAGTAAACATTCACCACCCCCAGGCTATCCATCTTGTGCTTCAGCAATTCGGCCTGACTGATGGGTACCAGCATGTCGCGGGTACCGTGAAGGATGAGTGTGGTTGGGGACTCTTTGGTTACATAGGTGATTGGGGAGGCCTCGACGTAGAGTTTCGGGGCTTCCTGGTAAGAGTGGGCTAAAAAACCTGTGATTGTAGGGTGGTTGCGGGCATATTCAGTGGTAAAATCGGTGGGTCCGTAGATTTCGACCACAGCTTTGATTTTGTGTTTTTCCACAACCTGTTGGATTGTGTCGGAAGCCGAGAGCTGTTTTTTCCAGCCGTATGCCGCCAGCATGGCCAGGTGAGAGCCAGCAGAGCCGCCAATCAGACAGATCCGGTCGGGATCGTAGTTGTATTTTTCGCCATTTTGAAAAATGAAGTGAACCGCGTCCATGATATCATTGACACAAGCGGGATATGGCGCCTCTTTCAAAAATCGGTAGGAAACGGTCGCCGTAACATAACCAAGTTTGGCAAAGTGCGTCAGGTAGACCAGGTAATCGGCCCGATCGCCGCCGCGCCAGCCTCCGCCGTGGATGAAAACGAGCAGCGGCGCCGGTTTGGTCATTCCTATCGGACGGTAGAAATCCATTTGAAGGGACCTTCCGTTGATATTTTTGTATTCGACATTCTTAAAAGCTTCCACATTTTCCGGAATATCCGGTGTTTTGTTGATCAATGATTCCAGTCCCGTGAAAATAGCTGCAATGGTTGGCGGATAATAGTAATATCCCATTGGCGCCTTTTTGGGATTCGCGGCGGACCAAATCCGGGGAATCAACATCAGAACAATCAGCACTGAAAGAAGAAGCAAAAATCCAATCAGAACCTTTTTTAAAAACTTCATTTTCCGGGTTATTTAAATTTGATTATTCAAAGATATCATTAACCATTATTTATTCGATCACTTTCAGGTAGCGTGCCATCCAATAGGGTAGGAGATATTCATCACCGGCCAGTCTGGAGGTTCTTCCATCGTTACAGTCAAGGGCAAATGGATTGGTATTGTGACGAATCATCGGGCGTTCGCCGGCAGTAAGCAGCTCTTGTGTGATTTGTTCCCTGAAATTTGCCGGAATCAGAACCAGGTCTTTTCGGTGTGAATTTTTTGTGGAGTACCGATCAAGATCAGGTGTGTACTCCCTGAGGTACCAGATGGTAGAATTAAGGTCGATGTCACCGCTGATTCCATAGGTGAGCAGATTCCAAAGTCCGTCTTTTTCGGGTTTCTCTATCTCCCAATGATCACGGGCGACCCATTCATATTTTTTCTTCAGCGAATCATTGAAGGGGTATTTGTGCAGGACCCAATAGGTAAGGAAAGACATCTCATCATCGGAGTGGTTCCACGAATCACCCATCACTTCACCCTTGTGGACAAACTCAGTCGTTCGCATCATGGTTTTCATTGGAATCATGATGTTATCCAGGTAACCGTATTTATCCATCATTTTGAAAGCCTCTGATTTATACTTTTCTTTGCCGGTAAGGGAATAGGCCAATTGCAGGCCAGCGATCAGGTGAGCGCTGTTTAATTTTCTGTCGTCTACATATTTGGCATAGGAGTTCACATATTCAGGATTCCATCTTCCCCACCTGGTTGGTTGACCATCGACATCAATGAAATAGTAATTGTTGTCGATGATATGGGTCATGATGGCATCAATGAAATCTGCTATTCGCTTCTTTTCCGGAGCAGTTTTGGCTACAAACTGATCCATCACAGTCGCAACGAAAAGGTAGCCGATGTACTCATCTGTGCTGGTGGTACCTTTCCAATCCCATTCAGGATTTTGAGAAGGTCGCCAGGCCAGTGTATCGTGAATAATTCCTTTGCGTTCGAAGGTTCTGGAGGGAAAACCTTTCAAAGGATTGACTGTCAGCAAACGCTCAAAAGCTTCAAACGACTCCCATGTGTAACGTTTGGCAATCTCCTCGCCTGTTGTGGCAAACCTGAAGGCCTGACTGCCAAGGTAGAGCGTGGTCCAGAGTCCATCGTTGTCATTATCTACCGCTTGTGCCGTTGTTAAATCTCCCGGTTTTCCGTAACTGATTTCGCAAACAAAGCCATAGCGCATGTGGTATTTTCGGATGTCGTCCTGGATCTTTTTGGTTTTGGCTGCCAGGGTTGTTGGAGAAAATTCGATTTTGCCGAGGCCGGTGGGAGAAAGAAGGTAAATATTTCCTTCTGTATCTGCCTTCAAGTCAATGATATTGTTGTCGACCAACCATCTTTCTCCCTGAAAATAGCGGTATTTTCCACTCTCTTCCCGAAAAGCCCCGTCTGAAGTAGAAAACCAAGTCTGGTTGTTGACAACCAACAGATCGTTGATCGAACGAACGGGCAGCTCCTTTTTTAACGGTTGTAAAACCTTTCCCGTTAAGGAATTTAGCACCAGGTACCCATCCTTTGTTCCCACCGTTATTTTGTTGGTTGCAAATGCCATGCAGGTCAGATTTTCACCCTGGTAGATGGTTTTCCACTCTTTTTGAACCAATGTCTTGATGCTTTTTGACGACAAGGCATAAAAATCGTCTTTATCAACATACCATCGCGTTGGCTGATCTTCCGGTACCTTAAGGTCACAAATTTTTTCTGAATTTTTGTAAAGGGCGGCTTTTCCATCACCGGCCAGCAGCACGGTGCCCGATTGGTTGACCCGGATGGTTTGATAGCTGTTTTCAGGAATTTTCGAGAAAATAGTCCCTGCATGAGCGTTGGTCAGAAACCTGTCGGCATAGAGGTAGTAGAGGTATCCGGCACCCTCCTGCGTGGTGATATCCACCGGATTCATCTCCGACAGTTTTCTGTAGAGCAGGTCTTTGGAGATTTTTGATCCGTAGAAATCGCGGTAGACTCCTTTGTCGGTCAGCACATAGACATTGTTGTTGTAATCAACTTCAAGTTTGAGAAGTTTCGCTGATTTCAGTTCAGGTGCGACCTCAAATTTTACAGAAGTGGCCTGGGGATAGGGTTTATCCTTAATCTGTCCGAATGAGAAAAGCGGAAACAGGAGAATTGGGATCAAAGCCCTCAAATGATTTTTATAACGCATCGCCATGTATTATTAATAGTAGTTAACCAAAATAGATTCGATGCAAATTGGCACTAATTTGTCAATTTTATTTCAGTTATCAATGCCAATACTTATGGAATATTATCCCAACCCAGGCCGCGAGAAGTTCAAAAATCTGGCAAGTTTTGATCAATTGACGGGGTGACTCTGAGTCACCCCGTCAATTGATCAAATTTATTACAGTTTCCATACTGTTACACAGGCAGTTAGAAGCACTTTTTCGCCGATTAAAATTTGTGAAGAATTTGGAATATTTAATGTGTATGGTTTGTCCGAATAATTAACGGCAATGCCTAATCCATCGCGGTATTCGACAGAGACTCCTTCAGGTAAGTTTTCAACCCGAATAGACAATTGAGCATAGAGCTTTTTCAGGATCTCTTTTTCAATCAGGCCATCATTGCTGTCGATGCCAACGTAGGTTACGGTTCCTTTGCCCAACTTTCTGCTTATTATGGCAGGCTTTCCGGCATAGAAATCTCCCTGGAAGGTGCCGAGGACTTTGGTTTCAGCTCTGGGTTTGAGAATCTCGCCCCAGGTTTTCCAGGCATATTTTCTTGCATCCATTAAAACAGAATCCTGCGAATGGGGCATCGGAAGGTCGTAAAATTCAATTTCAGCGCCTATCAGGTCATAAATAGGTGCCGCAAATTTGGCTTCCCACAAATGACCTTCACGATCCTTGTGACCGGTACGGCAGGAGAGAACCAAATTGCCGCCAGCCTGAACATATTGGGTTAATTTATTGATTAACTCTTTGTCTATTTGCTGATAAGCCGGAGCTATCACAATTGGATATTTTGAAAAATCTGTCTGATCGGTGATGAAATCAACCGGCGCCCCAAAGGCTTTCAGGGGTTTGTAGTATTTGATTACATGATCCATCGAGTTCCACTGCACGGTTTGTTTGTTCATCTCCATTCCCCAGATATTCTCATTGTTGAAGAGTATGGCCGTTTTTCTTGCCAGATAGTCAGCCGGAAGATATGTTGCAGGTAGGTATATTTTTCTAAGCTGGTCAATCTCCCGGATAAATTTCTGGTACTCCAATCCGCCTGGGGTAGGAGTAACGCCGTCCGGACCGACAATTCCGTAATGGTATTGCTCATAACCGACAAGGGGAGCCCTGTACCGATAGGTGCAAACCAGGCTGCTTCCGCCAGCAAACTGATGCCACAACCACAATCTGACGGCTCCGGGAAGTGGTTGGGAATTGATGGTTCCCCAGTTTACCTGACCGGGTTGCAGCTCCATCACGCCATAAACCGGAGTTTTTGGCCTAAAAAAATCGTTGGCCATGGCGATTCTCAAAGGATCGCCCAATCGGTATCCTTTTTTTCCGATACCCAGAGATTCACCATAAACCATATACCTCGTGTAGGTGATAAAATCAAGCTCCTTGCTTTGGCCTATGTATCCGCCATCGTAGTTGGGAATGTAATTGGTTGTTACCCATTGTTTGCTGGAGGCATATTTTTTTATTTCGATAGACTGCTCATCCAGAAAAGTGGCAGTTTCATTAGCCGCGAAACGGTAGTGATCGAGTCGTTGGTTTAGATTCATACCCCATTGCTTATGCAGGGGGATGTTGATCTGGGAGAAGTCGCTGTAGGTATTGCTCCAGAACAGGGTACCCCAGGTGGTATTGAGTGCATCGATCGACTGGTATTTTTTCTTTAGCCATTCTCTAAACCGTTGTTGGGCGTCGGGGTTGTAATCAAAAAAAGTTCCTGGTTCATTGTCGACCTGCCATCCA
>JAVHPO010000002.1:0-7481 GCA_036170635.1 Prolixibacteraceae bacterium | reverse complement strand
ATTGGCATAGCCTTCATTCTTGTATTGTCTGAAAAGCAGCTCGTTCTCTTCGTCGAGGAAATGGCCTACTTTTTCGAGGATGGTGACGGTATCATTGAAACCTTTGGGGAACTGTCCAAGCCCTACCAGCAGGTTAAAAAGTTCGTCAACGTTGGTGAGGTTAAAATTCCCGGCCAACACCAGGTTCCGCGAACGCCAGTTGTTTTGTCGCATTACAGGATGGGTCGACTCCACACTATTGCGGCCAAAGGTACCGTATCTCAGGTGCCCGAGATAAAGCTCTCCTGCAAATGGGAGATTGGCCTTGGCCCAGGTTGGATCGGGAAATGCCTGGGGATATTGCTGTTGGGCATGGCTGAACTCTTTGAAAATCTTTACGAAAACATCCCGGATGGGATTCGGATCTATGGAGCGGTGTCTGAAAATGTATTCCCTTCCAGGCGACATATCCACTTTTACGCCAACAGCTCCGGCACCGTCCTGCCCGCGGTTGTGCTGCTTTTCCATCATCACGTAGAGCTTGTTGATCCCGTATTGCCAGGTTCCGTATTTCAGTCGGTAGTATTCCAGCGGTTTACGAAGCCTGATCAGGGCTATTCCACACTCGTGTTTGATTTGGTCGCTCATGCTCTATTTAATTTCTACTTGAACTACCGGACCCGGAAAAGCGATTTCGTCCGAGACGATAAACGCGTTCGAGAAGCCGGATGATAAACTCTTTAATACTTTCAATGCTTCGCTTTTGCTCCTGAAATCTCCTGCTCTCACGATGAAATCGGGAGACTTAAAGATTAGATAGACCCTGGTTTCTGGATGCAGGGCGTTGAAATCGGCCCTGACTTTTTCGGCGTGCGCCCTGGCCTGTACGCCGGATCCAAAGTACAATTGAAGACGGTATCCCCGGAAGGTTCCGACTTTTCTGCTTTGGTCGTATTGTTGCCGGAGAAGATCCGCAATTTCACTGCTGGCCTCCACATTCAAACGCTGCCAGATAAATGAACCATCAGTAACGGCAGGAGGTGGCGTGATTGGTCTGGCTGTTTGAGCCTCTGTCCGGCAGGTGAATGCCACCAGAAATAAAAAAATCAAAATGCCTGTTTTCCGTCCAATCGGAATCATATCACGGATAATTTGGCGCAAAGATAAAGAAAAACGTTTTGGGAAAAATCATAATTCGAAATCTTCTGGATTTTGTCTGCAATCCCAAACCGAAAGAACAATACAGCGATTCTATCAGCTTGTGCTCTTTCAGTCCAGACTATTTGCCTAGCCATTCGTCAATTTCTATGTCTGCCTTCTCACTCTTCAGGTATTGACCATTTTTAAATTGCTCTTGGGCTTCCTCAATCGCAAGATGTTGTTCATCTGTAAGTATATAGATACTATTGGCAATTCCATCATTGGAAAGAATTTTGTCCAGAAATGCTCTTTCCTCCTCGTAAGTCATTGTCATAATTTCAAGGCTCATTTTATCTCGTATTTCACGCATTACTTTTATTGCGTCAAACTTTTTTCCGGGTTTTTTAATCTTCGTTTCCATATTTCGTAATTTCCTTTGGCGTACTAATTTCTATAAATCAACGCTAATTTCCCTTTTTACAATGTCAATGCAGAATTTGAAATCTTTAAGAAAGTTAAGTCCAATAACACCGTCATAGTCAGAAGTGATGCCATGCGCCAAAAAGTCATACACTTGGACTTCAAAATTAGTTTTGATAATTCCCAAACACTCCAATTTTTCTACATCGAATGTCTCGACAACAATAATACCATTCGATGTTTCAATCTCCTTTTCACCCTTACTGTTTTTCAGTTCGTAACCTGAAAAGTAAAGAACACTACTGTCAATTGTAGTATGTGTCGCTGCAGTGTCAAGTGCGAGACGAAATTTGAACTTCCCCTCAACAGATGCGTTTACAATGATAACATCATCTTCTGTTGGAAGGTCGAAGGTGAAAATTTTCATATTCTTGTCAATATTCCAATTTTCCTATTTTGTTTCAGATCACCTGCAAAAGCAATTGTAACAGTTGAGAAATCAGCAGTCTTGTCTCGCCCGATATAACAAACTTCTTTTTTGTCTTTGCTATGATACAAAACTATTCCACCCAAAACGGAGGTATTTTGAATTTTGGGATTGCCTAAAAGTACCCATTCGTTTGGGTATAACTTTTTCAGCTCTTCAAAAGGTACAAAAGTGTGGTTCATAGCCGCTCAATTTAGACGACAAATTTACACAATTTTCGTCTGATTTTTGTGCAAAATGTCTATTAGATTCTGCAAATTCAGAACGGCAACTAACTTTATCCAATCGATTTAACACTTAAATGCCAGTATTCTTAAGGTTTTCTATCCGAAAGTAGTAAACTGTAAGTTTTTAAAAAACAAGTTAACAATAGTTCAGTCTTCTTTTTGGAAGAATTGATTCTAACTTTGCAGCCTGTCAGCTTCTGCGGTAGCTGACACATAATTTAAGATAATGACGGAGAAAAAGCTTTATATCGAGACATACGGCTGCCAGATGAACGTAGCCGACAGTGAGGTTGTCGCTTCCGTAATGGGCGACCGTGGTTTCACCATAACCGATCAATTTGCAGATGCGGATACCATTCTTGTTAATACCTGCTCGGTGCGCGACAATGCCGAAAAGAAAATTTGGAACAGATTGTCTTTCTTTAGAAGCTTGAAAAAGAAAAATCCGAAACTGGTCGTCGGATTGATCGGCTGCATGGCCGAACGCATTGGCGATGAACTGATCGAAAAAAAATCGGTCGATCTTGTTGCCGGTCCGGATGCCTACCGGGATCTCCCTTTCCTTTACGACAAAGCCCTTTCGGGGGAAAGCGCCGTCAATGTTGAGCTGACAATCAATGAAACCTACGACTCTATCATCCCCAAAAGGATCGGAGAAGAGCGAATTACGGGCTTCGTATCGATCACCAGGGGATGCAACAATTTTTGCACCTATTGCATCGTTCCCTATACTCGTGGCCGGGAGCGCAGCCGCGATCCCAAAGATATCCTTAATGAGGTGAAAGCCTTGATGGAAAGCGGAACCAAAGAGGTGACGCTGCTTGGTCAGAATGTCAACTCCTATGTCTGGCATCCCGAAGCCACCCGGAAGCCTGTTAAGTTTCATGATCTGCTGGAGATGGTGGCACAGATCTCACCCTCCCTGCGAGTAAGGTTTACCACTTCCCATCCCAAAGATCTGTCAGACAAATTGTTAAAGAAGATGGTTGTCTATCCGAATATTTGCCGCCACATACACCTTCCCGTGCAGTCAGGCAGTTCGGCCATTCTGAAAAAGATGAACCGGAAATATGACCGCGAATGGTACCTCGGCCGCATTAAAGCGATTCGTGAAGCCCTACCGGGATGCAGCATCACCACAGACATTTTTTGTGGCTTTTGTTCCGAAACCGAAGAGGACCATCAACAATCCCTGCAACTGATGGAAGAGGTTCAGTTCGACACCTCATTTATGTTCAAATTCTCGATGCGGCCCGGAACCTATGCCGCCGACCACTTCGTGGATGATGTTCCGGAAGAGGTGAAATCCAGGCGTCTGGAGGAGATCATTCATCTGCAAAACCGGCTATCGATGGAGAGCAACCGGAGAGACATCGGCAAAACCATGGAGGTACTTGCGGAGGGAATCTCCAAAAAGAAAAAGAGCGAATTTTTCGGACGGAGTTCACAAAATAAAGTGGTTGTCTTTCCGAACAATGGCATTGAAATTGGCGATTTTATCCGGGTTAAAATCACAGGTTGCACGCAGACTACCCTCATCGGGGAGGTGGAAGGTAAGATTGACGCACCGACGGAGTAGGACTCAAGAGGGGGCGATCTTGCGAGGGGGAGAACGAATGACGGGATGACTGGGAAGACTGGGACGAAGGAGATTAGGGGACTTGGAGACTTAGGGACGAAAAGAAAGAGGGGATGACTGGGAAGACTGGGACGAAGGGGAAGACTGAAAGACGGAGAGACAGAAGACTAGGGGACTTGGAGATGCAACCGGCCCTTGAGCGTAGCCGAAGGGGGGACGGAGAGATGAAATGAATGTGGAAATTGGAAAATATGGAAATGTGGAAATTGAAAGAAGTGCAATTTTCACATTTTTGACAGCAAGTTCGAACCTGCTCAGATCTTACCCCGAAGGGGTTAAATATGAATAACCCCGGGTGGAGTCCCGCAGGCGCGGGAGAACCCGGGGGAAACGAAAGTCGCGGAGGAACCGTCCGCGGTAGCAAATTGGAAAATGAGATTTATTTGTTTCGGACGGAATAGAACCAATATAGGAAGGCGAATCAATATATTTAAAAAATAAATACTGAAAATATGAACGAAAAAATTACTGAATTCCGCGATTACCGCGCCAAAATGAACGAGAAGATCCTGGCAGCCGACAACAAGGTGATGAAACGGATCTACAACATCGACACCAACACCTACATGGAAGGGGCTCTTTCCACAAAAGCGAAGGAGATGATGGGATTGGTGAGCTCCATGGTGCTTCGTTGCGATGATTGCGTCAAATACCATCTCGAAAAATGCCACGAACAAGGGGTCACCACCGAAGAACTTTTCGAGATCTTTGCCGTCGCCAACCTGGTAGGAGGTACCATCGTCATCCCGCACACCCGTAGGGCAGTCGAATATTGGGAAGCGCTCCGGGAAGAAGTTTAAAATGTTTGCCCTTCGGGCGTTTGACCCTTCGACTCCGCTCAGGGACCGGCGCTTTTTTTAACATTTTATACTAGAAAAACATTTCAAACTTTTCAAACGTGCGAAGCACAAAAACCCTCGAACTCCTAGCTCCCGCCAAAAACCTTGAATGCGGTATCGCTGCCATCCATCATGGCGCAGATGCCGTCTACATTGGCGCGCCAAAGTTTGGAGCCAGGGAGGCTGCCGGAAATTCGATTGAAGAGATAGAGAAGCTGGCGACCGAAGCCCGCTTGTTCGGTGTCAAAACTTACGTTGCCCTCAACACCATCCTCTACGACAATGAACTGATGGAAGCAGAGCGAATCATCCGTCAGGTATATGAGGCAGGAGCGGATGCCCTGATCATCCAGGATTTCGGCATCCTGGAGATGGACCTGCCACCCATCGCGCTTCATGCCAGTACGCAAGCCAACAACTTCACGGTAGATAAAATAAAATTCCTGGAGGCAGTAGGATTCAAAAGGGCCGTACTGGCCAGGGAACTTTCCCTACAGCAGATCGAAGAGATTTCGTCACAGACCACCATCGAACTCGAGGCATTTGTGCACGGCTCCCTTTGCGTGAGTTTGAGCGGACAATGTTTCATGAGCCATGCCATGGGCGGCAGGAGCGCCAACCGGGGAGCCTGTGCCCAGCCTTGCCGAAAAAAATATACCCTTTCGGATGCCACAGGAAAGACGATAATCAGGGACAAACATCTGCTTTCGCTCAAAGACCTCAACCGCTCTCAATCGATTGCCGAACTGGTAGATGCCGGTGTCCGCTCATTCAAAATTGAGGGACGCCTGAAAGATATCGATTATGTGAAAAATATAACGGCTTTTTATCGTCTGGAGCTTGATCGCTTTCTGGCTGAAAAACAGAAATTTGCACCATCATCTTTGGGAAAAACAACCTTCTTTTTCACCCCCGATCCTGCCAAAACCTTTCACCGGGGGGCTACCGAATATTTTATGAACGGAAGGAGGGATTCCGTAGCAGGGATAGACAGTCCTAAATCAACCGGCGAAGAGATAGGGGAAGTTATGCGTCTCAACAGGGATTCCTTTCAGGTTTCTGGAACCAAACTTCCAGGGAACAACGATGGCCTGACCTTTGTGAACCACATGGGAGAGAGTGCAGGATTGAAAGTCAACCGGGTAGAGAATAGGTCAATTTTCCCCGACAGGATGAATAACATATTTGTGGGGGCCCGCATCTACCGAAACTTGGACCACTCCTTCCAGATGGCCCTTGGCAAAAAGACATCTGAACGAAAGGTTTCTATTGCTATCAAACTTGAATCTTCGATTGATGGTTTTAAGGTCAGGGCAGCCCTTGTTGGCGACCTTGGTGAATTTAATGGGAGTCTTGAAGCAAACAGGGATGAATCGGCCACAGAGATCCCCGCGACAATGAATTCTATCGTTATGGACAAAGTCCCTGCCAACGATCCTGCAAAATCGCACGAAAATATCCTTCGCCAACTCTCCAAATCGAGAGATACTCCATTCCTGGTAAGTAAAATTGATACGGGTGGCAACGAACAATATTTTTTCACCTCGCAACAGTTGAATGAGTTACGCAGGGGATTACTGGAGCAACTGGCAGCCAAAATGAGTGCAAAGAAGCCTGCTCAACCACCAAAAATTAAACCTTCGGACAAGCAAAATCTAAAATCAAACCCAACCATACCCTACCCTCCCGATTCATTTCATTTTGAGAACAACATCAGCAACCGTCTTGTTATGCAATTTTTCAGGCGCCATGGCCTTGCATTGCCCGAAAAGGCTGTAGAAAAACGGGCGGTAACCGGACGCCTACAGGTGATGATTACAAAACACTGCATCCAGCACGAACTTGGCTTCTGCAAGCGATTTGGAGGAACTTTTCCGAATGGATTCGCTTTGCCTTTTACACTAAATGATGGACCAAACAGCTTCGAACTGGAGTTCGATTGCAAGATCTGTATGATGAGAGTGTTTAAAGAATGACGGAGGGACAGGGAGACGAAGGAGACGACTAGGAAGACTGGGAAGATGAAAATGAGAGGATGTGGAAATTGGAAAAACATCATAACGGAGAATCAATCTCCGAACGAAGCTGAAGGGTGGAATACCATCTATCACCCTCGCAAATTTAGCCGCGCTAGCGGCGAAATGTTGGTAGAAGAAGGACACGCAGGGAAAAACCGTCTGCGAGCAAATGATGGAAAAAGCTGACATTCTTGTTTCAGACGGAAGGAGGTAAATCAAACATATTACAATTACAGAATTATTGTATTTTTGTGGCTGCAATCCAGAATGATACAAATTGCTAAACCTTTTACCTGAAATCTATGGAACTCTATATCGACCTGATCCCAAAAAGAAAAAGATCAAATTTTACCCTGGCGATGGGGGTAATTGCGATTGTATTGGCTATCACCTACTTTATTATCAGAATACAAAGTGACAAAGAAAAATCATTTTTTCAAATGACTATGATGATATATTTGTTGGTGTATGGGATCTTCGGCATTTTCAATGGATTGGGTTATTCTGTCGAAAAATTCTTCGGATCCGCATATGTTCACATAGACGATGAACATATCGCGGTCAAATCCGGGGTTTGGAGTAAAGTAAAAACCTTTAATTGGTGTCAGATAAAATCGCTGGAATACAAAACAAATTGGTACAAAATCACCGACTTAAATGGCATAACCTCGAAATTAATACTTTCTGACCTCGAATTTAAAGTTCTGATAGAAACCAGGGATAGCATCAATT
>JAVHPO010000001.1:0-7489 GCA_036170635.1 Prolixibacteraceae bacterium | reverse complement strand
CTCGAAGGTGAGACCGTCAGTGCGGATCCTTTTCTAATTTTCAAAGCGCTTTTCCCCAAAGGCTGGCTCTACATCAAAACCCGGCTAGTTGGCAGCTACAACCTCGAGAATGCTCTCGCGGCAACTTCCATTGGACAGTATTTCGGAATAGATCCAACCGTTATAGCCAGGGCTATCGAAAGCTACCAGCCCGACAACAACAGGTCTCAAATGGCGGTAACAGAACACAACAGGCTCCTGATGGATGCCTACAATGCCAACCCCTCCAGTACCAGGGCAGCCCTGGAGAATTTCGATCATATTGTTGCATCAAAAAAAGGGGTGATTTTGGGGGATATGCTGGAACTTGGTACTGTTTCGCTAGAGGAACACCAGAAGATCGTTGATTTTCTTTCTACACTGAAACTAGATCTGGTTTATCTGGTTGGCCCGAACTATTTGGCATGCAAGACCCCTGAACAATTCCGACACTTCAACCAGTCGGCTGACTTGGCGCATTTCCTTCAGCAACATAGCTTGTCGGATTATCTTCTTTTGATCAAAGGATCACGGGGAATGAAACTTGAAACCATCCGCCCGGAATTATGACCTTCACTTCCCCATATTTGATTAATTTTGCAGAAAATATTGCACCAACAGATCATTCATGTCAGCATCTCTTAATTTAAAGGAACATCTTCAACACCCGACGTTTGCACTGATCGGTTCAATTTCTGATGCAGAGGGACTGGAAACCTATGTGATCGGAGGCTTTGTGAGGGACCTGCTGATGTACCGCAAAAGAGAACATTACGATATCGACATTGTCACGGTAGGCAGCGGAATTGGTCTTGCAAAAAAAGTGGCTGTTGCGATTCATCCGAAATTAAAGGTGACCGTCTTTAAAAATTTCGGGACGGCCATGTTTCGTGATAAAGATGTTGATTTTGAATTTGTTGGGACCAGAAAAGAGTCATACAGGCTGGATAGCCGCAAGCCCATCGTTGAAGATGGCACTTTGGTTGATGACCAGAACAGGCGCGATTTTACAATGAATACCCTGGCCATTTCCCTTAACCGGGATCGCTACGGGGAACTGATCGACCCTTTCAACGGCCTGGGCGATCTGGAGGCAAAACTGATCAGGACACCACTGGACCCAGACATCACCTTTTCGGACGATCCGTTGCGCATGATGCGCGCCATACGTTTTGCCTCCCAGCTCAACTTCAGAATTGAGGAGGAGACCTTTTCAGCCATCACCAAACAGTCCGACCGAATCAACATAGTTTCAAAAGAGCGGATTACGGAAGAAGTCAACAAGATTATCCTCACTGATAAACCTTCTATTGGATTTAAATTGCTTGAAGTGAGTGGATTGTTGAAAATCATTCTTCCTGAGATACAAAACCTGAAAGGCAGGGAGAGTATCAATGGCATTTATCACAAAGACAATTTCTACCATACCCTTGAGGTTCTCGATCGGATTTGCGTAAACACCGATAACCTCTGGCTTCGCTGGTCTGCCCTGTTGCACGATGTGGCCAAACCCGTCACCAAAAGGTTTTCGCCGGCACTGGGCTGGACTTTCCATGCCCACAATTTCGTCGGTGAAAAGATGGTGCCAAAACTGTTCGACCGGCTAAAACTACCGCTCAACGAGAAGATGAAGTTTGTGCAAAAGATGGTCTTGCTGCACATGCGTCCCATCGTCCTGTCGGAAGAGGAGGTGACCGATTCGGCAGTACGGCGTTTGTTATTTGATGCCGGCGACGACATCGACGACCTGATGACCCTTTGCGAAGCTGATATCACCTCCAAAAACGAGGAGAAAGTGACCCGCTTCCTGGCCAATTTTCAACTGGTGCGGGAGAAACTCAAAGAGATTGAGGAGAAGGATGCCGTACGCAACTTTCAACCTCCGGTAACAGGAGAGTTAATCATGGAAACATTTGGATTACAGCCCTGTAAAGAGATTGGATTAATTAAATCTGCTATCAAAGAGGCTATACTCGATGGCGAAATCAGCAACAATTTTGAAGAAGCGTTTAGGTATATGATGGCGAAGGGAATGGAGTTGGGTCTAAAGGCTAAAGGCTAATGTGAAGAAAGTTTCCAAAGTTTTAGTTACGAGCAAAATTTGTTCGTAACTAAAACTTTGGAAACTTTTTAGATTTATTTCGAGAGTACAATTACCACAGTGGTCGTGGCTTCATTCCCGGCAAGATCCGTACAGGTGATAAGCACATCGTAATTCCCCAGCGTAACCTGATTGCCGGTATAGGTTAAGGGCACCAATATTTCGTTGTGGTTAACTGCCAGGGTCTTTTTCCCGGCAGGTATTGTCCAGGTGTTGGCATAGGCCCAATCTGATGTGGTAACCCCTTTCATGCTCTTGGTGATGGTAACTTTGTATGATTTTAACTCGACATTGTCGCTCAAGTCCATTTGTAGGTGCATTACGGTACCCAATGTGATAATCTTGCTGGGGGTAGGATCCACCATACTAATTGTTGGTTTTGTCGTATCCGGAACAACAACTGGTGGAACATCAGTTGTACCGCCCTTTTTACACGAGACAACGAACAGCAAGAGTAATATGGGCATTATCCATTTCAGTACGATCTTCATTTTGCTTTTTGATTGGATTCATTGATAAATACTTTGCTCCTTCTTTTTCCATAAAGGAAATAGATGATCATGCCCAATGCCATCCAGATAATCAGACGCATCCAGGTATCGAATGGCAACGCTGCCATTTGCGCGAGGCAGATGATCATACCGAGGATCGGGAACCAAGGCACAAACGGCGTGCGAAATGGCCTTACAGCATCCGGATCGGTTTTGCGTAAGATGATGATTCCTGCACAAACGATGACAAAGGCAAGAAGTGTACCAATTGAGACCAGTTCGCCAAGCACCGCGATGGGGAAAAGTCCGGCTATCAGCGCGGCAATGGAACCGGTAACAATGGTTGTAATATAAGGTGTTTTAAATTTTTTGTGCACTACCGTGAAGGCTGGGGGCAACAATCCGTCTTTGGCCATGGTGTAAAAAATCCGTGGCTGGGCCATTAACATCACCAATACGACGGAACTCAATCCGGCCAATGCGCCGATTTTAATAAATGGACGCAGCCAAACAAGCGATTCTCCGGCGCTGTCGATGGCCAGGGCAATGGGAGCAGAAACGTTCAAATCCTTGTAGTTGACCATCCCGGTAAGGACAGCAGCAACTGCAACATAAAGAACGGTACAGATGACCAGTGACCAGAGTATTCCTATTGGCATGTCGCGCGCAGGATTTTTGGTCTCCTGAGCCGCAGTTGACAGGGCGTCAAACCCAATGTAGGCAAAGAAGATTACCGCGGCGCCGGTAAAGATTCCCGATACGCCAAATGAACCAAATTTGCCGGTATTTTCAGGGATAAAAGGAGTCCAGTTATCAACATTGATGTACGACATGCCAAACCCTATGAATAGTAGAATAACCGTCAGTTTGATGATGACAATCACATTGTTGAACCTGCTCGATTCGCGGATTCCAATGACCAAAAGCGCGGTAATCAGCATTACGAGCGCGACAGCCGGAAAATTCAGGATGCTTCCGGTCCTCTCCCACCCCTGACCAACAATGTGGTTGAAGGGGGCAGAGCATAGCGCATGGGGTATGATGATGTTGAAATCTTTGAGGAAGCTGACAAAATAGCCCGACCATCCCACAGCTACCGTGGAGGAGGCGAATAGATACTCCAGAATCAAATCCCAGCCGATGATCCAGGCCAAAAACTCACCTAAAGTCGCGTAAGCATAAGTATAGGCACTCCCTGCAATCGGTATCATGGAGGCAAATTCGGCATAACACAATCCGGCAAAAACGCATCCCAATGCCGAAAAAATAAAAGAGAGCATGATGGAAGGTCCGGCATAATTGGCTGCTGCTGTACCGGTTAAAACAAATATTCCGGTTCCGATGATGGCTCCAATTCCCAGTGTGATCAGATTTCTTGCGGTGAGGGCGCGGTTAAATTTGTGTTCATCCGTTTGAGCCTCAGCCAAAAGAACGGTTACCGATTTTCTTCTAAATAGTTGGTTCATTAGATAATAATTTGTTTTTCAAAGGCCAAATGGAATACCCACATTATCATTTTCGGTTGGTCCCGACATGTCGGCATGGGTATTTCATGCGTCTAAATTAATTGGAGCCTATAGGTATACTCCCCGATTCTATCAAAAATAGAAATTGTAGAAAGGGTACTATCTACAAAGATAAAAAAATATGGATAGGTGAGGAATTGAGGTGGAAATTAAAGTTGGGCATAAAGATCGCTCCATTTGCAAAGGAGATGTAACCTCTGATAATCCAGACAATTCAAAGACCAATTCTATTCCCCCAATTTCTGGTAAATCACGTAAGAATAAACAATTGGCACCACCACCAAAATTACCATCAACGGTACAAAAACCCACTCGGGCTTTGGCACAACAAAATAGAGTACCATCCCAGCCAGACTGCCCCAAAACCAAAGCTTTCCTGCCAACTTGTGCGTACGGACCCATACTTCATCGCTATTGAGCGTCCAGGGTACTTTGATCCCCACAAAATAGTTGGGCCTAAAATTGCCCATGTAGTTGCCAATCAACATAAAGAGGAAGAAAATGGTCAATGGTAGAAATTTGTGTATGGCATTGGTATTGCTAACAACTCCCCAAATCACCATCGAATCGATCAATCCGATGAAAATTGCCATGATAAGCCTGATCCTGTAATAACTCCCTTCAAAAACAACATAGTTCGCTTTGCGCGGATCGATTTTGGGAAGTACCAGCATAAGGAAATAGAGACCTATTGGCATAAACACGTAAATCAATCTCGAACCATACCCATTGGGATTGCCTTGTGCATCAAAATGGATCGGCATCGATTCGGGCAAAGCGCTCCAATTGATTGCCAGGTAAAGAATCGGAAGCAGGGTCAGGACGATCAATACCAGCTCCTGAATAATTTTCTCTCTTTTCATTTTATTTCAATCTATTACTGTCTATTTCAACCTATTACTATCTATTTCAACCTATTACTATCTATTTCAATCAATTTCTCAGGACAATAATGACCAGTAGGACAATCAAAATATTCAGCAGAAAAACTTTTATGAATCCCATCCCCACTGTTGGCTTCATTTTCACATTTCCACATTTTCCAATTTCCACATTAGCCCACCCTCACATTATTACTTCGTCTTCAACAAGATCCATTTGGCTATGAAATCCATGGCAACCGGCGAAAAGGTTTGGTCAATCTCTGCATATTCGGTCGGCGAACCTGTTTTACACTCCTGGAAAAGATGGTTTAATCCGGGAAATTCTTTGGTGGTAACCTGATTATTACCTCCCTTTTTCAATGCCTTTTCGATTGCCGGGAGATTGACTTTGGATGGGACTTGCAGATCCTTCTCCCCATTGATCGCCAAAACCGGACATTTCACCTTTTCCAACGCTATAGCCGGATCATATTTGATAAAATAGAGCATCCACGGACTTGTTATTTGATTAACCTGGAGGGATATAAAGTCACCATCTGTCATTCCCTTTGGTTTGGTATAATCCGGACTACTCTTCATGGTCTTTGCCAAAAATCTTCTCAAATCTGCTTTTAAAGTATCAGCGTTGACTGATTTTACTACGATTTCAAATACTTTTGAATTTATTTCCCTGGATTTCTGAATCTCTGTTGCAGGTACACCTGCTGCTTTCGCTATAAATTCTTGTTGAAGCAACAGCAATTTGTCTCCCCGTATACCTGTTCCTGCCAGCAAAACGATAAAATTCACCCCTTTCGATTGAGAGGCAACCATTGGAGCAATGATCCCACCCTCGCTATGACCAACGAGACCGATCTTTTTGGGAAGGATCTCAGCCCTGGTTTTCAGATAAGCGATGGCACTCTCGACATCCGATGCAAAATCCACGGTAGTTGCAGTTTTAAAATCCCCTTTCGACTGCCCTACTCCCCTGTCGTCGTACCTCAACACGGCAATACCTTGCCGGGTCAGGTAATCGGAAAGCACCAAAAAAGGTTTGTGTCCCATCAGCTCTTCATCCCTGTTTTGAGGTCCGCTACCGGTAATCAGGATAACGGCAGGATACTTCCCCTCTTTTCCGGGCATGGTTAAAGTACCGGCCAGGGTGATGCCGGCTTTGCCATTCGGGAAGGTCACCTCTTCCGAATAGTATGGATAAGGCTGAACGGGGTTTTGCGACCGTTTTACAATTTGCTTTTCGATCTTCTCCTTCGACAAATTCATCGGAAACTCCATCCCGTTTTGTTTGAAGGTTCCGGTAATTACACTTTCTTTTAATTCCCCATTGTATTCGATTCTCATATTGGGGATTTCCAGCTTCAACTTTGAATCTGTGAAAGTAGTGGTTGTAACCGGAATGCCTTTGGCTCCCTGGTCCGGACTGTCCATGGTTGCACTATAGCCTTTGTCACTGCCGGAGATGTTGAAGACAATCCTCAACTGCATTCCCTGTACTTTCAATGCCCCATTCCACTGACCAGTAATCTCCTGCCCTCTTAAACCAAGTACAGACATTACCAAAACCAATAATACTGCAATGTTTTTCATGTTTGTTAAGTTTTTATCATGTTTCTCCCAAGTCTTCTATTTCCTTCTTCCAAAATCCGGCCCTTCCGTCCGAAATAAGTCGTTCTCATTTTTCTATTTTCTACCGCGGACGGCGGTCGCCATGCATTCCCAACCCCGGGTTCCGTTTCACTCCACCCGGGGCTATTAACATTTAACCCCTCCAGGGTAGGATTTCAGCAGAATCTACACTGCAGTCAGGAAAGTAAATTCCACCTCCATTAATTTTCGCATTTCCACATTTTCCAATTGTACATTATCACTTTTTGGAGTTCCATTCTCCTAGTCCCCCAGTCCCTTAGTCCCCCAGTCTTGTCTTCGTTTCACCGTTTCTCCGTTTCAATTTTCACATTTTCACTTTGGTTTAGTGACCCGGGGACTCGCCTCATCGTCAACTTCACCCTCTCCAACTTTAGTCACTTTAGTTCACTCTAGTCACTTTAGTTCACTTCTTAAACTGCATCAACCACATCACTACCCCATCAAACACCGTGGTATTGATCGAATATTTGATGTACTGTCCCTCCCGGATGCTCACCACAAGACCGGCTTGTTTCAGCAGATCGAGGTGATGGGAGATGCTTGGTTTGGTCATGCTGAAACTGTCGGCAATCTCACCTGCAGTCATATCTCCCTTGTTGAGCAGCTCAAGAATCTCACGCCGGGTAGGATCGTTCAACGCTTTGAAGAAAATATTCACGATAAATAGATATTTAGACAAATATCTAAATATTATTTGAGATGTGCAAATATTCCAGGAAGAAAATTCGTAAGGAAACAACGGATTGCTTCCCGCTCGTGCCTCGCGGTCGCAATGACGGATCATTTTTTTGGAGGTGAGGGTGGAGAGAAGGAGGCGGGCGG